>NZ_JARVRN010000012.1:0-163241 GCF_030209655.1 Curtobacterium sp. MEB011 | reverse complement strand
CGGGTGGTCAGGACACCCCGTCGGCATCGCGGCGATTGGTCACCAACTGTCGGCGACGCGGCCTCCATCCGACGGTTTGTGACCAGCGCGCGAAGGTGAGCGGGGTGTTGTGACCTGCCCACCAGCGGCCGGGAGGTGCGTGGCGGGCCCGCGCCGCGCCTCCAGACCGTCATCGTGACCCCAGGACACCCCGCCGGGTGGTCAGGACACCCCGTCGGCATCGCGGCGATTGGTCACCAACTGTCGGCGGCGGCGCCGCCAGGCGTCACTTCGTGACCACTCGGCCAACCTGAGCGGGGTGTTGCGACCAGCCCGCGACCACCCCGCGACCACCCCCGCCCGCGTCAGACGGCTGCCGGCTCCACCCGGGCGATCTCGGTGACGGAGGAGTGGCCCGTCTCGGGGTGCTTCCGCATCGACAGCAGCCGCTCCATCGACGGTTCGAGCGCCGTGACCTTGTCGAGCGGCGCGCTCACGACGAGCTGGAACCCGAGCCGGAGCCACGCGGTGACGGCACGGCCGGCGAACTCCGAGTCCGCCTTGATGAACGCCTCGTCGAGGAACACCGGCGCGAACCGGGGCCGGGGACGGGTCTCGTCACCGAGCTGGTAGCGCAGCGCGGCGCCGACGATGAACGCCACGAGCTCCTGCGTCTCACCACCGGACTTGTCACCGAGCGACGAGTACACGCCGAGGTCGTTGCCGTCGGTGTCGTACCGGACCGCCGTGATCTCCATGTGCCGCCGGACGTCGAGCACCGCGTCGCGCTGGGTGGTGCGGCCACGGGCGGCGTCCGGGTCGGGCCGGATGACGGCCATGAAGCGCCGGAGCCGTCGGAACCGGGTCTCGAGCACGTCGTCGGTCAGCTCGGTGTCGACCGAGGCGGACAGGGCGCGGAGCTCGCGGCGGAACGCGGTGACGTCCTCGCGGGTGACCCGGCGGATCTGGATCTTCAGACGGTCCCGGTTCGCGCCGAACGGCAGCTCGCGCAGGATCTCGTTGACCGGTTCGAGACGTTCCTCGATCTCGACGACGGCGCGGTCGAAGGCGCCGGCGAGCGGGACGAGGTCCTCGCCGCTCCACTGCGACAGGCGTCGACGCCACTCGCTCCGACGGGCGTGCAGGCCGGTCGCCACGATCTGGTCGAGGATCGCGTGGTAATCGGGGTACGACGCGACGCCGGTGCCGAGGTTCGGGTCGGGCCAGGCATCCTGGTACCGCTGGAACGTCAGCGTCAACGAGGTCGAGGCCGCCGCGGCACCGTCGAGCGCCTGCGTGAGCCGCTCCTCGAGCCGGCGCTTCAGCCGTCGGGTGGCGTCGTCGAACCCGTCGACGCCGTCCGGCGCACCGATCTCCTCGAAGGTCTCCTCGAGCAGACGGGACTGCTGGTCGTCCGGCAGCGAACCGGGCGAGGACTCGAAGCGCTCCAGGATCTCGGCGGCGGCGTCCTGGCCGTCGACGAGCACCGCGTGGCGCTCCTCGAGCCGCTGCACGGACAGCCGTGCGGCGGAGCGGCGGTCGGCAGCCTCGTCCAGCGACTTGCGCAGCCGCGCGACCGAGGCCCGGAGCGTCCGGAGGCCGTCGTCGGCGGCGAGCAGTGCCTGCCGTTCCTCGTCGAGCCGGGCGAGGGAGGCGCCCAACCCGTCGACGTCGATCGCGGCCCACGTGGCGTCGACCACGTGCTGGTGGGCGGCGCGGAGCACGTCGAGCGCGGTGAGGTCCTGTGCGACGTCGGTGCGGCGTGCCTCGAGCGTCGCGAGGTCCTCGGCGATCGAGGCGAGCTCCTGCTCGACCGCGGCGACACGGGCCTCGTTCGTGAACCCGATGACGTTCGACTGCCGGCGGTCACCGTGCGCGCCACGACGGCCGTCGCGCAGCTGCCCGGACTCGGTGACCCGGCGGCCACCGCCGCCCAGGTCCGATGCCGAGGCCACACAGCGTGCATCGGTGCGGTCGGACTCGATCCGCTCGCGCACCCAGGTACTGAACGGCGACGGCTTGATGGCGAGCTTGCCGGACACCATGGCCGGGTCGCCGTCGAGGTCGAGGTGCGGGCCGGTCGGCACACCCTCGAACTGCACGCGAACGGGCAGGCGAAGTGCGTCGATCGCCTCGCTGAAGTCGCCGAGGCGGTCCTGGTCGACGAGCAGCGTGCGGGCGACGGGCGCCAGGACGGACTCGATGGCCGTGCGCCAGCGCTCCTCGCCGGGCAGCACGTCGAGCAGCTCCGCCACGAAGGGCAGCTCGGCCGGGTCGATGCCGGCGGCACGCGCCATCGCGAGCCGGGCCTCGTGCATCGGCAGCGGCATGGCGCCTTGCCGGTGCTCGAGCGACTGGCGCTCCTGCCGCAGGGACCGTTCGCGGTCGAGGAGCGGGTACTCCTCGCGGGTCAGGGCGTCGCGCCGCTCATCGAGCGCGGTGCGGGCGTCGGCGTACGACCCGAGGAACTCGTGCGAGCTGCGCTGCGCGGCAGTGAAGTCGGCCTCGGTCGCGACGGACGTGCCCAGCACGGCGGTCCGTTCGTCGAACGTCGCCCGGGTCCGGACGACCCCGTCGCGCTCCCGGGTGAGCCGCTCGATGCGGTCCTCGAGCTGGGCGAGCGCGTTGCCGCCCTGGTCGCGGAGTCGGGCCTCGGCGTCGCGCAGCTCGATCTCGACGGCGGCGTGCCGGGCTTCAGCCGCGGCCACCTCGGCGCGCGATGCCGTGCGCTCGCGGGCGTTGCGCGACACCTCGGCGTCGAGCAGGTCACGCTTCCGCGAGGCCGTCCAGTGCGCGAACGGCGACACCTCGGCACCGGTGGCGATGCCGTCCAGGGCCGCTGCGGCCTCGGTCGCGCGCGAGATCTCGTCGTGCAGGTCGGTGATGGGGGAGAGGATGCGGACCTTGCGCTCCTCGGTGTCCATCGCCTCGTACGCCTCGTCGAGGGCGGAGAAGTGCGCGAGCGCCCGGTCGGCCGCCTCGTACGTGCCGGGGGTCTCGAGCACGAGCGACTTGTACAGCGCGTCGACCGTCGGCAGGTGCTGGCCGGCCTGGATCCGCGCGAGCAGGCGCATCGCCCGGTTGCCGCCACCGGAGTCACCGATGCCGAGCCGCGTCTGCAGCGTGTACGCGAGCTCCTGGTAGGTGTCGCGGATGACGAGCCCCGGCACGCGGCCGGTCAGCTCGAGGTGGTGGAACCGCGACGGCACGAACTCCTCGAGCCGGCGCAGGTCGAAGGTGTCGTCGACCGTCGCCATGGTCATCTGGATGTCGCCGACCCCGCGGGCGCGCTTCGGCACGATGTACGCACGCAGCACCGTGAAGCGTCGCTCGTCGTCGTTCCGGAACGTGACCGCCGCCGCACCCCACGTGGTCTGGTCGTCGCCGCGCAGGTTCACGTCGCGCAGGCTGCCGGTCTCCGGGTCGCGCCGGGTGTCGACCTTGCCGCGCAGGTACGTGAGCAGGTTGCGCTGGTCAGCGCTGCGGGCGCGGCCGGTGGTGGCGTCGTTCGAGGCGCCGTTGAACGGCACGTCGGACGGCATCATCACGGCCAGGTAGGCGTCCATCAGCGTGGACTTGCCGGTGCCCGAGGCACCGGAGATGAGCGTCGCCGTGCCGGACAGTTCGACCTGCCGGTGGCCGTGGAACCCACCCCAGTTGACGACCTGCATCGACTCGGCGCGCCACTGCGCGACCGTGTCGAAGAGCGCCGGGATCTCGAACGTGTCGGTCACGCTTCCGTCTCGCCTTCGTCGTCGGTGTCGGTCTCGGCTTCGCCGTCTGCCGGGAGGCCCGGGTCGTCCCCGTCGGTCGGCTCGCCGCCCGGGGCGGTCGCCTCGTCCTGTGTGGTGGTGGTCCGCAACCAGGCGTCCAGTTCGAGCAAGCGCTCCAGGGGGAGCAGCACCTCGACGACGCTCGCCACCCGGAAGCGGTCCGGGTCTGACGTGCGGATCAGGATGCGCGCCGTCACGAGGCGCTCGATCGCCTTCGCGACCCGGCCCTCGTCGCGGGTGCGGTCCGTCGCGGTCGCCGGACGGAAGCCCGCCACGTGCCCGAGGATCTCGGAGCGGTCGACGACGACCTGGTCCGGGCCCGGTCGGGCGTCGGCGCGCAGACGCATCCGCAGGTAGACGAGGACGATCGTCTCCTCGCGGGTGTACGGCAGGTCGCGGAGCAGGGTCGGGAACGTACGGCGCTGGCTCTCCGACCGGGCCTGGCGCTTCCAGGCGACCTCGCGGTCACGGTCGACGTGCAGCTCGAGGAACAGGTCGTTCAGGCGCGACCGCAGCTGGTACTCGGCGTCGAGCACGGCACGCCACTCGTCGGGGTGCGTGCGGGAGCTGACGTACGAGTGCCGGAGCAGCGCCACCAGGGCGCGCCGCTGGTGCTCGTCGAGCCGGCCCTCGTCGCCCTCGAAGAGGGCGAAGCTGGACTCGTCACGCTCGTCGTCCTGCATCACGGATGCGGGGTCGTCGTAGGGGACCGTGTCGTCGACCGGTGCCGGCGTCGTGTCGCTCACCGTGCCTCCTGTGCGTTCTCGTCGTGTGCGTCGCCGACCGGAGTGCGCTCGTCGTCGAGCGCAGCGGTGGGCATCTGGAAGGTGATCGCGGTGCCGTCGGGACGCACCGTCCGGTGCTCGGCGACGTGGGCGGCCGACTCGAAGTCCTCGTGCCCCGTCAGCAGGTGCGCGAGGCCGAACAGCTCGACCGGCCGGCGCTGCTCGGGTGGCAGCCCGTGGAACGCATCGACGCTGGAGTCGGCCTCGGCGAAGCGCAGCGCCGCGCGCAGCTCGGTCAGCAGCGGCCCGCCGTGCTTGCGGAGCATCTCGACGTCGAGGTCCTCGAAGACGTCGTCGTCGGGCTCCTCGATGGGCGGCGGTACGGACTCGGCGTCCGGATCGTAGAAGCGCTCGCGCAGCGTGCCGACCTCGGCGGCAGCCGGCAGGAGCGGCAGCGGGATCCGGTCACGCGCGCCGCCCTGGTCCATCAGGGCGGCGAGGCCGCGGTTGATCGAGCGGAGCACGGCGTCGAGCTCGCGGTCGCGCACCACGTCGTGGGCGACGATCTGGTCGCGGAGCGTGGCGGTGAGCTGACGGCGCTGGGCGAGCACGTCCTCGATGCCCTGGCGCAGGATCGTCACGGTGTTGCGGAAGGCTCGACGCTCGCCGGCGCCGAGGCCCTGCGCGAACGGGTGCGCCAGGATCGTCGCGATGTCATCGCGGAGCCGCAGGAGCAGTGCGTCGTCGCGCAGCAGTTCGAAGGCGCCCTCGAAGGCACGGCCCTCGGGCGTCGCTTCCATCAGGTTGTCGGTGCGCGCCAGGTAGTCGTCGAGGATCTCGCCGATGGGGCGGACCTCTTGCCGGAAGTCCTCGACGATCGAGCGGTGCATCGTCGCGACCGCCTCTTCCACGCGCTTGAAGTCGCTCGGGAGCTGCCGGATCAGGTCGGAGATGTTGGTGTACCCGTCGCGCATCCGGTCGTCGTCCACCGCCACGACGTCGTCACCGTGCTCCAGGCGTGCACGCTCGGACTGCAGCTCGGCGATCTGGGCGTCGATCCGGCGGATCTGCACGTCGGGGTCGGGTTCGGCCCGGGCCGCCCACCGGTGCACCGCGTCGACGATCATCGCCAGCCGGCTCTCGCTGATCAGGGCGCGGTCGGCCGACAGGGCGTCGACGAGGCTCAGCGCTTCGAGCGCGTGGCTCGTCAGGGAGTACTGCTCGTCGCCGTCGGGGGAGTTCGAGCGGACGAGCCACTGGGCGCCGACCCACTCGCGGCACAGGGCGCGGCCGTTCGGGCGGGCCTCCTGCTCACCGTCGGACTGTTCGGTGTCGGCTTGTCTACTGGCCGTCGGCACCGCCTGGTCGCTGGCGGGCACGCGGGCACCCGCTGCCTGCAGGCGCGCGACGTGCTCCTCGACCTGCAGGTGCATGCGGTCGGCGGGGACGTACTGCACGTCGCGGTCGAAGACCGTGCGGAACACGGCGAGGACCGTGGCGCTGGTCGGCCGGGACATGAGCCGCAGGGTCGGACGGTCGAGGACCGCTCGGACCCGGGCGAACTCGAGGTCGACGTCGGTCATGCGCCCCTTCGTCCGATCGTGCTGGTGGTCTGGCCCGCGTGCTGCGGCCTGATGAGATGACAAGAGCCCGACGCTGCTGCGTCGGGCTCTTGTCAGTGGTGTTCGTGTTGCTGTGTGGGCGATACCAGACTCGAACTGATGACCTCTTCGGTGTGAACGAAGCGCGCTACCAACTGCGCCAATCGCCCCCTGCACTGTTCGTGCGGATCGATACTAGCGGAAGTCCGGCGACGCATCGAACACATCGCGCGGCCCGGGTGTGGCGCGCTGTCCGCAGGGGGTGCCGAACCGCCCCGATCCGCATGAACTCGGGGGACACGCCCGGTGAACGGGAAGGATTTTGGTGGAAGTGCCCCGGTGCGTATAGAGTTTACGTCGTCGCCGCGACAGCGGAACGACAAGTGCGGATGTGGCGCAGTGGTAGCGCATCACCTTGCCAAGGTGAGGGTCGCGAGTTCGAATCTCGTCATCCGCTCGAGTGTGGGTCTTCTCGAAGGCCCGCGACTCACCAGAGGGTATCCCACCGTTCGGGTACTCACGGAGACGTGAACCTCGATGGTGGGGTGGCCGAGAGGCTAGGCAGCGGCCTGCAAAGCCGTCCACGCGGGTTCGAATCCCGTCCCCACCTCCAGATCCACCCTCCAAGACCTTGATGGACTCCGGTCCACGCAGGGACTTGGGCGATTGGCGCAGCGGTAGCGCGCTTCCCTGACACGGAAGAGGTCACTGGTTCGATCCCAGTATCGCCCACCACCACGAAGCCCCCGGCAGGACCACCAGGTCCGGTCGGGGGCTTTCTTCGTTCCGGAGGTGGCCGGACGGACCGGTCCGCGGACCCGGCACGGATCCGGCGACGGCGACCCCGTCGGCGGTCTTCGCTGCATCGGTCCGACTCGAGCCGTTGTGCTCGTGTCGGCCCGTTCCTCCCCGACATCTGACCAGCGACTGCGTGGGTGAACCGCTCGAGTGGGGTGGGCAGGCGACCACCGGCATGGCGGTAGCGTGGAGGGACAGCACTCTCGGGGGAGCAGCATGAGCACGTACCGTCCACACCGACACCGTCCGTCCGCGGGTGTCCTCACCGGTGCACACGCCGCCGCATCGTTCGTCGGCGTGGCAGTCTCCGCCGTCGTCTCGCGTCACACGCTCGGTCCCCGCCGTTGACAGCGGATCTGCCGCCGGACGTCATCATCGACACCAGCGCTGCTGCTGCGGTGCGCACCCCGCCGGGCCTGCGGGTGTTCGGCGCCGTGTACACACTCGTGTACACCTTCGGCGTCATCGCCTACATCGCCCTCTCCGTGTACTACGACGCGTTCGACTACCGCAGTCAGAGCGAGTCGTCCCTCCTCGCGGCCGTGTGGGTGCTCCCGTTCCCCATCGTCGCGCACCTGCTCCATTTCGTCCTGTACCGGAGCGGCCGCCAGCGCCGGCAGGCGATCGCTCGGCGAACCGCAACCCGGATCGTCTCCGAGGCAACTGGCGCCGGGTACCCACTCCTGGACGCCTGGCAGGTCGAGCGGATGCTCCTGGCGGAGGACAACGGCCCTGCCCCGTACACCGGGACAGGGAAGGAGCCCTACCAGTCCCTCCTGCGATGGGACCTCCCCACCGACGACCCGTCCTTCGTCGTCGCCGCCATCCGCAGCGGCACGCCGGAGAGCATCCGCCTCAGCGCCGCGTCGTCGTCGACCCGGAGTCACGACGCTGTCGCAGTACGTCGAACCCGAGCCGGTGTTCGGCTCCTCGGCGCGTACCGGTCGGACCTCACCGCACCGTTGGTGTCCTCACGACTCGGCGGGCAGCCCAGCGTTCCCGACGGCTTCGACTGGCCGACGTGCGCTGAACACCACGAGCCGATGCAGTTCACCGCGCAGCTCGAGCACGACGGCAGCCTCATCCTCGTCTTCATCTGCCAGGCAGACCCGGGCTCCTGCCCGTCCTGGGACCCGGACGCCGGGTGCAACGCTGCCATCGTCGTCGGTGGACGCGACCTGCACCCGGCCGGACGGCCGGCATCATCGTCCGGCACCGCCGTGATGGCCGGTGCACCGTGGCTCCTCGGCGTGCACCAGGCAGCCGCGGACGACTACTCCGACGCGTTGGCCGAGGCGCGCGCCGACGGTGTCACCGTCGCCGGCCAGTGGGGCGGGAGACCGGCGTGGATCCAGAACGACGAGACTCCGGACGGATACCGGTTCGTCGCGATGCTCGACGAGGACCCCCTCGGCGTGAACTTCGGCGGCGGATCCGCGTACGTCTTCGCCGACGGCCACGGTCACGCGAAGGTCCTCACGCAGACGTAGACCGCGAACCGCAAGATTCCGCTCCGGTCGACCGTCTCGAGCCAGCGTCACCGGCCTGCCGGTGCAGGACCTCGAGCTGCTGCACCAGACTCCCGGACCGGTCCGCGTCCCGGCGGCGCGACACCGGCGCCGCATAGGATCCGTCCGTGGGGATCTTCGACAAGTGGCGGCGGCGGAAGCCGGACGACAGCATCGACCAGACCGACTACGACATCCTCGACGAGGTCGAACCCGACGAGCAGATGATCGACGAAACGGTCACCGAGCAGATGCTGCCCGGGTTCCGCCGCTTCGACGACGTCGTCGAGACAGTCGTCGAATGGTACGAGGACGACGTACCGGACGTTGACGAGTTCCGCCGCACCGTCCTCGCGCGCACCCGGCTCATCTGGGATGCACGCCGGCAGGAGGAGGCAACCTGGGACTGGCGCAGCAGCCAGTACGACCGTCTCCAGTTCGCCTTCGCGGAGCTCGCCCGTGACGGCTTCGTCACCGGGATGAACCTCGGCGTCGACCAGAGCGACGGGTTCCTGGAAGCGCGTGACCGGCGAACACCGGACCAGACAGCGCCCGACGGACAGCGAGAGTGGGCGTACGTGTTCTTCCATGAGCAGGACACGGACGGGCTCGCCCTGGAACGGTGCGTTCTGCGCCTCGCGTACGGGTCGTTCCACCCAGCGCCTGACATCGACCCCGACCTGGTCGCGAAGTCGATGCTCTCCACCCGCGGTGAAGCAGCCGTCAACGAACGCTCCCAGCTCACCGCAGGGGAACGGGTCGCCAGCGTCCTCTCCGACCGAGGACTCGACATCGACTGGGACGGCACCCCCAGCAAGCGCATCGGCGTCGTCATCGACCATTGGCGGAAACCGCTGCCGTTCACCGACCTGGACGAAGCCCGCGCGGTGGTCGCCGACGAACGCCTGCGGGTCCTCTGGCCCGGCGAGCGGGGAACCGCCGACGCGACAGCGCTTGACGAAGAGGGTGACCGCTGGCACGTCTGGGCAACCGACGAGAAAGCCGGCGCCTGGTCCGACGGCTCCTGGCACGACGACGTCGGCGACGCACTCGACCGGTTCATCAGCACCGCCCGGTCGACCCAGCGACGTCCGCTGCGCTAGCTTCGGCGAGCTCGACCAGCAGCACGCCCCCACATCGCAGCAACGCTGACGAGGACGACTGCGAACGTCACCGCGATCGCCACCATCCAGTGCCACGGCCACACGTTCGCCTGCGCTCGGGCCTTCCGAGCTGCGGCCGAGGCCGCGACCTGCCAGAGGTCCTCACCATGGATCCCGTAGCGGCCGGCCCACTGCCGCTCGTTGATCCACGAAGGTCTCGGCACCCGAGGCGTCTCCGCCTGACGGTCGACGCGTGCATCGTGCGGCGCGGATGGTGCCGCCCGGCTCGGAGCCGGCAACGGCACCGGTTCGTCACGCGGCAACGAAGACCCGCCGTACATCCATTCACCACCGAGCAGGAACGACCGGCCTGGCTCGTCTGCTGTCGCTGCCCGGTGGAAGTCGGACACCCGACCCTCAGCGGTCCGTCGAGGGTCGTCCCATTGGTCCGCGTCAGCGAGGACGTCGGCGACGTACCGGCTGAGTTCCGTTTCATCGCCCCACGACGCCGTGACCAGCTCGTCGAGTTGCAGTCGGATGACGGGGTTCGTTGTCCGCTCCGCCACCGAGGTGACATCCGAGAGGAACCGGTTCGCGGGCTCAGCGAACTCCGGCCACACGGCGACCACCGCTGGCAGCCGCGTTCGGAACGCCTCAGCAGCGGTGGGCCAGGGCACGACGACATCGGTGAGGCCCGGGCTCTCGTCTTCACCAGCTGCAAGCGCTGCGAGGAGCCGGTCAGCGTGCGCTGCAAACCAGGGTTCGGGAACGAGCCCCATCCACAGGAACGGCAGGAGCCACTGCACTTCCCACTCACCGGTGACCGCGTCCAGGTCGACCTCGCCGGCGCGGACAGCCGGGTCGTCTCCCGCCGTCGTCGACGGAGCGGCCAGCACGTTCAGCGTCACGGAGTTCCCCACGAACCGACCCTATCGACCGGTCGGACGTGGCCGTCGCCACCTCAGACGAACTCGAGTACATCCCCCGGCACCGGCGCCGACACCCCTCTTTCCCGTTGACAGTCCCGACGGGCGCTGGTCGTGGTCCGGCTAGGCCCCGGCGTCGTCGACGACGTCCGCTGCTGTCGGCTCTGCCGTCGTCCTGGTGCGGTCGAGCCGCCACCGTGCGATCGCCGCGGCGATGCCGGCGGCTACGGACGCGATGAGCGGCCACGTCGAGAGGTCGTCCCCATCGTTCATGACGAGGAAGAGCGCGAGGCAGGCTGCCGCGAGCGCGCCGGCGAGCAGGGAGTGTGCGATGGCATGGACGAGGCGGCTCCGGACTCGCATCAGGGCTCGGCCGAGTCCGTGGGAGAAGGGGATGGAGGCGATGCCGCCGATGGCTGCTCCGATGCCGGTGAAGATGAGCGAGGCCGGCACGAAGAGGGAGAGGGCGATGGGGTTCCACCACGCGACGGCGATGACGGTGGCGACCGGCGCGGTGAGGAGCGTCATCCACAACCAGCTCTTGACGATGAGCTCGGTGGTCTCTGCGGAAGTCCACTGTTTCATGCCACCCATCATGCGTCGCGGTCGCTGACGATTCGTCAACGTCATGTCGATCGAGGCCGAACAGTGAGGGTTTCGACACGCTTGATCCGAGGCTGCGCCACCCCGTGGACACCGCAGACACACCGGCGAAGGGATGGCCGATCGTGGACGAGGCAGAGCGTCACGCAGTCACGAGGAATGATCGTGAGCGTTGGCGGTCCGGCCCGTGGTCGGCCAAGGTGAGCACGTGACCGCCCCGTCGACGACCACTGCCCCTCGGCTCGCGCCGCTGTACGCCGCAGGGTTCGTGACCGCCTTCGGGGCAAACAGCATCGCCGCAGCGGTCGGCGGCGAGCACCTCGAACTCGGCCTGACGCTCGCGTGGCTCGGGCTCTTCCTGGCGCTCTACGACGTCGCCGAACTCGTCCTCAAGCCGGTCTTCGGCGCACTGTCCGACCGCATCGGGCCGCGACCGGTGATCGTCGGCGGACTCGTCGTGTTCGCAGCGGCCTCACTCATCGGCGTCTTCGGGACCGGACCGTTCTGGCTCGGCCTCGCGCGTCTGCTGCAGGGTGCCGGCGCCTCCGCGTTCTCGCCGGCATCGTCCGCCGCGGTCGCCCGTCTCGTGCCGGCGAACCGTCGGGGGACGTACTTCGGTCGGTACGGCTCGTGGAAGGGTCTCGGCTACGCCGGGGGACCGGTCATCGGTGCACTCGTGGTGCAGTTCGGCAGCACGCAGTGGCTCTTCGGGATCCTCGTCGTGATGGCCCTGGTGACCGCGGTGGCGGTGTTCGTCGCCGTCGAGCCGATCGTGCCCCTGCCCCGGCAGCGGGCCACGCTCGCCGTGATGGTCCGAGCGGCCACGGACCGCCAGTTCCTGATCCCGGTCGTCGTGCTGGCCGTCGGCAGCGCTGCGATCGGCGCGCTGACCGGGATGCTCCCGGCGCTCGGCACCGAGGCCGGCATCCCGCTCCTGGTTTCGACGCTCGCGGTCGCCGTCCTCGCCGTGACGTCGTCGCTCGTGCAGCCCGTCGCCGGTCGACTGCACGACGCCGGGCGCCTCGGTACCGGGGTCGCGGGTGTGGCCGGGACGGCCGCGGTTGCCGCGGCCTTCCTGGTGGTCGCCGTGGCACCCTCGGTGGTGGCCGTCTTCATTGCGGCCCTGCTCGCCGGGGCCGGTGTCGCCACGCTGACGCCCGTTGCGTTCGCGCACCTCGCCGGGACGACTCCGCCGGATCGGTTCGGTCGCACCATGGGCTCCGCGGAGCTCGGGCGCGAGACCGGGGACGCCGTCGGACCGCTCGTCGTCGGTGGTGTCGGCAGCGCGATCGGGCTGCCGTTCGGGTTCGCGGCCTTCGCGGTGGTGGCGCTGGTCGGGACGCTCGTGGCATCGCGGTTGCCGTCGAAGACCGGCTCGGCACAGGACGCGTAGGGATCGACGAACCCCATCGGGAGCTACGCGTAGGGGTCAGCGGACACCGTCCCGTACGCATTCGTCCGACGTCGACGATCGCGGTGGGCAGCGACCCAGCGAGCCACTGCGAGCGCGAGCAGCGCGGCGGACACCCCGGCGAGCAGCCACAACCACGCGTCGTCGTCCTCGATGAGCAGCCGCAGGGCCAGCACCCCGAGCGGTGCCGCGACCAGGATCCGTCGGAGCTCGCGCCAGGACGGCTTCCACAGCGTGGTGAGACCCTTCTTCCACCGACCGACCACGACGTACGCGATCACACATCCCGGGATGCAGAGGCCGAGCCAGTTCACGATCGCCTCGACCCCGTCGTCGTAGAACGGATGCGCCACTTCGCGGAGGACGCCGCCAGCAGCAGCAGCGACGAGCAGCACCCACATGCGCGCTTCCCAGCGGCGAGGGTGCCACCAGGGCGTGCGCCACAACGGCACTCGCTCGCGGACCACCGGCATCGCGGCTCCTCCCCGGTCGGGCGTCCAGCCTATGCGCGACGACGATCGACGACGGGCCCGAGAGTCTGCCGTCCCTGGCGGGGGCACGGCCTTCCGCGTACGGTGTGACGGGAAGAGTCCGACACCGCAGGTCGGTCCGACGAGGGGGCACCATGAAGATCTTGAGCGCCGCGGCACGGGGGCTGGGCTGGTTGCTGACGACGGTCGCCAAGACGCTGGGTGGGATGCGGGGCGCAAAGCCGTTCACCGACTCACACGCGGCGCAGGTCCCACCACGTCGGGAGGACTACCGCCCCTAGGGGCTCGCACCAGGCCACTGGTTGGATGGTCGCATGACCAACGCCCCCGGGACGGCTCCGCACCGGGGCGCGGTCATCTTGCTCTCGGTGTTGGTGATCGCCTCGTGGACGGCCGCCGTCGTGGTGCCGTTGCTCACGCTTCGGCTGCTCCTGGGTGTCGGTGCGCCGCACGACCGGCTGGTGACGATCGGGTTCGCGTCGTTCCTGACCTTCGCCTTACTCGCAGCCGGACTGACCGTGGGACTGGTCATCCTCCGCCGATCGCGCATGGCCGGAGTGCGTCAGCCGTCACCGTAGGATCGTCGTGCCGGATCCGGCACGACGGGGGAGCACCTGATGGAACAGCGCACCGAACAGCGCACGCGACCGCGGGTCGTCACGGTCGCCGTGGCGCTCTGGTGGGTTTCCGTCGTCATCAGCCTCGCGGCCGCGGCGCCCGGCATCGTCGTGTCCATGCGCGAAGCCGGCGGCGCGATCATCGGGGCGTCGCTCGGGCTCCTCTTCGTCCTCGCCTGGTCGGCACTGTTCCTGTGGCTTGCGACGCTGATGGGACGAGGCTCCGGGAACGCGCGACTCTGGCTCGCGATCATCGCCGGGCTGACCGCCTGCAGCGCGGTGATCACCATCGCCACCGACGGCATGGACCGGAGCCTCGTCGACGCCGTCTGCATCGTCGTCGCGGCGGTGCTCAGCTACCTGCCGAGCGCACGACCGTTCTTCCCACGGGATGCACGGCATCCTCGAGCAGCCGAACCCCGCACGGTCGGATGGGACCCGACGACGGGTGACCGCATCGTCGAGACGCCTGGAACAGGCGACCGAGCGAGCTGACGTGCGCCACGTGCGCCACGAGCGACCGCCAGAGAACGAGCGTTCCCCGTAGTGGGGGTACCGCCGAGGACCGTCGGATGGTTCCATTCAGAGGTCGGCATCCTCCGGGTGCCGGACAGCCACGGACCGTCTTGCGTCGCAGTGAAGGTGGTCGCCGCTGGTTACGGTGACCACGAGGTGCCGTCGAGTCGATTCGGGTTCGACACGGCGGCGCCTCCCACTCACCGGGGGACCGTCCGACCAGGAAGCAGCACCATGCGATCGCTCGTCTACACCAGCACCCAGACCCGTCCGATCACGGATTCCGAACTCGCCCAGATCCTGGCGGTCGGCCGCGAGAAGAACACACGACTCGGTGTCACGGGCATGCTCGCGCACCGCGACGACAACTGCATCGGCATCATCGAGGGCGAGGACGACGTCGTCCGGCAGCGCTTCGACCAGGTCCAGGCCGACCCGCGGCACACGAACGTCCGGGTGCTGCTCGACGAGCCGATCGCCCGGCGCTCGTTCCCGGACTGGTCGATGGCGTTCCAGTCGCTCGACCCGCTGATGCAGGACGTTCCCGGGTTCAGCGACCTGTTCACCGCCGGTCGTCCGACCGACCCGGCGTTCGGGGCGTCCCGCGCACGTGCGCTGCTGGACTGGTTCCGGAAGCACCCGCTCGCACCGCTGACGAACCAGAACGCCGCGGACGAGGAAGTCCCGCGCACCCGGGCGATCAACGGCGCCATCGCCGTCCTGCACGACGGTGGACTCTCACGCTTCTCGCTCGAGGACGTCGCGTCCCGGTCGGGGATGCGGCAGGCGGAGATCCTCGAGCTCTTCCCGTCCGAGCCCGCGCTGCTCGCTGCCGCCGTGATGCGGTGGACCCGGGCAGTGTCGGCCCCGCTGCTCCCGCTCGCCGGCGAAAGGGGGACGGTGGCGTTCCTGCACGCGCTGCTCGCGGCCCACGCCGAGGATCCGGCCCTCATGCGCTTGATCGCCGCCACGCTGGCCGTCTCCACCGACCCGTCCACCGACGGTGCCGACTACTACCGGTCGGCCTACCTGCAGTTCCGCGAGACGGTCCGGACCGCGCTGCAGCGAGACGTCCACGCCGGCCGTGAGCCCGCGACCATGGACCCGATCCGCGGCGCGCAGCAGCTCGTCGCACTGTTCGACGGGCTCCGCCTGCAGGCGCTCCTGACGCCGGACACCGACGTCGTCGACGCCTTCGACCGCGCCGCCGCCCGGATGCGGCGCGGTTGGTCCGAGCAGTACAATGCCGACACCGTCTGGGACCTGTCGGCTCCCGTGGCGGACTGAGCCTCAGCGCACCAGCCGGACCGTCAGCGGGATCGGTACGAACGCCGATTCCGCGCCGTCGGGCGTGAAGCCGTTCCGCTGGTAGAAGGCGTGTGCCCGAGGATTGTCCGCGGCCACCCACAGCGACGCCGGACGATCGGCGAGCACGTCGTCGAGCAGCGCCTGGCCGGTGCCGGTTCCGTGCGCGCGGGCGAGGACGTACAGCATCGTCAGTTCCTCGGGTCGGGCGGCCTCGGGTCCGGGCGTCGGCTGCACGGCAGCGAAGCCGATGACGCCGGTGTCGTCCAGCGCAACACGCACGCCCCGGCACGTCGAGGGGCCGGCGAGCATCGACCGCCACATGTCGACCCGCCGATCCACGTCGAACCACGGGTTCGTGTCCGGATCGTCGACGAACCGGCCGTAGGTCTCACGCCACGAGGCCGCGTGCACGTGGGCGATCGCCCCGGCATCGTGGACCGTCGCCGATCGGATGGGCATCGCGCCGTCGTGGTTCCCCATGCCGGAAGGCTAGCGATCAGAGCCGCAGGTCCAGGTCGAGGATCCCCGCGCCGCCGAGGAACAGCGGCACGATGATCCCGAACAACGTCAGCGTCGCCCCGATCAGGATCGCCGCGAACGCGATGCCGTCACCCCGCTCACCGGTCAGCCGCACGTCGCGGCGCGCGATGAACCCGACGACGAGACCGCCGATCGGCGCGACGAACGCGAGGGCGATCGCCACCACCGCGAGCAGGCTGAGGGGCGGTAGCGGCACGGCTGCCGATGCGGGGAACCCTGCGGCGTTCGGCGCGGTCTGGTCAGGAGCGAGGTCGGTCACGTCGGTCAGCCTAGGGTCGACGAGGATCCCTCCGCTCACCCCTGACCGAGGTTCGTCACCAGGTTGATGGCCACCGCAATGAGCACCGTTCCGAAGAAGTACGACAGCAGCGCGTGCGGCAACGCCTTCCGCCGGGTCTCACTGTCGTCCGGCTCGACCTCTGGTGCCGCGTACGACATGCCGATCGTGAAGGCGAAGTAGGCAAAGTCGCTGGAGGTCGGTCGCCCGTCCTGCTTGACGTCGAACCCGCCGCCCCGGTGGTCGAGGAAGAAGGTCCGGGCGTACTTCAGGGCGTAGACCGTGTTGACCAACGCCCACGCGACCATCGTGCCGAGCACACCCAGGATGACCGCCGCGACCGAAGCCGGATCTCGCGCCTGGCTGGCTTCGCTCAGCGCCAGCACAACGGCGGCGAGACTCGCGAAACAGGCCACGATGATCGCGTTGTCACTGACCCGTGTCTCGGACTCCTCGCGGGGGAGACGCTCGGTGCCGTCGGCGTCCTGGCGCCAGCACTTGTGCCAGACCTGGACCAGCGCGATCAGGCCGGCCGTGCACCAGGCCGCGAGCGGCCCGAGGGACGGAGTCCCGGTGAGGGTCAACGCGACCCCGACCAGGACCCCGATCCCCACGGTGACGAGCGCCCGGCGCGTGGAGAGAATCCGATCGTTCATCGTCGTGCCCTCATGATCGTTCCTTCCTCCGCTCCGTTGCGTGGTCGGTCGTCACACGCCGGGGGTGAAGACGGCGCGGACGCAACCGTCGTCCTTGTTCTTGAACATCTCGTACCCGCGCGGCCCTTGCGACAATGGCATCACGTGCGTGGCGAGGTGCTCGGTGCTGAGCTCTCCCGCGGCGATGCGGTCGAGGATCATCGGGATGTAGCGGTGCCCGTGCTGCTGGGCGCCGCGGACCGTCATGCCCTTGTTCATGATCGCGCCGAACGGGAACTTGTCGACGAGCCCACCGAAGACCCCGAGCGAGAACAGGCTGCCGCCCTTCCGGCAGGCGTAGATGGCCTCGCGCAGGGCGGTCGGCCGGTCGGTCTGCAACCGCAGCTGCTGCTTGGCCTGGTCGTACAGGTACAGCGGTCCGGTACCGTGCGCTTCCATGCCGACGGCCTCGATGCAGACGTCGGGACCCCGACCGCCGGTGCGTTCCTTGAGTTCCGGGAGCACGGCGTCGCTCGTGTAGTCGAGCATCTCGGCACCGATGTGCTCGCGCACCTGTCGCAGCCGTTCGGGCAGGCGGTCGATCACGATCACCTGCTCGGCGCTGAGGAGCATCGCCGCACGAGCGGCCATCTGGCCCACACCTCCGGCGCCCCACACTGCGACGGTGTCACCCGGGGTGATCCCGGCCAGGTCGGCTCCGGTCCACCCGGTGGGTGCGGCATCGGAGGCGAACAGGGCGGCCGTGTCGGAGACGCCGTCGGGGACCGTGAACGCCCCCTGATCGGCGTAGGGCACGCGGACGTACTCGGCGTGGCTGCCCGCGAACCCGCCGAGCGCGTGGCTGTAGGCGAAGCATCCGCCGATCGACGATCCCCACATCGCCTCGGTCAAGCCCGGGTTCGGGTTGCCGTCGTCGCAGAGTGAGAACTGCCCGTGGGTGCAGTACCAGCACTGCCCGCAGGCGATGAACGAGCAGACGACGACCCGGTCGCCCACCTTGTGCTTCGTGACGGCCGATCCCGTCTCGACGACCTCGCCCATGAACTCGTGCCCCAGGACGTCACCGGATCGCATGGTCGGGATGTACCCGCCGAGCAGGTGCAGGTCCGACCCGCAGGTGGTGCTCAGACGCACCTTCAGGATCACGTCGTGATCGTTGAGGATCTTCGGGTCCTCCACCGTCTCCACCGCGGTCTCGTTGACCCCGGTCCAACAGAGCGCCTTCACAGCACACCCTCCTCGTTGCTCCGTCTCGTTGCCACGTCCACCAACGCGCCGGTGGGTGTGGCCTTCCGTCGGCCGTGGGGGACCGGATCCACCCGGAGCACCTCGCCGACCTCGATGAGTTGCTTCGCCTCGCGCAGCGCGGCCCGCAACCGGCCTCGTGCATCCGGGGCGCCGCCTCGGAACCGGGCACGGAGCTCGGTGCCGCGATCGCCGGGCGCGGGACGGGCCTCCACCTCGACGTCCTGCCCGAACGCCGTGAGCGGCGCGGGGACTCGTCCGCCTGGCAGCACCGCGTCCCGCCCGCGGTTCACCGTGACCGCGTGCCAGCCGGAACGCGGTTCGGCCAGCACCTTCCGTGCGGGCCCGGGTGCGCCGCGTCGGCGGCGCGAGACCACGATGCCGACAGCAGCCGTCACCATCGCAGCGGCGGCGAGGTTCCGGGCCCTCATCGTGGTGTCCCAGCGAAGAGTCGGTCAGCAGCGGGCGCGTTCGCGCCCCACCGCCGGGGGTTCGTGTGTTCCATCGCGGCCTCCTTGAGTCGCATCGGTGCGGATCACGGGACGGGAGCGACGACCGCGCGATCGTGCCGGTCGGGACCACGGAGTCGCTCCTGTCGATCCACCATGAGCGTGGCTGCCCTGACGCCGTCCCGGGATTGTCCGTGATGCGCTGACCGTTCAACGGCGGGGATGTCGGTCGCCGGTGAAGGCCGCGGCTCCCGGTGATCGACGCGCCCGTCGCGGTGGCCGACGAGGTCGCGGTGTTCGTCGCGAAGCGCGCCGAACGCGCCGAGCGCGCCGAGCGCTCCGGGCTGACGACCGACCGATCGGAGTGCTGTGGCAGGTGACGGCAGCGAGACGGACGGGAGGCCCGGTTCCAGCCGGCACCGGGCCTCCCGTCCGTCCCGGGGTCGCGTCGCAGAGCCGCACCGTCAGTGCCCGACGCTGCCCGCGCTCGCTCAGGGTCCTCGGACGCTTCAGTCGTGCCGGTACTCGTACGTCGGGTCGGGGCGTTCACGATCCCCGACCCGGAAGCCGAGGCTCCTGCCGCCGCAGGACGATGGTGCTGCCCCCGTCCGGCGTCAGGGTCCAGGTCCCGACCGGGTCGGCCATCGGCTCGAAGAACGACGACGAACAGCCCGTCGCCGTGAGCAGCGTCGCCGCAGCGAGCACTGCGGCCGTCGGCAACGTGGTGCGCATCGCACCCCCTCGCTTGCCCCCGACGTCGAGCCCACGGGTCGATGCCGCTGGTCGCCGGCCGCGTGGCGCTGCCGATCGCACCGGTACCGTTGCATCCGTGAACGACGACCCCGATGCCGCCATCGCCCAGCACGTCCACGACGCCTGGGACGGTTCCCTGCGCCTGGTGCACATCACGATCTCGGACGAGGACGGTGACGCCTACCCCGGGCAGGACGTCGACCGGTGGGTGATCGACGTCCGCGTCCCGATCACCGACGACGAGACCGAGGCGGTCTCCGTCGCCGAGGTCACCGCGTTCACGAGCCGGGCGCCGGAGTCGCTCGAGGCGCTGGTGCTCGGCTACCAGGTCTCCGACGTCGCCGGGGCGTTCGCCTCCGCCGTCGCTGCGCAGGACGCGACCGGCGAGACGTTCTTCTCGCTGCAGACCCACGCAGCCGAGATGCTCGGCAAGCTCGACCTGCTCGCCGTCGACCGACTCACGGTCCGCCCGGCGTACCGGCAGCTGCCCGGACTGGTGCCGGCGATCGTCGACGCCGTCCGCCACGGACCGGCCGGCCGCACCGCATCGTGGGTGCTCACCGACCCGACGGCGTGGGACGTGCCGTTCGGCGAGGACGACCGGTCGGCCGGTGCGTTCGTCCAGTGGGCGGACACCGTGGTGTTCACGTCGATGAACGCGGCGCCGGACGACCTCGAACACCTGTCGCTCGTGCCGCCGGCCGGTGGCATCGTGATGGGGTCCCGGGCGGACGAGGTGCACCTCGGCGACGCCATCGACCACGCGATGACGCAACCCGCGATCGCGGTCCCGTTCGACTTGCCGCCGAAGCTCCCCGCCAGCATCTGGGCCGCCGCGCCCGAGGACGTCCACGGCGTTCACCCCGACGAGACCACGGGGTCGATCACGGTCGAGACGCACGACGAACAGCTCGAGGTCGTCGGTTCGCCGGGCACCGCACCGCAGCTCGTGGGGATCTCGGCCTCGGCCGACGCCGCGACCCAGGAGTGGCTCCGCACCGTGCACCAGCGCTGGTGGCAGTACGAGCCGGACCTGCACGCCCGCATCCACGACGTCGTCGACGAGTACCTGTCCACCGGACACATCGAGTCGGCGTCGGACGAGCTCGCCGGGCACCTGCACGCCCCCGACCTGCCGCCGTACCGGACGGAGTGGCCGGGCACCGGCACCGTCCTGCTCGAGGAACTCGGCGAGGACACCGAACCCATCGTCTTCGACGCCGTGCTCGAGGACGGCACTCGGCACGAGCACATCGGCGTGGTCGTCGTGCACGAGTCCGGACACGTCCGCGCGTTCCTGCACGACGAGTGGGAGCCCGGGTTCCCGGCGGCGGAGGCCGCGGTCGCGCACCTCATCAGCCTGGGTGCCGGCGAGTTCTTCGCGGACGCCCTGCACGACGAGCTGTCAGCGGGTGTCGAGCACGCGATCCTGACGGGCGACGTCCGCGGTCACTGACGGGCCGGCGCACCCGGATCGGTCAGCCCAGCCGGACCCGCGGGTTCAGACCGGGCGGTAGATCGCGATCGGCGGGGTGTCGTCGGTGCCGGCGTCGTGGGCGTCACCCGTGGCGAGCCAGGTGCGGCCCTCGTGCTCGATCGTGGTCGGCAGGTCGCCGTGCACCAGGATCCGGATGGCGGGGGCGTCGCCGTCGACCAGGTCGACGCCGTGGGCCTCGGTCCCGCCCGGGTTGTCGTGCACGTAGCTCATGGTCCGATCGAACTCCGTCGACCTGACGGACCGCCCGCGCCGCGCCGGACACGCCGGGAACCAGGGTGGAACCGGTGATGCCGCCCGTCATCGGGTAGAGTCATCTCCGCACGGCCAGCACGGCGTGTGAATGCGGATGTGGCGCAGTGGTAGCGCATCACCTTGCCAAGGTGAGGGTCGCGAGTTCGAATCTCGTCATCCGCTCAGAACAGGAAGACCGGAACCCCCGTTGCTCGGAAGAGCGGCGGGGGTTCTGTCGTTGCGGGGCGTCGCAGCGCCGAAGGCGTGGGGGCCCGGCGGGCGCAGGCTTCGGGTACCCGCGCCCACCGGGCGCGGAGGCGACCCTGCCCCCACTGGCACGCACCGGGTGGGTGGCCTGGCGCAGTTCCGAGGATGTATCCGGAGCCGACCCCCGTTCGGGTGGGGAGCATCTCGAGCGTTGCGGAAACCCGCACACATCCCGCACACGTGCCTGTCGCCCCTTGTGCTACTCGATGCCGTCCACTGCCGAAGCGGACATCGTCCGTGCGCCGGGCAGTCCGACCCAGCGGTGACTGTCGGACTCGACGACCGTGACGAGCACCGTGTCACACCCACGGCAGCGCGCCACCGCCCCCATCGCGGTGCGGTGGACGGTGGTCTGCCCGAGCACCCCGAGCGAACCGCACCCGGCGCAGCGCAGGGCGACCACGGTCGGCTCGGGCCCCAGACTGTCGGCCAGCGTCCCCGCCAGTGCGTTGCCGTCCACGACGACCATCAGCTGCCCCCGAACCGTTCGGCGCGGACGTCGCTCGTGTCGTGCCCGAGCTCGGTGAGCCAGCGCAGCACCTGCTCGACGAACGGCGTCGACCCGCACACGTAGACCAGGGCACCCGCGTCCGGCGGGAACACCGCCGCAGCGAGCGCGTCCCGCGTCAGCCGCCCGGCCGGCACGGACGAGCCTGGAGGCGCGGTGCGGCTGTACACGTGGGTCACCTCGAGCGGTGCCCGGCTCGCGAGCGCCTGGTCGAGTTCCGCACGGAAGAACACGTCGTCCGGCGTGCGGACGGCTGCGAGGAGCCGGAAGGGCGCCGGGTCGTCCGCCTCGGCGTGGGCGGTCACCATCGCGACGAGCGGCACGATGCCGGAGCCGCCGGCGATGAGCTGCACGGGCCTGGTGGACTCGCCCGGCCGCCAGACGAACCAGCCGCCCAGGGGTCCGTGGACATCGAGCGCGTCGCCGACCTCGACAGCGTCGACGAGGAACGGGGAGACCTCGCCGCCGTCCACGCGGTCGACCGCGAGCACGACATCGGTCGTGGGGCCGGCCGACGCGATGGAGTACGAGCGCTGGGCCTGGTAGCCGTCCTCGGCGGTCAGCCGCAGGTCCAGGTGCTGCCCGGGGTCGTTGCCCGGCCAGGTGGGGACGTCGAGGACGATCCGGCGCGCGTTCGTCGTCTCGCGGACGACGGACGCGACGGTGGCGGCGTGCCAGGCCGGCCGCCTGCGTGCGGCGGGTCGCGTGGCGGGGGTGATCCGTGCCTCCAGGCCGGTGTCGGGGAGCGTCACCAGTACCGCTCTTCCTTCCACGGGTCGCCGTGCAGGTTGTAGCCCGCGTTCTCCCAGAAGCCGGGCTCGTCGTCTGACTGCATGACGATGCCGCGTACCCACTTGGCGCTCTTCCAGAAGTACAGGTGGGGGACCAGCAGGCGGGCCGGCCCGCCGTGCTCGGGCGTCAGGGGCGCACCGTCGGCCTCGAACGCGATCCAGGACTTGCCGTCGAGCAGCTCGTCGAGCGGCACGTTGGTCGTGTAGCCGCCGTGGCTGTGCACCATGCAGTAGTCGAGTTCGGTCTCGACGTCCTCGAACAGGCGGTCGAGCGGGACGCCCCGCCACGGCATGTCGAGCTTGGTCCAGTGCGTGACGCAGTGGATGTCGACGGTGACGTCCTCGACGCCGAGCGCGTGCACCTCGTCCCAGGTCCACTGGTGCAGGCCGGACTCGGTGCGGATCGAGAAGGCCCAGTCGGTCGGCTCGATGTCGGGCGTCGCGCCGGCGGACAGGACGGGCCAGTCACGGACCAGGGTCTGCCCGGGCGGGATGCGGGTGTCGTCGCGGTCGGCACGGCGACCGCCGAACCCGCGGGTGAACGTGGCCATGGTCCTCCTCGGGAACGTCGGTGCGTTCCCGATCATGCCGCGTGCCGGAGCGCGCCGTGTAACGGGTTGGTAAACGTTCCACCCGTGCACGGAACGGTCGTCCTCGGGGGCGGATCCGCACCGGTCCGCCGTTCCCGGCGCCCCTGGTCCCGCGTCGACCGCCGGGAGCGGGCTTGGGGGATCGGCCGGGGACCTCTATCGTTCACCGGAACGATTACAGGAGGGGTCACCCCGAATGCAGCCCATCGTCCCCGAACCCCGAGGCGCCCACGGTCCGAGCCGTCGGGCGCTCATCACCGGCGCCGCCGGTCTGGCCGGCCTCGGCCTGCTCACGCTCGCCGGGTGCAGCTCCGGCGCGTCCGCTGGCACCCCCACGATCCCCGAAACCGCAGCCACCGGCGTCGCCCGTCGCGGCGGACGCCTGCGCATCGCCCGGCCGGCGGCCTCGGCCGCCGAGACCCTCGACTCCGCCAGCTCGCTGTCGGCCTACGAGTATCTCGGTGCGCTGTACAACCGGCTCGTCAAGCTCGACCAGCAGGGCACCCCGGTGCCGGACCTGGCCGAGGAGTGGTCCGCGAACGCCGACGGCACCGAGTGGACCTTCGCGCTCCGCCGTGGCGTGACCTTCCACGACGGCTCCCGCTTCACCGCCGACGACGCCATCGCGAGCATCCGGCACATCCTCGACGAGAAGACCGGCAGCCCGCAGGCCGGCGTGCTCGGCGAGGTCATGGACGCCGACTCGATGCGCGCCGTCGACCCGTACACGCTCCGCTTCTCGCTGACGAAGCCGAACGCCGAGTTCCCCTCGCTGCTCACCGCGTACCAGTGCTACATCGTGCCGGCAGACGCCGTCGCCGACATCGGCCGCACCGGGATCGGGACGGGGCCGTTCCGGCTGTCGTCCTTCACCCCGGCCGGCGCGGGCAGCGTCGAGGCCTACGCGGACCACTTCGCCGGCCGGCCAGCACTCGACGGCATCGACTTCTACTCGATCCAGGACACCACGGCGCGGGTGAACGCCCTGCTCGCCGGGCAGATCGACCTCATCTCGCAGACGAACCTGGACTTCGCGACCGCCCGGGTGGTGTCGGCGTCCGGCCGGGCCACCGTCGCCCGGTCGAAGAACGCCCAGTGGTACACGATCCCGATGCTCGCCACGAGCGACGAGTTCAGCGACCCACGGGTGCGCCAGGCGATGAAGCTCGCCTACGACCCCCGGAAGATCGTCGACACGGCGCTGCAGGGGACCGGTTCGGCGGGCTGGGACAACCCCGTGCCGCCGCAGCTCGCCGCGTTCGTCGACGACCACCGCGAGTACGACCCGGACAAGGCCCGGGCGCTGCTCAAGCAGGCCGGGCGTGCGGACTTCCGCGCCGAGATCTACACGTCGAGCTACGAGTCGGTGTTCACCCCGATGGCCGTGGCCTACCGGGACGCCGTCGCCGACGCGGGCATCCGCCTGACCGTCCGCAACGCGAGCTCCGACTCGTACTACACGCAGATCTGGATGCAGAAGCCGCTCATGGTGAGCTACTGGTTCACGGGGCGGCCGATCGACCAGCTGCTCAACCAGATCTTCCGCTCGGGCTCGTCGTACAACGAGAGCGCGTGGTCGAACGAGACCTTCGACGGGCTGCTCGACGACGCCCGAGCCGAGATGGACGACGCCAAGCGGCTCACCCTGTACCAGGACGCCCAGCGGCTCGTCGTCGAGCAGGGAGCGGACATGACGCCGATGTTCGGCGACCGGCTCGTGGGGTTGTCCCGCGACGTCGTGAACTACTCGGAGTACGGCTTCGAGTTCGACTACCTGCGGATCGGACTGCGCCGATGACGACCACGAACACACCGTCGGACGTCCTCGTCCCCGTCCTCCGCCGCGTCGGCATCGCCCTGCTGACCGTGGTGCTCGCCTCGCTCTTCGTGTTCCTGGCGGTGCAGGCGCTCCCCGGTGACGTCGCCCAGCAGCTGCTCGGCCAGAACGCCACCCCCGACGCCGTCAAGCAACTCCGCGAGACGCTCGGCCTCGACCAGAACGTCTGGCTCCGCTACCTGCAGTGGCTCGGCGGCGCCGTGCACGGCGACTTCGGCACCTCGCTCGTCAGCGGCGAACCGGTCGCCCCGACCCTGTTCACGGCGTTCCGGAACAGCATGCTCATCGCCGTGCCCGCGATGCTCGTCGGCGTCACGGTGTCCCTGACGCTCGGTGTCGTCGCCGGTGTCCGCCGCGGCCGTCCGAGCGACAGGGTCATCTCGATCGTCAGCCTGGTCGTGATGAGCGTGCCGGAGTTCATGGTCGCCACCGTCCTGGTGCTGCTGTTCGCGATCGGCCTGCCGGTCTTCCCCGCCGTCGTGCTGCGGGGGAGCGACGCCACCGTCGCCGAGCTGCTGCCCACGATCTGGCTGCCGATCATCGTGCTGACCCTCGCGATGGCCGCCTACATCGTGCGGACGGCCCGCTCGTCGACCATCGACGTGATGGCGTCGGAGTTCGTCACGACGGCCGAGCTCAAGGGCCTGACCATGCGCCGGGTGGTCTGGAAGCACGCGGTGCCGAGCGCCCTGCTGCCGACGCTCAACGTCGTCGCGCTCAACGTCGCGTGGCTGCTCGGCGGTGTCGTGGTGGTCGAGAACGTCTTCAACTACCCGGGCATGGGCAAGCTCATGCTCGAGTCCGTGTTCAACCGCGACCTGCCCACGATCGAGGCGATCGCCCTGCTGAGCGCCCTGATCTACGTCGTGTGCAACCTGGCCGCCGACCTCGTCGCGCTCGCACTCGACCCGAAGCTGCGGACCCGCCAGCGGCGCCCGCGCACGCGCACCCGCAGCGCCCGCAGCACCAGGAAGGCCGCCGCATGACCGCCACCGCACCCCGCCGCCGCACCGGACGCGACGTCCTCGCCGGCGCGCTCGCACCCCTGCGCGGGTCGACGGCGCTGAGCATCGGGCTCGGCCTCATCGCCCTGCACGTCGTCCTCGCCCTGCTCGCACCGGTCATCGCCGGACACGACCCGGTCGCCACGAACGCCGGCGACGTGCTCGCCGGTCCGACGTGGACGCACTGGCTCGGCACCGACCAGTACGGGCGCGACGTGCTCTCCCGCACCCTGAACGGCGGCCGGTACGCGCTGTCGGTGACGTTCCTCGCCACCACGATCGCCGTCGCGGTCGGCACCGTGCTCGGCTGCGTCACGGCGTACGCCGACAACTGGTTCGACGAGGTCGTCATGCGCGTCGTCGACGCCCTGCTCAGCGTGCCGTCGATCCTGGCGCTCCTGGTCGTCGTCACGGTGTTCGACGCCGGTCTGTGGGTCATCGTCCTCGCCGTCACCGTCGTCTACGCCCCCGCGGTGACCCGGGTCGTCCGCGGCGCCGCCCGCACCGTGATCACCCAGGACTACGTCACCGCTGCCCGCGCCCGGGGCGAGCGGCCGCTGTCGATCGTGTTCCGCGAGATCCTGCCGAACGTGCTCGACGTCGTGCTCGTCGAGTACGCGATGCGGGCCTCGTGGATCGTCCTGCTCGT
Organism: Curtobacterium sp. MEB011; assembly: GCF_030209655.1. Classification (NCBI taxonomy): domain Bacteria; kingdom Bacillati; phylum Actinomycetota; class Actinomycetes; order Micrococcales; family Microbacteriaceae; genus Curtobacterium; species Curtobacterium sp. MEB011. The sequence goes on along the minus strand of NZ_JARVRN010000012.1, from coordinate 136,587 downwards.
CGCGTCGCTGTCCTTCCTGGGCTTCGGCGCGAACCCCCCGACCCCGGACTGGGGCCTGATGGTGCAGGAGAACCGCACCGCGCTCACCGTGGTGCCGCTCGGCACCCTCGCCCCGATCGTGGCACTCGCCACGCTGGTGATCGGACTGAACCTCGCGGCCGACGGCCTGAGCAAGTCGCTCGGCGTCGACCGCGCCAAGCAGGGAGTCAGCGCATGACCCGCACCGACACCGGCACGACGTCCGCAGCGACAGCGACAGCGACCGTGCCCGACGCGATCGTCCGCGTGGACGACCTGTCCATCTCGTACGCCGCCGGCAAGCGACGCGTCCCCGTCGTCCGGGGAGTCTCGTTCGCGATCGAGGCCGGTCGCACCCTGGGCCTGGTCGGCGAGTCCGGCAGCGGCAAGTCCACCGTCGCGCGGACGCTGCTCGCGCACCTGCGGGCCGGGTCGGCGATCGACGGCGGGACGGTCCGCGTCGACGGCGCCGACGTCTTCGCCCTGTCGCCGTCCGGTCGCCGGGAACTCCGCGGCGGCACCGCCTCGGTCGTCGCCCAGAACGCCGGCCAGGCGCTCACCCCGTCGATGCGCGTCGGGGAGCAGATCCGCGAGGCCCTCCGCGCGCACGGCGAGCCCGACGGCCCGGAGCGCGTCGCCGAGCTGGTCCGGCTGGTCCGGCTGCCGGACCCCGACGCGATCGTCCGCCGGTACCCGCACCAGCTGTCCGGTGGGCAGCAGCAGCGCATCGCCATCGCGATGGCCGTCGCCGCCCGGCCGCGCGTGCTCGTCCTCGACGAACCGACCACCGCCCTCGACGTCGTCACGCAGGCTGCGGTCCTCGACCTGGTCGCCGACCTCGGCGAGCAGCTCGGCATGGCCGTCCTGCTCGTCAGCCACGACCTCGGGGTCGTGTCCGCCATGGCGGACGAGATCGCCGTGATGCGCGACGGCGAGGTCGTCGAGCACGCCGCCACGGCGGCGCTCTTCGCCGCGCCGCAGCACGAGTACACGCGCGCCCTGCTGGCCGCAGTGCCGGACGGGCGACGGCCGGGAGGATCGGGGCACGTGCCCGAGACGGCGACCGTCTCGTCGACGGTCGCCTCCATGGCCGGCCGAACCGTTCCTCCCGAACCGCTCGCCCGCCCTGTGGTGACCGCCGAGGACCTGGTGATCCGCTACGGCCGCGGCCTGCCGGCCGCCGTCGACGGCGTCTCGTTCACGATCGCCGCACACGAGACGCTCGCCGTCGTCGGCGAGTCCGGCAGCGGCAAGTCGACGCTGGCGACGGCGCTGGCCGGGCTGGTGCCCGCCGAGTCGGGGACCTTCACCTACGACGACGGCACGACCCACGGCGACCTGCGCGTGCCGATCGCCGGTCGTGCGGCCGACCTGCGGCGCGCGGTGCAGCTCGTGTTCCAGAACGCGGACACGTCGCTCAACCCGCGGCGCACCGTGGGCGCCGCGATCGCACGGCCACTCCGGTTGTTCAGCGGCTCGTCCTCTCGAGAGCGGGTCGGGACGCTCCTGACGCAGGTCGGGCTCGGGCCGGAGTTCGCCGACCGACTGCCCGCGCAGCTGTCCGGCGGGCAGCGGCAGCGCGTCGGGATCGCGCGCGCACTGGCAGCGGAGCCGTCGCTCGTGATCGCCGACGAGATCACCACCGCGCTCGACGTGCAGGTGCAGGCGGGGATCCTCGCGCTGCTGGCCGACCTGCAGCGCGAGCGGGGCCTCGCCTGCCTGTTCATCAGCCACGACCTCGCCGTGGTGCGGGGCGTGGCCGACCGGGTCGCGGTGATGACCGGCGGCCGGATCGTCGAGATCGGACCGACCGAACGCGTGTTCACCGGCCCGAACCACCCGTACACGTCGACGCTGCTCGCGGCGACGCTCGAACCCGGCAGCACGACCCTGCCCGACGTCGGTGACGGCGTGCCGCGCTGGCGGCACGCCGACGGCTGGACCGACCACGGCGACGGACACCGCACCCGCAACTGGGAGGACGCATGACCACCGACGACGGCACCCACCACGGCACCGCCGCCGCCAGCTTCACCGCCATCGGCGACCCCGGCTCGCTGCCCGCGGGCGTGACGGTCCGCGACGAGTGGATCCCGATGCCCGACGGCGTGCGGCTGCACGCTCGGATCTGGGCCCCGGCGCAGTCGCAGCCCGGGGCGCCGAGCGACCCGACCCCGGTGCTGCTCGAGTACCTGCCGTACCGGCTCGACGACTGGACCGCGCCGCGCGACTCGGAGCGGCACCCCTGGTACGCCCAGCACGGGTACGCCTCGGTCCGCGTGGACATCCGCGGGACCGGCTCGTCCGACGGGTTCTTCGACGACGAGTACAGCGAGCAGGAGCTGCTCGACGGCGAGTCCGTGATCGCGTGGCTCGCCGAGCAACCGTGGTCGACCGGTGCGGTCGGCATGTTCGGCATCTCGTGGGGCGGCTTCAACGCGCTGCAGCTCGCGGCCCGGGCACCCGCCGCGCTCAAGGCCATCGTGACCGTCTGCTCGACCGACGACCGGTACGACAACGACGTGCACTACGTCGGCGGCGCCGTGCTCGGCATCGACATGGCGGCCTGGGGTGCGACGATGTTCGCCTTCAACTCCCGGCCGCCCCGGCCCGAGGTCGTCGGCTCCGGCTGGGTCGACCGCTGGCGGGAACGGCTCGAGGCGAACCGACCGATGACGCCGGTGTGGCTGGCGCACCAGGAGCGCGACGACTACTGGCGGCACGGCAGCGCGGCCGAGGACTACGACGGCATCCGCGCCGCGGTGCTCGCCGTCGGTGGCTGGGCGGACCCCTACCGGGACGCCGTGCTCCGGCTCGTCGACCACGTCAGCGCCCCGGTGAAGGGCATCGTCGGCCCGTGGTCGCACCAGTACCCGGACCGTGGGCTGGCGCCGGGTCCGTCGATCGGGTTCCTGCAGGAGACCCTGCGCTGGTGGGACCGCTGGCTGCTCGGGGTGGACACCGGTGTCGAGGACGACCCCGCACTGCGGGCCTGGATCAACGAGGGCGAGGCCCCAGCGCCGTACTACGCCGGTCGCCGCGGTCGCTGGATCGGTGCCGAGGCATGGCCCTCCGCCGCGACCCACGAACGTGTCCTGCCCCTCGCCGCACTCCGGGGCGGGGACCTCGGGCCCGTCGTCGTGCGGTCCCCGCAGCACACCGGGATGGACGCAGGCCGGTTCTTCCCGTTCGGCAACGCCACCGACCTGCCGCCGGACCAGCGCGCCGAGGACGGCCGGTCGGTCACCTTCGACCTGCCCGTCGGCAAGGCATTCGACCTGCTCGGCAACGTGCTCGTGCGGTTGTCCGTCACGAGCGACCAGCCCCGGGCCACCCTGACCGTCCGGCTCTGCGACGTCGCCCCGGACGGCTCGTCGACGCTCGTCACCCGCGGGGTGCTGAACGCCGCGAAACGCGACGGCATGGACCGCGACGACGTGCTCGTGCCCGGGACGCCGGCCGAGCTGCCCGTGCGCCTGGTCTCGACCGGCCACCGGTTCGCCGCCGGACACCGGCTGCGCATCGCCGTCTCGTCGTCCTACTGGCCGTGGGTGTGGCCGCACGGCGTCGAGGCCACGGTGACGATCGACCCGACCGCCTCGAGCGTGACCCTGCCCACCTGGACCCGGACGACCGACGACGGCGTGGCCTTCGCCGAGCCCGAACGGTCCGAGCCCCTGGTGATCGAGCGCGTCGCCCCCGCCGATCCGCTGCCGCAGCGCACGGTGACGCACGACGTGGAGACGGGGGAGTGGACGCTCGACGTCGACCCCGGGTACGGCGGCGGGCGGGTCTACCCGGACGGCCTGGTGTTCACTGAGGACGCCCGTGAGACCTACCGGATCCGCTCCGACGACCCGACCAGCGCACGGGCGAGTTCCCGCTGGGCGATCGGGCTGACGAAGCCCGCGTGGGCCGCGCGCCTCGAGACCACGTCCGAGGTCACCGCCGACGCCGACGCCTTCCACGTCGTCAACACCGTGAGCGCCTGGGCCCGCGACGGCGGACCCGACGAACCCGAGGTGCTCGTCACCGAGCGCACCTTCGTCGACGACGTGCCGAGGACCTCGGCGTGACCGCGGCAGCACGGGTGCGGCAGCGGCCGGAGGTCCGACGCGCGATGATCGTCGAGGCCGCCCGCGCGGTGATCGTCCGGAACGGCGTCGGTGCCACGGGACTCCGGGACATCGCGGCCGAGGCAGGGGTCTCCGTCGGCACCGTGACGTACCACTTCGGCAGCGTCGCGGAGATCCTCAACGAGGTCGTGGTGCTCGAGACGGAGCGCTTCTACGGCGCGATCGTCACGGCCGTCGACGCCGAACCCGACGTGCTGGTGGGACTCCGGATGCTCGTGGCGCCGCTGTTCGGCGACACCGAGCAGGTCCGGCAGCACTGGCGGATCTGGTCCGACTACTGGACCGCGGTGGTGCGTCGGCCCGAGGTCGCCGCCGAGTACGCCGAACGGATCCGCGTCTGGGAGGCTTGCCTGGTGCGGGTCATCCGGCGCGGGGTGGACGCCGGCGTGTTCGGGGGCGCACGCGACAGCACGGGGAGCACCGACCCGGTCGACGCCGACACCGTCGCCCTGCAGCTCGCCGCGTACAGCGACGGCGTCGCGACGCAGATCGCCCAGGGCGTGCCTGGCCTCACCAACACGGTCGCCCTGTCGTGGATGTGGCGGTTCCTGTCGCACGAACTCAGTGTGCCCGCTGTGGACATCGCCGGAACCGGCCGTTCCCCCTTGTGATGAGGTAAGGCTTCCCTTACCGTGGGCACATGGCACGGACCCGGCGACAGCCCAGCGAACGCATCCTCATCGCGGGCGGTGCCGAAGACCTGGTCGAGATCCACCGCCAGCTCGCGGAACTCCCCGAGAACGCGTACGGACAGGTCTTCGTCGAGGTCGCCCTCGCCGAGCAGATCCGCCTGCTGCCGGCCCCGCCGCGCGTCACCGTGACGTGGCTGGTCCGGAGCGCCCGCAGCTCGGCCGTCGCCCCGCTGGTCTTCGCCGACCACGGTGAAGCGCTGGCACACGCCCTGACCGGGTGGGCCGCCGAGTGGTGCGTGACGGACTGCGAGCCCCGCACCTCGGTCTGGATCGGGTGCGCCGACAGCCCGTGGATCGAGCGCGCACGGTCCATGGTGCAGCTCGAACTCACCGACGCCGGCCAGCAGGTCCAGGTCGAGTACGGCGGGTAAGGGCAGCCTGCTCTTCCTTGCGGTGTGCAAAAGACGGGGGCATGGTTGTCCCATGACCACGCAGAGCACGACCACCACGAGCACCACGTCCCCGTTCTCGACCACGCCGGAGCTCGCTGCCGGGGTCGCCCAGTTCCTCGCCCCCGTCGTCATCGACCTCGAGGCACTCGTCGTCAACGGCAAGCAGGCGCACTGGCACGTCCGTGGCCGCAACTTCGTCGGCGTGCACGAGCTCCTCGACGAGATCGTCGAGCACGCGCAGGACTACGCGGACAAGGCTGCGGAGCGCATCGTCGCCCTCGGCCTGCCGGTCGACTCGCGCATCGCGACCGTCGCAGCGAACACCACCCTGCCGCCGCTGTCGCAGGGCTTCCAGAACTCCGACGTCACCGTCACCGAGGTGATCGCCCAGATCGACGCGGCACTGCTGCAGGTCCGCCGTGCCGTCGACGGCCTCGACGAGGTCGACCTCAACAGCCAGGACGTCGCGATCGAGATCGAGCGCGCACTGACCAAGGACCGCTGGTTCCTGCAGGCGCACCTCGCCGCCTGAGTCGCGACCACAGCGCTGACGGGAGGCCCGGTGCCAGCTGGCACCGGGCCTCCCGTCCGTCTGCGGTCGCGTCCCGCGCCCGCACATCACGCCGACGGCGTGACCAACCCGCTCTCGTAGGCCAGCACGACGGCGTGCACCCGGTCCCGCAGCTGCAGCTTCGCCAGGACCCGGCCGACGTGGGTCTTCACGGTCTGCTCGGCGATGAACAGCTCCGCCGCGATCTCGCCGTTCGACCGCCCCTGCGCCATCAGCAGGAACACGTCCCGCTCACGGTCGGTCAGCACGTCGAGCACCTCGGTCTTCGGTGCCGCTGGCTGCGGACCGGCGACGAACGCCTCCACCAGGTGCCGGGTCACCCGCGGAGCGAGCATGGAGTCGCCGGCTGCGACTGTCCGGACGGCCTGCACGAGCTCCTCGGCGCTGGCGTCCTTGAGCAGGAACCCGCTCGCCCCGGCACGGAGCGCGTCGAACACGTAGTCGTCGATGTCGAACGTCGTGAGCATCACCACGCGGACCGGCGACGCCGTGGGCGCCGCGGTGATCCGGCGGGTCGCCTCGATGCCGTCGAGTTCCGGCATCCGCACGTCCATCAGGATCACGTCGGGCCGCAGCACGGTCACCATCGCGACCGCTTCGGCGCCGTTCGCTGCCTCGCCGACGACGTCGACGTCGTCCTGGGCCTGGAGGATCGCCCGCAGTCCGACACGGAACATCTGCTGGTCGTCCACCACCATCACCCGCGTCATCGCGATCCTCCTTCGGCCGTCGGCTGCGACGTGGTCGCGGTGGGCTGGGCGGGCAGGCTGACCGCGACGCGGAAGCCGCCGTCCGGGTCGGGTCCGTGGTCGATGGTGCCGCCCAGCGCGGCGACCCGCTCGCGCATGCCCGCCAGACCGAAGCCGCCGTCGTCCGGCGGCGCACCGGCCATGCTGCCGGCCGGGGGTGCGGTGTTGGCGACCTCGACCGTGAGGGCCGACCCGTGCCTGTCGACCGTCACGACGGTTGCCGCACCGGGCGCGTGCCGGGCCACGTTGCCGAGCGCCTCCTGCACGACCCGGTACACGGTGAGCTGCGCGAGCCGCCCGACGTGGTCGATGTCGTCGTCGTCGGCGAGGCTGAGGTCGTCGCCGAGCAGGAGCTCGACGGGGATGCCGGCCGCGCGGGTGGCCTGCACCAGTGCCGGCAGGTCGGCGAGCCGCGGCTGCGGCGCACGCTCGGCGTCGGCGTCGGCGCGCAGGGTGCCGAGCAGCTGCCGCATCTCCCGCAGGGCCGTGCGCGACGTCTCGGCGATCGCCGCGAACTCCGCTCGGGCCGCGGGCGGCAGGTCGGCCACGCGGTACGGGGCGGACTCGGCCTGCATGTGCACGACGGACATGCTGTGTGCGACGACGTCGTGCAGTTCACGGGCGATCCGGGAGCGTTCCTCGACCGTCCGGCGCCGCGCCTGCTCGAGCTCGGTGTCGCGGCGGGCCGCTGCGAGTTCCTCGCGCACGGACCGGCGCTGCCCGATGACGACCGCCGCGGCGGCCAGGACGAGGGTGTCGCCGGCGCTCACCACGAAGCTCGTCGCCCAGACGTCGACCTGACCCCACCGGCCGGGCGTCACACCGATGAGCACCAGGGGGAGCAGCGTCGCCGCGACCCAGACCACGGCGGTCAGCCGCCAGGTGGTGCGGACGCCCAGCACCACGAGCAACAGGCTGAGTCCGATGATGCTCGTCACCGAGATCGGCCAGGGTCCGACGGACCCGTCCGCCGTCAGGACCCCGAGGCCGGCGAGGGCGGCGAGGTGCACGACCGACGCGGTCCGGGGGAAGAGGGGCGCGAGGCCGATGCTCGCCGACAGCACGGCGGTGACGAGCAGGGCGAGCGGCACCGGGACGCCGTCGTGCACGGCGGTGACCGGGGCCGCGACGGCGAACAGGGAGACCGCGACGAGCACGAACCCGATCCGGAGCGCCAGGGTGCCCCGGGTCGGTCGGTCGGGCCGGGGTGGATCGGGGACGATGGTCACGGGCGGGCGATCTCTCCGGTTCGGGCGAGGCGAGGTGCGGGGGAGGGGGACGACGACTGCACGGCCTTCGTGACGGCCTTCGTCGAAGCCATCGTGGCAGGCTTCGTCGCCGTCGGGGTGCTCGGGGTGCTCGGGGCTGCTGCTCGGGCTTCGGCACGTGCGTCGCGCCTGCGGCTGATGCTCCCGAGCAACCGGTCGACGACGACCCCGAGCCCGGCGGCGACCACCATCGACACCAGGGCCGCGACGATGGGTTCGTGCAGCACGCTCGATGCGGCCAGCGCGATCCCGATCGACACCGCCGACCACGCGAGCCCCGCGATCGCGCTGATCGCGAGGAACCGGCGGTAGGGCAGGCCGGTGGCACCGGCCGTCATGTTGACCGCGACCCGGCCGACGGGGATGAAACGACCGGTCAGGATGAGGCTGGCGGACCGGCGCTGCATCTGCCGTTCCGCGAAGGCGAACGCCGCCGCGATCCGTGGTCGCTTCGACCGGGCCAACCGGGCGAACCCGATCCGGCGGCCGATCCAGTACGCGATCGAGTCCCCGGCGATCGCACCGAGGGCGGCGGCGACGAGCACCACCGCGAGCACGGGCTGCCCCGACGTCGCGGCGATCGCGGCGACCGCGACCAGGGCGGACTCGCTCGGCACCGGCGGGAAGAAGCCGTCGAGCAGGCACAGGGCGAACAGGATGACGTAGACGAGCGGACTCGCGGCCAACTCGACGACGAGCGGGGTGATCTGGTCGAACACGGGGTGTTCCCTCCCGCCGACGGCGTTCGTCGACGAGGACGACGCTACGGAGCCGCGGCGCCGCTGCCATCCCGCTGCGGTCTCGACCACCCCCTACCGCGGTATGACTCCACCGTGGTCGAACAGCACGTCGGGCGCGTCCACCCGACGGTCGACGACGGTGGTCGGTGCCTCCAGGTGCACCGCGCCGGAGGGCAGGATGCCGGCGCCGCCGAACCGCTCCATCACCCGCCACTGGGCGACGACGTCCTCGCCGGCGTGCTCGGGCGGCAGGGCGTCCCAGAACCGGAAACCGCCGACCTCCTCGAGCGCACGGCGGTCGTACAGGGCGCACGCGCCGACCCAGGCGATCCGGTAGGGCACCCACTCGCCGGGGTGCAGGTCGAGCTCCGCGGCGACGTGCGTCGGGTTCGCGGCGTTGTGGAGCGACCACCGGTCGAACCCCGGGGTCCCTCGGCGCACCACCTCGGGCACCACGGGGCCGTCCCACCGCTCGAACACGGCGGTCTCGTGCGGGCGACGGTCCTGCAGGTACGACAGCCCCTGCACGGCGCTGCCGACGAACCCGCAACCCAGGGTCCGCAGCGCGTCGAGCATCCGCGCGACCGAGCCCGGTTCGAGCCAGACGTCGTCGTCGAGGAACAGCACCGCGGCTGCCTCGGCGTGGTCGAGCAGGAACTGCCGGTGCTCGGCCAGGCCACGCCGTTCCGGGTGGGTGAGGAGCGTGACGGGCCGGCCCTGGGCCTCCAGGACGCGGAGCATCGCGGCGACCGCCGGCGCGCTGGCGGCGTCCCCGTCCGCGGACTGGTCGCTCAGCACGACGCGCATGTCCACGTCGGTCTGGGCGGCGAGGCCGGCGAGCGTCGTGGCGAGCTCGGCCGGCCGGCCGACGGTCGGGATGAGCACGTCGATGTCGACCGTGCTCGTGTCCGCTGGATCGGGGGCCTTCGCCCAGGACCCGGACCAGCGGGCGGTCACGGTGCGGGGTCCGGTTCGGGCCGCGCGGCGGCTTCGCGGATCCGGCGCACCACGGCGCTGGTGGAGTGCTCGGGAACGTAGTCGACCATGACGACCTCGCCGCCGTAGCCGCGGACGACCTCGGTCTCGGACAGCATCTCGGGGGAGTAGTCGCCACCCTTGACGTAGACCTCGGGGCGCAGCCGTTCGATGAGCGGGATCGGGGTGTCCGTCGCGAACACCGTGACCAGGTCGACGCAGGCGAGTGCGGCGAGCACGCCGGCGCGGTCCTCGGCCGGGTTGATCGGCCGCTCCGGGCCCTTCAAGCGTCGCACCGAGTCGTCGTCGTTCAGCGCGACGACGAGCAGGTCGCCCAGGTCCCGGGCCTGCCGCAGGTAGGTGGTGTGGCCGCGGTGCACGACGTCGAAGCAGCCGTTCGTGAAGACCACCCGACGCCCGGCCTGCCGTGCAGCCTCGACCGCGGTGGCGAGTTCGTCGTGGTCCACCACGGTCGCCGCCGGTGCGGTCACCGAGTCCAGCAGGGCGGCGGCGGTGCAGACCGATGTGCCGGCCTCGCGGACGACGACGTCGGCGGCGGCCTGCGCGACCGCCACGGCATCGCGCAGGGGCGCCTGCACGGCGAGGGCGACCGTCGCGGCGGCGCAGAAGGTGTCTCCGGCGCCGGAGGCCTGCTGCTCCGAGGCGGGCGTCGCACGCGTGCGGAAGCCCTGGTCGGAGCCGGGCTCGAGCAGCACGGTGCCGTCACGGTCGAGCGTCACCACGGCGGCGCGCGCACCGCTGCGGGCGAGCACGTCGGCGCGCGCGGCGACGACGGTGCCGACCCGGTCGGCACCGGTGCCGAGGTCCGTGCCGAGCAGCGCGGCCGTCTCGCCGGCGTTCGGTGTGACGAGGTCCGGGTGCAGTGCGGCCCACCGTGTCAGGTCGTGCGCGTCCACCACGACGGCACCGGGGCGGTCGCAGTCGAGCATCGGCACGACGTCCTCGGCGCGGACGCCCAGACCGTAGTCGCAGACCACGGCGGCGTCGGCGCACCGGACGGCTCGGGCGACCGAGCGGGCGAGGCGTTCGCCGTGTTCGGCGGTCGGGGTCGCAGCCAGTTCGTCGACCCGGACCACGACGCGGTCACCGCCGACGACGCGCGACTTCGTCGTGGTGCGGGCGCCGGGGATCTCGACCAGGAACGACGTGTCGACGCCTGCTGCCTCGAGCCGCTGGCGCAGGACGTCGCCGGCCTCGTCGTCGCCGATGAGCCCGACCATGCGGACCCGGGCGCCGAGGGCGCGGGCGTTCACGGCGGTGTTCGCAGCACCACCGGGCACCGCGATGGTCTCGGTCACGCGGACGACGGGGGCCGGGGCCTCGCGGGAGACCCGCTCGGCCTCACCGACGGTCCAGCGGTCCAGGATGCAGTCGCCGATGACGACGACCAGGGGTTCGCGGTCGTCGACGGTGGCGACGAGGTCGCGCACCAGGCGGACGTCGGCGGTCATCGGGTGCCTCCCACGGTGTCGGCGCTGCCGGCGGTGGCGCCGGCAGCGGCTGCGGGGCCGGTGGCACCTGCGGCGGCGCCGGTGTCGGCGGTGGTGCTGCTGGTGGCTGCGGTGTTGCCGGCTGCTGCGGTGCTGCCGGCTGCTGCGGTCGCCGGCTCGACGGTGCGCCGCGGCGGGGCTGCCTCCAGGTGCACGACCGTCGTGGTCGTCATCTCGTCGAGCAGGTGCGGGCCGTAGCCGAACCCGGCACCCGAGGCACCGCGGGGCTGGGCGCTGCCGCCCGGAGCACCACCGAACACCGCGTTCACCTTCACGGTGCCGACGGGCAGCTCGGCCGCGGCACGGAGCGCGTGCGCGGTGTCGTTCGTCAGGACGGTGGCGGCGAGCCCGTAGCGGTCGGTCGCGGCGAGCCGGAGCCCCTCCGCGAAGTCCGACACGATGCGCACCGGGGCGATCGGGCCGAAGGTCTCCTCGGTCAGCACGAGCATGTCGTCCGTGCAGCCGGTCAGGACGGTCGCCGGGTAGAACGAGCCGAGCCCGCCGGGCGTGACACCGCCCGTTCGTGCGGAGGCACCGCGGGCGATCGCGTCGTCCACGTGGGTCTGGACGAGCTCGCGCAGCCGGTCGTCCACGAGCGGCCCGAACTCGGTGGCGGGTGCTGCGGTGCGGCGCTCCGCCTCGGCGACGAGCGCTGCGACGAAGGGCTCGGCGACGTCCTGGTGCACGTACACCCGCTCGACGCTGGTGCAGATCTGGCCGGTGTTCGCGAAGGCGCCGAGGGCGACCTGTGCGGCGGCCCACTCCGGGTCGACGTCGGCGTCGACGATCACCGGGTCGTTGCCGCCGTTCTCACGGATGACGTGGGCGCGGGTGGTCGCGGCCACCTCGCTCAGGCGGTCACCGGTCGCGGTCGAGCCGACGTGCGCGTAGACGTCGATGCCCTGCTGCGCCAGGAGCAGCTCGCCGGTGGTCGCGTCGCCGTCGACCCCGATGAGCACGCCGTCCGGCAGGACCTCGGCGAACAGGGCGTTCAGGCGGGCGAAGGTCGCCGGGCACCGCTCGCTGCCCTTGTGCACGACGGTGTTGCCGGTCACGATCGCCGCACCGAGCATCCCGCACGCCACGGCGACCGGGTCGTTCCACGGCGTCAGCGCGAGCACCACGCCGCGCGGGTGCGGCACCGACCAGTCGGCAGCACCGAACTGCCCGCGCAGCGCTTCGCCGCGGTGCACCGGCCCGAGCTCGGCGTACTGCACGAGCGTCCCGATGCCGGCCTCGACCCCGCCGATCGCGTCGCCGGGCACCTTGCCGGTCTCGCGGGTGTTCAGGTCCGCCAGCTCCTGCGCGTGGGCACGGAGGTGCTCGGCCGCAGCGTGCAGCAGGGCGCCACGCTCGGCCGGTGCCGTCCGGGCCCACGTGCCGGCAGCGGCTCGGGCGCGAGCGACGGCGTTGCGGACGTCGTCCTCGGTCGAGCGGCGCACGGTGGACGCGATCGACCCGTTGACGGGGTCGGTCACCACGAGGTCGTCGGCGGCGGGGGGTGCGATCGTCATGGGGTCCTTCCGGAGCGGGCGGGGCCTCACACGGTGCTCGGGCTCCGCTGTGTGCGGTCACGGCATCGCGCTTCTCGTCCATCCGGGGTCGCTGCTGGACGTCCGACCGGGTCCGACCGGTAGACGTGGAGCCGTGCAACAGATCGGTGTGGGCGGAGAACGGTTCGACGGTGTCGGCGAGATCGCGGTGCTCCGCGGCGGGGGACTGGGCGACCTGATGTTCGCCCTGCCGGCGGTCGAGGCCCTCGCCGCCGCCTACCCCGGGGCCCGGATCACGCTGCTCGGGGCACCGTCGGCGCGCCCGGTGCTCGAGGGACGCACCGACGCGGTCCACGCCTTCGAGGAGCTCCCCGTCGTGCCCGGTGTCCGGGACTCGGGCCGCGGAGCGCCGACCGAGCAGGACTTCTTCGACCGAATGCACGGGCGCTTCGACCTCGCGGTGCAGCTGCACGGCGGCGGTCGGAACTCGAACCCGTTCCTGCTCCGGCTCGGTGCCCGTCACACCGTGGGCACCGCCACCGAGGACGCACGGGTGCTGGAGCGCTGGGTCCGCTACGTGTACTACCAGCACGAGGTCGTCCGGGCGCTCGAGGTGGCCTCGCTCGCGGGCGCCGAGCCGGTCACCCTCGACCCGCGCTTGCACGTCTCCGATGCCGCACGTGCCGAGGTCAGGCAGCGCCTCGGTGTCGGGAGCGGGGCACGACTCGTCGCGATCCACCCGGGCGCCACCGACCTGCGTCGCCGCTGGAGCCCCTCGCGGTTCGCCGAGGTCGCCCGTGCCCGGTTGTCGTCCGGCGACCACGTCGTGCTCGTCGGTGACGAGACCGATGTGCCGGCGTCGTCCGCCATCGTCGCGTCGCTGCCGCCCGAGCTGCGGGAGCGTCTGCACGACCGCACCGGGTCACTGCCGCTGCGGGAGCTCCCCGACGTCCTGGCCGCCGCCGACGTCATGGTCGGCGACGACTCCGGTCCGCGCCACCTCGCCGTGGCCGTCGGCACGCCGACCGTCGGGGTGTTCTGGTTCGGCAACGTCATCAACGCCGGCCCCTTCGACCGCGGTCGGCACCGGGTGCACCTGTCCTTCGTGACGCGGTGCCCGGTGTGCGGCATCGACGTCACGCAGGTCGGCTGGACCGCCGAACGGTGCGAGCACGACCCGTCCTACGTCGACCAGGTCGAGCCGGAGGCCGTCCTCGCCGACGTGGAGGACCTGCTCCGCACGACCTGACGAGCCTCGCACCGTGCGAGCTTCGGTCCCGTGCGCACGCCGTCGCCCCGTGCGCGGTTGCCCGCTGCGTGCGGCGCTGGAAGCGCGCACCCAGCCGTCAACGCTGCACCAGGCGACGCACCGCGCACCGTGCACCGTGCACGGAACGCAACCGGACGCCGGACGGGAGGCCCGCTGCCAGCCCGCAACGCGCCTCCCGGCCGCACCGTGCGCACCGTGCGCACGCCGTCGCCCCGTGCGCGGTTCACCGCTGCGTGCGGCGCTGGAAGCGCGCACCCAGCCGTCAACGCTGCACCAGGCGACGCACCGCGCACCGTGCACCGTGCACGGAACGCGACCGGACGCCGGACGGGAGGCCCGCTGCCAGCCCGCAACGCGCCTCCCGGCCGCACCGGCCGCACCGTGCGCACGCCGTCGCCCCGTGCGCGGTTCACCGCTGCGTGCGGCGCTGCAAGCGTGCACCCAGCCGTCAACGCTGCACCAGGCGACGCACCGCGCACCGCGCTCGGGACACGCGACCGCCGGCACCGCGCCTCCCGCCCGTCAGCGGCAAGCGGCTACGGCCAGCTCGGCTCCGTCGCCGGCATGATCGACAGCTCGCGGATCTCGCAGCCGGCCGGCTGCGACAGCGCGAAGACGATCGAGTTCGCGACGTACTCCGGCTCGATGAGCTGCGCGTCCGGACCGGGCTTGTACTGCTCGGTGCGGTCGGCGAAGAAGTTCGTGCGCATCCCGGCGGGGATGATGTTGGTGACGCCGATGCGACCGGCGGTCTCGGCGGCCAGCGCCTGCGAGAACCCGCGGACGCCGAACTTCGACGCCGAGTACGCGGTGCCGTCGCCGACGCCGCGCAGGGCGAGCGACGACGAGATGGTGACGACGCGGCCGTGCGTAACCTCGAGCGCGGGCAGGGCGGCGCGCACGGTCGAGGCGGTGCCGATCAGGTTGACGCCGACGATCTGCTCCCACTTGCCGGAGGAGATCGCGTCGATCGGGGCGGGGGTGTCGATGCCCGCGGCGGTGACGACGGCGTCGAGGCCACCGTGGCGCTCGGCGGCGTCACGGACCGCCTGCTCGACGGCGTCGGTGTCCGAGACGTCCACGGCGACGGCGTCGACGCCCTCGGGCACCGCGTCGATCCGCAGGTCGAGGACGATCGGGGTGCCGCCGGCCTCGGTGACGGCGGCCACGACGGCGGCGCCGAGTCCGGAGGCGCCGCCGGTGACGAGGACGCGGCCGATGGGGGTGGTGGGGACGGGCATGGATGTCCTTTGCGTAGTGGAGCGGGAAGTGGTCGAGCAGGTGCGGGAAGGCGAGCGGACGCTCAGCCGACGCGTTCGATCGCGGCGGCGAGTCGGGTGGTCGACCGGCCCGGGTGGAACGGCACGGTGACGACGCGGCCACCCCACTCGGCGAGGGTCGCCGTCTCGGGCAGTTCGCTCGCGGTGTAGTCGCCGCCCTTCGCCCAGACGTCCGGGCGGAAGCGGCGCAGTGCCTCGTCGGGGGTCGACTCGTCGAACACGACGACGGCATCGACGCAGTCGAGCGCCAGGAGCAGCTCGACCCGGTCGTCCTGGGTCATGATCGGCCGGTCGGGGCCCTTCAGACCGCGGACCGACGAGTCCGAGTTGAGGCACACGACCAGGCAGTCGCCGAGTGCACGGGCGGCCGACAGGGTGCGGGCGTGCCCGGCGTGCAGCAGGTCGAAGCAGCCTCCGGTCGCGACGACGGTGCCACCGGCGCTCCGGACGTCGTGCACCAGACGCATGGCGTCCCGGTCGGCCCCGGGCACGGCGAGCGGCGCGGGGCCGTCGTCGGCGAAGAGCGCGGTGACGCCACCGGCTGCCAGGTACTCGGACGCGGCGACCACACCGGCGGCGACCGCTTCGGGGACGTCCGCCCCCGAAGCCAGTGCGACGGCGACGCCAGCGGCGAGCCGGTCGCCGGCTCCGCAGGGGTCCCCTGCACTGACGGACGGCGCGGGCACGAAGCGGCTGTCGCCCTGGGCGTCGGCGAGGAGCGCACCGCGGTCACCCATCGTCACGGCGACGGCACCGGCCTGCCACTGTTCGACGAGCCGGGCGGCGGCGACGGTCGCGAAGGGCACACCGTGTCCCTCGACGTCGGTGAAGCGTCGCGCCTCGGCCGCGTTGGGGGTGGCGACGGTGGTGCCGGGGACGGGGGCTGCGCCCTTGGGGTGCGGGTCCCAGACCACCGGCAGGTGCTCGGCCGCACGGGTGAGCGCATCGCGGAGGGCCGGCGCGGCGGCGACCCCGCGGCCGTAGTCGGCGACGACGATCGCGTCGACACCGTCGAGCGCGGCGGTCATCGTCTCGGTGGCCCCGGGGACGGGCGGGGTCGCGCAGCCCTCGTCGATGCGCACGAGGGCATGGTCGACGACGCGCACGCGGGTCTTCACGGGGGTGGGGACACCCGACGGCCCGGCGACGATCGTGACGTCGGGCAGCAGGTCGCGGATCTCCTGGGCACGACCGTCGTCGCTCAGGACGGTGACCAGGGTGACGTCGTGGCCGTCGCGGGCGAGCATCGTCGCGACGAGTCCTGCGCCACCGGCGCGGCGGTCGTCGGTGGCGACGTCCACGACGGGCACGGGCGCGTCCGGGCTCAGCCGCTCGCTCGTGCCGGACACGTCGACGTCGAGCAGGGTGTCCCCGACGACGGCGATGCGGAACCGCTGAGCGGCGGCACGGCCAGCGGCACCGCCGGCACCCCGACCGCCGACGGCTGGAGCGGCCCCGCTCATCGACGACCCCCGCGACGCAGCGCCGGCTCCATCGCCTTGCACAGCGCGTGCACCAGAACGAGCTGCGCCTCCTGCACGTTGGCGGACGGCCCCTCGATGCAGATCGCGTCGTCGACCAGGTCGGCGAGCGGGTTCGGCCCGGATCCGGTCAGTGCGAGTGACCGCGCGCCGACGGCCCGTGCGGCCTCGGCGGCGCGGAGCAGGTTCGGGCTCTTGCCGCTCGTCGACAGCAGGACGAGGACGTCACCGGCCCGGGCGTGCGCTGACACCTGGCGTGCGAAGACCTGATCGTAGCCGTAGTCGTTCCCGATCGCCGTCACGGCCGAGGTCTCGGCGTGCAGCGAGATGGCCGAGTACGCGGGCCGGTCGCCCTCGAACCGGCCGGTGAGCTCGGACGTCAGGTGCTGGGCCTCGGCAGCCGAGCCGCCGTTGCCCGCGGCGAGCAACCGTCGACCGGCGACGAGCCGCCCGGCGATGTCATCCGCCCAGGCGGCGACGTGGTCCTTGTGGTCGACGAGGGAGGCGATCACGGGGACCGACGCCGCGACGTGGTCGACGACGACGCGTGCGCTGTCGGTGACCGCGCGGTCCTCGACCCCGGTCTGCTGGTCGATGGTCATCGTGCGGTCCTCTCCGTCGGCTGCGCGGCACGGGTGACCCGGCCGGCGTGGGTGGTACGCGAGCGGGCGGCGGTGGGCACGGCGGTGCTGGCGGACGACGTCGCGCCGGCGAGCAGCCGCTCGTAGACGCGCTCGCTGTCGGCCGCGACCTTCTGCCACGTGTAGCGGGACTCGGCCCGCTGCCGTCCGGCGCGGCCGTACGCCTCACGGCGCTCGGGGTCGTCGAGCAGGGCACAGACGGCCTCGGCGACCGCGCGCTCGTCGCGCGGCGGCACGTGCAGACCGGTGGCGTCCTCGACGACGGTGTCGATGAGCCCACCGACGCTCGACGCGACCACGGGGCGGCCGCAGGCCATCGCCTCGAGCGGCACGATGCCGAACGGCTCGTACCAGGGGGCGCAGACGACGACGTCGGCGCTCCGGTAGACGGGCGGCATGTCCTGCTGCCCGAGCTGCCCGCGGAACGTGACGTGGTCGCGCACGCCGAGTGACCGGGCGAGCGCGTCGAGGCGCTGGTACTCGGGGTCGTCCACCAGGTCGGCACCGGCGACACCGGCCCCGCCGACGACGACCAGTTCGACGTCACGGCCCTGTTCGACCAGCGCTGCGAGTGCGGCGATCGTCGTCCCGACGCCCTTCCGCTGCACGAGTCGTGACGCGGTGAGCACCCGGAGCGGACGGTCGCGCTCCTCGACGGGGCCGTCCGGACGGAAGAGCGACACGTCGACCCCGCACGGCACGACGGAGATGCGGTGCAGCGGGACGCCGAGGGTCTTGAGTTCGAACGCCTCGTCCGAGCAGGTGGCGACGACCTGGTCGACGCTGCGCCCGACGGCGGGTTCGACCCATTCGCGCTCGGTCGGGCTGGTGTCCGCGGCGCCCTGGTGCCGGCGCTTCACGACGCCCAGGGCGTGGAAGGTCTGCACCACCGGGATCCGCACCCCGCCGGTCCGCGCCTGCACCTGGGTCACCGCGTCGAGCGCGGCGTGGCCCGACATCCAGAAGTGCGCGTGCACCACGTCGGGACGGTCGAGGAACCACTCGGCGGCGAGCACCGACGCGAACGTCCCCATGAACGGGAACAGCTCGTCCTTCGGGACGGCTCGGGCGGGCCCGGCGTCGACGTGCACGACGTCCACGCCGGGACGCAGGGGCACGCGGACCGGCTGCGACGGGTCGTCGCGCCGCGTGTAGACGGTCACGTGGTGGCCGCGGTCGGCCAACGCAGCGGACAGTTCGGCGACGTGGACGTTCTGTCCACCGGCGTCGACCCCGCCGAGCACGGCGAGTGGACTCGCGTGCTCGGACACCATGGCGATCTTCATCCGAGGCTCCCTTCGAGCGCGGCTGCCGCCGCACGGTCCCGTCGCGCACCGCGCGCGACGGCGTCGTCGAGCAGGTCGTCCCAGTCGGCCAGGAACCGACCGAGCGCGTGCCGTGCGAGCACGGCCTCCCGCGCCACGAGTCCCCGTCGACGCGCTTCGTCCGGGTCCTCCAGCAGCAGCCTGGAGGCCCGCACCAGCTCCTCGACGTCGGTCGCGATCGCCCCGGCCTCACCAGGGACCGTGCGGGCCGCGTCCGTCGTCGCCAGCACCAGGACCGGCATGGCCATGTGCATCGACTCGATGAGCGACAGGCCGAGCGAGGTCCAGCGGTTCGGGTGCACGTAGGCCCGCCGTTCGGCCAGGGCCGCGTGCATGGGGTCGGCCTGGACGTCGCCCCGCGCGACCACACGGTCACCGAAGCCGAGCTCCGGCAGCCGTTCGGTGCCGATGCCCCAGACGTCGACCGGGGCGACCTCGGCGAAGCGGGGGAGCAGGTCGGTGCCGACGACACGGTTGCGCCGGACGGGTTCGTTGATGACGACGCCGAGCCGTTCGAGCGATCCGGTGTACAGCGGGCCGGGGTCGACGACGCCGTGCTCGACGACGGTGGTCCGGGTGGTGCCGCAGTCCCACATCAGGGCGTTCCAGTGCGTCACGTGCGCGATCGTCAGGTCGTCGCGGTCGCGCATCGGGTGCAGGCTGTCCGGCACGTCGACCCGGGGCGCGTTGTGCTCCACGAAGACGATCGGGACGTCGCGGCCACCGAGCAGGCGGCGGGCTTCCTCGAGCTCCTCGGTGCGCTGCAGGACGACCACGTCGACCTCTGCCTCGGCGACCTCGACCGGGTCGATCTCGATCGCGGAGTCCGGCCAGGCGCGCCCGCCGCGGCCGAGTCCCCAGGCGTCGCGCGCCGGGGTGGTCGGGATGAGGTACTCGTGCTGGCCGCGGACGAAGGCGTCCATCCAGCCGCCGTGCACGTGCCACACGAGGATCCGCATGCGGGGCCTTCCGGTCGGGTCGAACAGGTCACTCCGGGCCGCTGCCGGAGCAGCAGCAGAAGGAGCAGGAGAAGCAGTGGCGCACGCTACGCAGCGCCTTCTGGGCCGCACCGCAGACTTCTCCGATCAGTCCGCGAAACGCGGTCGAGCAGCCGTTCGTGGGCCGCCAGGACGTCCTCGATGCGCACTCCGGACAGGCAGGGGTGGCCGGGGACGGGGCACTCCCGGGCACGGCTCAGTCGGCACGGTGCGGCCTGGTCGCCGAGCAGTTCGACGAGCGGTGCGTACGGCGCCCACTTGACGGCGGGGACGACGGGCGAGAACAGGCTGACGATGGGCGCCCCGACGGCGGCGGCGAGGTGTGCCGGGCCGGTGTTCCCGACCACGACGACCTCGGCTCCTGCCAGCACGGCGGCGAGTTCGGCCGGCGTGGTGCGTCCGCCGAGGTCGATGCCGGTGTCGCCCGCCACGGCTGCGGTGAGCGTGCCTTCGCCGGGGGAGCCGGTGACGACGACGGGGACGCCGCGCTCGGCGTAGGCGGCGACGAGCGCACGGTGGTGCGACTCCGGCCACGACCGTGCCGGGACGCTGGCTCCGGGGTGGACGACCACGTAGCGGTCGAGGCCGGCCACGGGCGGGGGCAGGACGGCGTCGTGGCGCACCGCGAGCCTCCCGTCGTCGTCCGGCGGCAGCCGGAACCCGGCCGCCTGGGCGATCCGCAGCGCGCGCTCGGGTTCGGGGAGGTCCTCGGGCAGGTCCTCGCCGGGGCGCAGCCGCACGTCGAGCAGGGAACCGGGGTGGTCGACCGAGGCCCCGGAGACCCGGGGGACCCCGGCCAGGCGCAGGAGCAGCGCGAGGGGCAGCGGCGACTGGTGGAAGGACGTCAGGACGACTGCCTCGTCGGGCTGTTCCTCGGCGATCAACGCGCGGAACCCGGCGAGCAGGGTGTCGTCGATCGGGCGTGCGGTCTCGGTCACCCACGGCGCCGCCCACACCCGCACCCGGTCGATGCCGGGCAGCAGGTCGGCGGCCGGGGCACCCTGCGGTCCGCACAGCATCGTCACGTGCGCGGCCCCGGCGGCGACCGCGCGGACCGCGGGCCCGGCGACCAGGACGTCGCCGAACGAGTCGAGCCGGGCGACGAGGACGCGTCGAGCGGCGCTCACGCCCGGTCCGCCACGCTGCCGACGTGTTCGAGCACCAGGGTGACGGCCTCGTCCAGGTCGGCGGCGACGGTCTCGGCGGCGTCCACTTCCTGGCGGCGGGTGCGCGGGGTGGGCACGAGGATGCCCTGCGCACCGGCGTTCCGGGCGGCCTGCACGTCGGCACCGATGTCGCCGACGACGACGATCGACTCCGGCGGGATGCCGAGCCGGTCGGCGGCGTCGAGGACCATCCCGGGCCGGGGCTTCCGGCAGGCGCAGTCGTCGCCGGCGTCGTGCGGGCAGACGCACCAGACGTCGAACGGGCCGACGAGCTCGTCGACCCGGGCGTTGGTGGCGTCGACCTGCTCGCGGGTGGCCATGCCCTTGGCGATCACCGACTGGTTCGTGACGACCCCGAGCAGCATCCCGGCGGCACGTGCCCGTTCGACGGCGCGACGGGCGCCGGGGACGGGGACGACCAGGTGCGGGTCGGCGTTGTACGGGACGTCCACCACGAGGGTGTCGTCGCGGTCGAGGAGCAGGCCGCGGATGACGCGGTCCGGTGCGAGGGGCATGCTCCGTGACTACCGGTCGACGGCCGGGCACCGCCCCAGGAAGCGCCACGGAGCGCGGTCCCGGTAGCCCCGTCAGCGTGGCGGGTCTACCGTCGCGGCGGTGACCGCACTCGAACGACTGCCCGACTCCGACGGACGCCCGGAACTGCTCGTCCTCCGTGCCATCAAGCTCGGCGACCTGCTCGTCGCCGTCCCCGCACTGCACGCGCTCCGTCGTGCCTTCCCCGACCACCGCATCACACTGGCCACCACGGCGTGGCTGGCGCCGGTCGTCGAACTCGTCCCGGCGGTGGACGTGCACCTGGCCCAGCACGGTCTCGACCACCCGATCGGGGTGCCGCACGGAGCCGTCGACGTCGCCGTCAACCTGCACGGCGCCGGCCCGGAGTCCTCGGACCTCGTCGCCGCGCTCGGCCCGCGCCGGGTGATCGGACACGCCGACCCCACCCACGACTACGAGGGCCCGGAGTGGCCCGACGGCGTGCACGAGCGCGACCGCTGGGCGGACCTGCTCACGTGGCACGGCATCCCCGCGGACGCGACCGAGGTCCACATCGACCGCCCCGCCGCGCCGCCGGTGGTCGCCGACGCGGCCGTCGTGCACGTGGGGGCCTTCCACGGTGCGCGGCACTGGCCGACGGACCGCTTCGCCGACGTGGTGCGCGGGCTCCGGGCGCGCGGTGCCGACGTGGTCCTGACGGGAGGCTCGGACGACGTCGTGCGCGCCCGTGCCGTCGCCGACGCGGCCGGCCTGGCGCCGGAGGCGGTCCTGGCCGGCACGCTGGACCTGCAGGCGTTCGCCGCGGTGATCGCCGCGGCGCGGCTCGTCGTCACGGTCGACACCGGTGCTGCGCACCTGGCGACCGCGTACGGGGTGCCCTCGGTGGTGCTGTTCGGACCGGCACCGCCCGAGGCGTGGGGTCCGCCGGCAACCGGCCCGCACATCGTGCTCACCGACGCATCGGTGCGCCGCGGCGACGTCTTCGCCGAGGACCCGGACCCGGCCATCCTCGCCGTCACCGCGGACGACGTGCTCGGCGCAGTCGACCGGCTCCGGGTGACCGCTCAGGCGACCGAGCGGTAGCGTCGACCGAGAGCCACCCGGACCTGCCGGTTGCTCGGAGGGAGTCCTTCGTGTTCGAAGCCGCGAACATCCGTGACTGGATCGGTCTGCCCGTCGTCGACGAGGCCGACGACAAGGTCGGCACGCTCGAGAGCATCTACTACGACACCGCCACGTCCGAGCCGGCGTTCGGAGCACTCACGACCGGCATGGTCGGGTTCCACAAGCTCGTCTTCGTCCCGCTGTTCGGCGCGACCGTCGCCCCGAAGCACCTGCGCGTGACGTTCCCGAAGAAGCTCGTCAAGGACGCACCGTCGATCCCGACCGACGGGGAGCTCGACGCCGCCACCGAGCCGGTGCTGTTCCAGCACTACGGGCTGGAGTACCGCACCGGCAGCGGTGGCGAACGCCGACTCGGACGCCGCTGACACCGTCCCGCGCCACCGCCCGACCCGACCGACCGATCCGCCGCACCCGCCCGGAGGCCGCAACTGCTCCGCACCGCCCGTACGACGCTGCTCGCCGCCCTGGCAGCGGTGGCCGTCGTCGGGCTGGTGGTGGCGGGGGTCGCGGCTCCGGGCTCGGTGCAGCCCGCCTCGGCTGCCCCGATGTGGCCCGTCCCGCAGCCCTACCCGGTGCCGGACGACCCCGCCGAATCGCTCGCCGACCTGCCGCCCGGCAGCGAGTACGTCGCGCTCGGTGACTCGTACTCCGCCGGGTACGGGCTCGGCGATCGCACCCGGCTGCCCACGAGCGCGTGCGTGCAGTCGGCCCGCGACTACCCGCACCGGCTCGCGGCACGGTTCGGCCTCGACCTGACCGACGTCACGTGCGCCGGCGCCACGAGCGAGGACGTCACGACCGGGCACCAGTTCAACGGCGTCCCACCGCAGATCGAGTCACTGTCGTCGCGCACCCGGCTCGTGACCCTGACGATCGGCGGCAACGACGCCGACCTGTTCGGCACCGCCGCGTCGTGCCTGGCGATCTCGGCCGACGGCCCGGTGTTCTCCGGACGTGACGCGCCGTCGTGCGAGAGCACGCTCGTGCAGGACGGTGAGGACCAACTCAGCGCCAAGATCCAGTCCCGGGTCGCGCTCGGGATCGCCGACACCCTGGCAGCAGTGAAACGGGCCGCACCGAACGCCGTCGTGGTGTTCCTCGGGTACCCGGCGATCTTCCCGGACACCGAGCACACCCCGGCGAAGGGCTGCTTCCGCTCGGCGCTCGACCTCGGCACCCTCGCCGGGTCCTTCCCGTCGGACACCTTCCCCTTCACCGACGACGACGTCGCGTACCTGCACGGCGTGCAGGAGGAGCTCGACACCGTTTCCGCTTCCGCCGCGGACGCCGCCGGAGTCCGGTTCGTCGACGTCCTCGACCGCACCGAGGCCCATTCGGCCTGTGCCCCGGCGGACGAGCGGTACGTCGCGGGCGTCAGCCTGACCGGCTCGAGCGACCTGCGACGCATCGACCTGCAGGCCGGCGCCCTGCACCCGAACGGCCGCGGTGTCGCCTACCTCACCGACCAGATGGCCGACGCGATCCGGGAACTCGCCGGCTGACCCGTTCCGGCACCGCACTGTCCGGGTGCGCGGCCGGCGGGACGACGCAGACCGGTGCCGCCGTCTCACGCACCACGTCGTGCAGCAGTGCGCCGGACAGCACCCGCACGTGCCCCCTTCCGAGCACCACGAGCGACGCCCGCCGGGTGCGCGATGCGATGGCGTGCCCCGGGTGTCCCTCGACGAGCAGCGGCCGGATCCGCACCGCCGGGAACCGCGCGGTCAGGTCCTCGGTGACGCGCTGCAGCAGTTCGGCGTTCCGGGCGCGCCACCGCAGGGGGTCCTCGGCGAAGTCGGTGAGCCCGGTCCTGGTCAGCACGGGCATCTCCCACGCCCGCAGCAGCGTCAGTCGGCGGTGCAGCCGGACGGCCTCGCCGACGGCGATCGAGACGGCGCGTTCGTCGATCGGTTCCTCGACCGCCAGCACCACGTCGCCGTCGATCGGGTGCGGCCCCTCGGGGACGATCACCGTCGGCACGGCGGCCCGGACCGCCACGCGTGCCGGGTCGCCACCGGCGGTCGAACCCCGTCGGCTCCGGAACGTGCCGATGACCAGGAGGTCGCCCCCGTCCGACTCCTCGACCAGGGCGGTGGCGAACGGCCCCGCGTGCCGGTGCACCTCGACGGTGACCCCGGGCAGGGCGGCGCGGGCGGCCTCGGCCAGACGGTCGGCGACCGGTCGGGGTCCCTCGATCGCCGGGTCCGCACCGATGATCCGGATCCGCTCGATGCCGTTGCCCGCACGCGACGCGATCCACCGCAGGGCCTCGTCGTGCGGCATCGCGGCGTCCGCGGCCAGCGTCACCGTCGTCCATCGTTCGTCCATCCCGATCGGCCTCCTCCATCGCAGGTCCTCCGGGGGCGTCACACGGCGCTCCGTGCGCCACACGGTACTCCCGGCGCGGGCCGGTGAACCGGCGGTGGGCCCGGCCACGTCGGGTGGTGCGCGGCGCGGCGGCGGTGACCCGGGCCTCCCGGCACGTCCTTGCGTAGTCTCGGGCCGTGGTCGTGAGCGCCGGACTGTTGCTGCACCGGACCGGTCCGTCCGGGCCCGAGGTCTTCCTCGCCCACATGGGTGGGCCGTTCTGGCGGAACCGGCCGCGTGCCTGGTCGATCCCGAAGGGCCTGGTCGAGGTCGGTGAGCAGCCCGACGTGACCGCGTTGCGCGAGTTCGCCGAGGAGATCGGCGTGCCCGCACCGGTGGGCGCCGCAGACCTGACCGACCTGGGGGAGTTCCGGCAGGCATCCGGCAAGCGCGTGCGCGTCTTCGCGGCCGCGGCGTCGGGGTTCTCGGTCGACACCGTGCGGAGCAACACCGTGCGGCTCGAACTGCCGCGCGGGTCGGGGCGGTTCGTCGAGGTGCCCGAGGTGGACGACGCGCGGTGGGTCGGTGTCGACCAGGCGCGGGAGCTGGTGGTGGCCGGCCAGGTCGCTGCGCTCGACGCCCTCGTGGAGCTCGGTTCCTGACGCGCCGCTCGTGTTCGTCGAGGGGCCACGAACCGTCGTCCGGCGGGCCTCCAGCCGACACTTCTCGGCCACTCGACGATCGGCGCGCGGCATGTCGTGACCACTCGGCGGGACCTTCTTGCTTGTGTCGTGCCCCGGACACGAGCCGCGCCCGCTGGATAGTCTGAGGGGGTGTCGGGTTCTCCGGCGCCACAGCGGGGGAGCACACATGCGGCGCTGGCGCGCGGTCACGGCAGGGCTGACGGCCCTCGCACTCGGAGCAGGACTCGCGATCGGCGGCGCGACCAGTGCGTCGGCGGAGCCGGTCGGCAACTGGGGGACCTTCACCCTCAGCGGAGCGAGCCGGGCCTACACCGGCACGATGACGCTCGATGGGTTCCCGGAGACGACCTTCACGTCGGACTCCCGGCAGTCGACCGTCGTCAGCGGGGCATCGACCTGGCAGTCGGCGTCGACCCCGTCGGGCGCGGTCTACGGGACGAGCCGCGGCACGACCTACATGAACCAGCGGCCGAACGTCGACTCGCCCACGACCGGGGCATCGACGACCACCTACACGTTCGCCGAGCCGACGCCGGGTGCCCAGAGCTGGTCGTTCGTGCTCGGCGACGTCGACGCCGACCGGGCGACCATCTCGGCCACCGTCTCCGGGGGTGGCGCCGCGACCGCGGAGCAGCTCGGCTACGTGAGCTCCTACAACTCGTGCTCGGCCGCCGTCGCCGGAGGGCCGTCGTGCACCGCCGACCCCGACGGCACGACCGGCCAGGACCGGCCCACCTGGGACCCGGCCACCCGGACCCTGACGGGCAACACCGGCGCGGTCGACACCGCCGGTGCCACGGCCTGGTTCACGCCGACCGTGTCACTCACCAGCCTGACGATCACCTACCAGCAGCGCAGCGGGTTCCCCGTCTACCAGACCTGGTTCGCCAACCGCACCGCCGCGATCACCGGCACGGTGACCCTCGACGGCGCCCCCATCCCCGGGGCGGTCGTCCGCGTCACCGCTCCGCGCGGCACCGTCTCCACGACGACCACCGACCCCGACGGCACCTACGCGTTCCCGCAGCTGCCGGTCATCGCGAACTACCGCGTCGAGATCACCCCGCCGGACGGCGCCGAGGGCCCGGACCAGCCGACCAGGGTCTCCCTCGCCCAGGCAGGCTCGCCGGGCGGCGTGGACCAGCAGGCCGACTTCGCGTTCACGTCGCCGGAGGACACCGTGTCGGTCATCGGCACCGTGGTCGACGAGGACGGCCGACCGGTCTCGAACCTCGAGGTCGTCATCACCGACCCGGACTCCGGGGACGTCCTCGTCGACACCACGACGAACAGCGACGGCGTCTACACCGGCTCGGACCTGCCGGCGGACACCGACCTCGACGTGTCCGTCGCCGACGAGCCGCCCGTGACCATCACGACCGGCGACGTCGACGCGGCACCGGCAGTCCCCGACGAGATCGATGTGCCGGCCGCCGTCGTCGCGACGGTAGCGGGTGCGGTCTCGCTCGACGGTGCATCCGTGCCCGCCGGCGCGGTGGTCGAGCTCGTCGACGGCACGGGCGCCGTGGTCGCATCGACGGAGACCGATGCCGACGGTCGCTACGTCTTCGCCACCGCAGCGGGCACGTACACCGTCCGGACCGAACGTCCCGAGCCGGGGGCGACCGGGGCGACGTCGAACACCGGTGTGACGGCCGTCGCCGGCGAGCGTGCTTCGTCCGACCTGCCGTTCGCCGCCGCAGCAACCGCAGCCGAGGTCACGACCGACCAGCCCGGCACGGTCGTCGACACGAACGGCGAGCCCGTTCCGGACGTCGAGGTCGTCGCGGCTCCGACGGACACGCAGTCCGGCGATCCCGTGTCGGTCGTCACGGACGACGACGGTGCGTTCGACCTGACCGGCCTGGAGCCCACGACCGAGTACGTCGTCTCGGTCGACGTCGAGGGGGCCGAGGCGGCGACCGTCGTCACCCCGGAGTCCGGGGCCGCGACGCCGCTGGCGTTCGTCGTGCGGGCCGCGGTGGGTCCGGCTCCCGCTCCGTCGCCGTCACCGTCGCCGAGTGGCGCTCCTTCAGCGGCTCCGACCGGCCCCGCTGCCGGATCGGGCTCGGCACCGGTGTCGGGCCAGGGCGACGCGGGGGACGGTGGACCGTTGGCGTACACGGGGGCGGACCTCGGTCCGGGACTCATCGCCGCCGGGGTGCTGGTGCTGCTCGGTGCGGCGCTGCTGGTCTACCGCGCGGTGCGCAACCGCCGCCGCACGGACCACCTGCTGGACTGACCGCGCGGCGGGCGCAGTGGCGGTGGCGGTGGCGGTGGCCGCACAACACGCCGCCGGCGTCCGCCGAGGGGTCACAAACCGTCGCCCGCCGACCCGCCAGACGACAGTTCAAGCACCCCCGACGCCCCACCAACGGCATGTCGTGACCACTCGGCGGGCCGACACGCCGCTCGGGCGCCGACCGCCCGCCGCCCGCGCCAGCCCCTAACGCGTCCGCTGCCGCTGCACCGACCCGGTGACGACGCCGATCGATCCCGTGACCGTCTGGATCGCCCGCCCGACGACCGGCACCGACGTCGTGACGACCGCGAGCGACGACGTGATGGCCTCGATGGACGAGGTCGACAGGTGCTCCTGCGCGTGCGAGTGCACCGGGAACCCACGGCGCGCCAGCACGACGACCCCGAGCGCCCCGACGAGCACCGCGGCGCCGGCGAACGGCAGGTACTGCAGCCCGACGATCCCGAGCGCCTGCCCGCCGAACGCCGCACCACCGGCGATGCCGATGTTGGACGCGCCGTTGACCAGTGCGCCGGCGATGTCGGGGGAGACGCCTC
This sequence comes from Curtobacterium sp. MEB011, assembly GCF_030209655.1. NCBI lineage: Bacteria > Bacillati > Actinomycetota > Actinomycetes > Micrococcales > Microbacteriaceae > Curtobacterium > Curtobacterium sp. MEB011. Next base: position 108,430 of record NZ_JARVRN010000012.1, on the reverse strand, counting down.
CGGCGCGGATCGCCGCGGCCATGAAGAGCGTGCCCGTGGTGCCGTTCGCGGCCATCCAGACGCCCGCGACGACCATCGTCCCGATCAGGGAGCCGTGCACGAACGGCATCGTCGCGAAGGCCACGGCCATCACGGCGACCGAGGCGATCAGGGTCTGCCGGGGCGCACGGTCCACGAACATGCCGGCGAGCCAGAGCCCGACGACACCGGTGCCACCGAGCACGAGCAGCGCCCCGCTGACCATGCCGGCGTCGAGCCCGGCGTCGATCGCGTACGGCCCGATGTAGGTGTAGACGACGTAGTGCCCGGCGAAGAGCAGCATGTCGGCGATCACGACGGACAGCAGCCCGGTGCGTGCCCAGGCCTTCGGTGATCCGATGTGCGGCGACGAGGCACCGCGGACGGCGGGCAGGAACAGCAGGGCGACGATCGCGAGTGCCGCTGCGGCGACCCCGACGGAGAACACGGCCTGGCGCCAGCCGATGTGCTGCGCGACCCAGGTCGCGAGGGGCACGCCGAGCACGAACCCGAGCGAGCTGCCGGAGTACACGAACGCGATCGCGCGGCCGGCCAGCCGCGGCGGCACGATCCGGGTGGCGTACGCCGAGGCGACCGAGAAGAACAGCGCGTGCGCGATGCCGCCGACGACGCGTCCAGCGCACACCACGGCGAAGGACGGGGCGAGCGCGACCATCAGGTTCGACACCGTGTAGCCGACGAGCGTGGCGACGAGCACGGTCTTGCGCGGCAGCTTCGCGGTGAACGCGGTGAGCGGCAGCGCGAGGATCGCGACGGCGGCGGCGTACACGGTGATGACGATGCCCATGGTGGCCTCGGTGACGCCGAGGTCGGCGCTCATCGTGCCGAGCAGCCCGACGGGCATGAGCTCGGTGGTGATGGCGAAGAACGTGGCCAGTCCGAGGACGGCGATGCCGACGATCGACTGGCTGGTGACGGTGATCGGCCGCGTGTGGGTCGACACGGCCGAGGTGGTGGTGTTGGTGGACACGCTGCTGACCTCCTCCGAGGCACGGTGGAGCGCGCGACGATGCCGATCGTTCTGACGGCGGTGACCTGGAGGGTCTGCGGGGCGCGCTCGCTGGCGGATGTGGATGATGTGGGTACGACTCCACGACGAGTGCGCTCATCCAGTGTTGCACGATGGAACGTCTCTCGCGAGGGCATCCAGCACATTTGTCGGAGCGCTCCAACGAAACACTCAGCTCCCGACCGCTCGCTCAGTACTCGTTCGTCACCCGACCCTGGACCCCACCGCCGCGCAGCTCGATCGTCAGCGTGCCGCTCCTAGACTGCGCCGACATCGACACTGAACCGTGCAACGCCGCCTGTCGCGGGAAGCACGCCGTCGACGACTCGATGCGGTCCGCCGTCGCCACCAGGCAGATCGTCGACCGGTCCGTCCCGATGCCGGCCCAGACGTTCCATGGGGTCTCGGCGGTCCCGCCGTCGAGCGCCCGGTTCGTGAAGACCAGTCGCGTCGTGTGCAGGCTCACGGGCGCCGCGACCGGCCCCGGCAGCTGGTCGGCGTACGTCTGCGGCACGTCGAGCAGCTGCTCGAGCGTCACCGTCCCCGCCGTCGGCGTGACGCTCGGCGCGGCTGCGACGTCGGGCTGCGCGGTCCCGACGAGCGTCCCGGCCGCGAACGCCACGCCCACCGCCGCCGCCGCGCCGCCCGCGATCCAGGCGCGTGGTCGCTCCGTCCACAGCCACCGACGCCACCGGGTGCGAGCGGTCGGCACGGCCTGGAGGCCCGGCTCGCCTCCGCCGTCACCCCGCGCCTCGTCGACGTGGTCGCCCCCACCGCCGTCGGTCGGCTCCGGCGCGTCGGCTGCAGCGGGCACGGCCGCCGCGCCGGCGGGCGCGGGTACAGAAGCCGGCACTGGCCCGGCCACGGGCCCTGGACTCGACCGCGCTGCGGACGGGGCCGACGTGCGGGCCGGTCCCGGGCCTCCCGGCAGTGGATCCCGTGCCGTCGCGACCGGGCGCCTGCGCGGTCGCCGTCCGCGCTCCAGGTCCTGCAGCGCGATCCGGGCGCGCGCCGCGTCCGCCGGGCTCGACCCTGCTCCCCAGGCGACGGCTTCGAGCCGTGCCCGTTCCGCTGCCACGTCGTCGTGGGCCATGCGCACTCCCGCTCTGCCGGTCGCGTGGACAGGTCCATCGTGGCACCGCCCGGCCGTGCGCGCGCACCCAGAACGAGGGAGTAGGCGTGGTGCATGAGCACCGACCCCACGCCGCAGCACGACGCCGACGCCGACGCCGAGACCCTCGAGCCGCTGAGCCACGACACCCAGTCCGGCGAGGCCGACTACGTGGCGACCAGCCCCGGCGGGACCGGCACGGAACGCCACGTGCCGACCGCCGACGAGGAACAGGGTCGCGGCACCGAGTACGACCCGGTCGACCAGGGCCCGCAGCAGGAGGGCCAGGGCGGCTAGCGGACCACCCGGCGCAGCACGGCGCGTTCCCCGTACGTCCAGGCCGCACTCGTCACGACGGAGAGCGCGGCGGCGAGCGGTGCGATCGCCGCGAACACGACCGTGACGAACGGCACGTACCGGCCGACGGCGACCGTCGCGGCGGCCCCGGGCGTGCCGGGCTCCGGCGCCGCCACCGGGTTCCAGTGCAGGTTCGACCGGCGGCTCAGCTCGACGACGACCGCGAGCACCGCCAACAACACCAGCACCACCCAGGCGTGCACCCACAGCGGCGACGTGAGCGTGACGATCAGGGAGTGCCCGAGCGGGACCCCGACGAAGGTGGCGTCCAGCAGGGCGTTCGCGGTGCCGCCGATCGAGGCGTGCGTGAACAGGGCGTAGACGAGCGACACCACGGGTGCCTGCGCGAGGACCGGCAGGCAGCCGGCCAGCGGCGAGACCTTCTCGTCGGTGTAGAGCTGCTGCATCGCCCGCTGCAGGCGCTGGGTGTCGCGGCCGTACCGCTCCCGGAGCGCCGCGAGCTGTGGCGCGAGACGCCGGCGGTCCCGTTCGGCCCGCACCTGCAGCACGGACAGCGGCACGAGCACCAGGCGGGAGGCGAGGGTGAGGAGCACGACGGCGATCGCCGCGGCGAACGAGCCGGCGACGGGGGACAGCGCCGCGGTGAGCGCGGCGACGAGGTCCGCGCCGCCGTGCAGCAGCGGGCCGACGAGGGGCAGGGTGGACAGGTCCATGACGGTTCCGATCGGTGGTGGGTCAGCGGGGTGCGCGTGCGGCCCGGCCACCGGTCGGTGGTCAGGCCGGGGTCGCGACCCCCGGTGCCCGCGAGCGGACGTGTCCGTCGGCGTCGGGGTGGCTCCACCCGATGCGGGTGACCAGGTCGGGCACGGCGGTCGGATCGGACATCGACGTCGATCCGACGCCGATGACGGCCGCCAGCACCGCGACGAGCAGGCGCGCGACCACCACGGTCACGGCGACCGCGGTCAGTCCGAGCGCCGCCACCGCCAGCAGGGGCAGGACCCCCGCGGCGGGGTCACCGAGCACCAGCGCGGCGGTGGCGCGGAGCACGAGCAGGACGGCGGTCATGGTCCGTTCAGCGTAACGCCCGCGTGCCGTCGAGGACCGGAAGGTGCGGCGGGGGAGGATCACGGCATGACCGCAGGTTCGCCGAGCACCCCAGCGACCGTCGCGCTCGAGGCGGCCGGGGTCCCGTACACGCCGCACGTGTACGAGCACCTCGAGAGCGCCACCAACTTCGGCGAAGAGGCTGCCGCCGCCCTCGGCCTCCGCGAGGAGCAGGTCTTCAAGACCCTGGTCGTCTCGGTCGACGGCGCACTGGCGGTGGCGATCGTGCCGGTAGCGAACCGGCTCGACCTCAAGGCCATCGCCGCGGCGGTCGGGGGCAAGAAGGCGACGTTGGCCGATCCCGCCCTCGCCGAGAAGCGCACGGGCTACGTGGTCGGCGGCATCAGTCCGGTCGGCCAGAAGACCCGGCTCCGCACCGTGCTCGACGAGTCAGCACTGTCGTACGCGAGCATCTTCGTGTCCGGCGGACGTCGCGGCTTCGACGTCGAGGTGGCGCCGACGGACCTCGCGCGCATCACCGAGGCGGTCTCCGCACCCATCGCGCGGACCTGAGTCGAGTCGCCGCAAGTTCATTCCGGAACCGGGAATGACACGGTCCCTCCTGCGTTGCATTGAGTCGAAGGCACTCAAGTTCCCAGGAGGTCCCTTTGCCAGAGACGTTCGGCCCGACCGGCGGCAACGACTCGTTCGACGAGTTCCTCGCCCGCCTGCTCGCGGCACAACGCACCGGTGACCAGCAGCGCGTCCGCGCGTTCGGTCGACCGGTCGACATCACCCGGCTGCTCAGCCGCCGGACCCACGAGCTGCTCCAGCACACCGCCGAGTTCGCGCTCGCGCAGGGGCAGCGCGAGATCGACGCACTGCACATCCTGCACGTGCTCGTCCGCACCGAACCGTTCGACGCCGTCGTGCGTTCTGCCGGGGTCGACCCCCAGCGCCTCGCCGACGAGATCGAGCAGCGCCTGCCGATGGCGCACGGACCGCTCGCCGAGCAGACCGGCAGCCCTGCACTCACCGGCACCGCCCAGCGCATCCTCGTCGAGGCGACGCAGGCCGCGCGGGGCTTCGGCAGCACCTACACCGACCCCGAGCACGTCTTCTTCGCGCTCGTGATGGACCAGGAGACCGTGACCGGCCAGCTGCTCGCCAGCGCCGGGATCACCCCGCAGGTCATGCAGGACTACGCCCAGCAGGCCGCGGCAGCAGCACGAGAGGGGCGCTCCATGCCAGGAACCGCTGCGACGACCGGAACGGCCGAGTCCGGTTCCGACAGCGACACCCCGACGCTCGACCGGTTCGGCACCGACCTGACCGAGCGCGCCCGTGACGGGCACGTCGACCCGGTGATCGGCCGCGCCGACGAGATCGAGCAGACCGTCGAGATCCTGCTCCGCCGCACCAAGAACAACCCGGTGCTGATCGGTGCGCCCGGCGTCGGCAAGACCGCGATCGTCGAGGGCCTCGCCCAGCGCATCGTCGACGGCGACGTCCCCGCCCTGCTGCAGGGCAAGCGGGTCGTCGCGCTCGACCTGCCCGGCATGCTCTCCGGCACCCGGTACCGCGGCGACTTCGAGGAGCGCCTCACCACGGCGATGGACGAGATCGCGGCGTACGCCGACGAGCTCATCGTCTTCGTCGACGAACTCCACACCGTCGTCGGCGCCGGTGGCGGCGGCGAGGGCGGCTCGATGGACGCCGGCAACATCCTCAAGCCCCGGCTCGCCCGCGGCGACCTGCACCTGGTCGGCGCGACGACGCTCGACGAGTACCGCCGGATCGAGAAGGACGCCGCGCTCGAGCGCCGGTTCCAGCCCGTCACGGTGGGGGAGCCGAACGTCGAGGACGCCGTCGCGATCCTGACCGGCCTCGCCCCGCGCTACGAGGAGCACCACGGCGTCGCCTACACGCCCGAGGCACTCCGCGCCGCGGTCGAGCTCTCGCACCGCTACGTGACCGACCGGCACCTGCCGGACAAGGCCATCGACCTCGTCGACCAGGCCGGTGCACGCCGCCGCCTCGCCCTGTCGGGCGACGTCGACGTCGAGGCACTGCGGGCCCAGGTCGCCGACCTGACCGCCCGCAAGGACAGCGCGGTCGCGGAGGAGCACTACGAGGAAGCGTCCGACCTGCGTGACGAGATCGTCGGACTGGAGGCCCGGATCACCGCCGCCTCGTCGGCGGACGCCAGCCAGACCTCCCGTCCGGAATCCGCGGACACGTCGATCACGGAAGCCGACATCGCCGCCGTGGTGTCCCGTGCCACCGGGATCCCGGTGACCCGACTCGGCTCGGCCGACAAGACGCGGCTCGCCGCGCTCGAGTCCGAGCTGCACGACCGCGTCGTCGGCCAGGACGACGCCGTGCGGGCGATCGCCAAGGCGGTTCGGCGCAGCCGGACCGGCATGGGCGACCCGCGTCGTCCGGTGGGCAGCTTCCTGTTCCTCGGACCGACCGGCGTCGGCAAGACCGAACTCGCGAAGGCCCTGGCGTCGTCGCTGTTCGGTGACGAGTCCGCCATGCTCCGCTTCGACATGAGCGAGTTCGGCGAACGCCACACCGTGTCGCGCCTGGTCGGTGCCCCTCCCGGGTACGTCGGCCACGACGAGGCCGGCCAGCTCACCGAGCGTGTCCGTCGCAACCCGTACTCGGTGATCCTGCTCGACGAGGTCGAGAAGGCCCACCCGGACGTCTTCAACCTGCTGCTGCAGGTGCTCGACGACGGCCGGCTCACCGACGGGCAGGGACGGACGGTCGACTTCCGGAACACCGTCGTCATCATGACGTCGAACATCGGCTCGGAGTTCCTGGCCTCCCGCTCGGGAGCGCTCGGGTTCTCCCCGGTCGGTGCCACGGACGGCTTCGCCGAGGACGACCTGCGGGCCCGCGTCATGGGCAAGCTGCGCGAGGCGATGCGGCCCGAGTTCATCAACCGCATCGACGAGATCGTGCTGTTCCGCAAGCTCGACCGGTCCCAGATCGCGTCGATCGTGTCCCTGCTGCTGCAGGACACGGCGCTCCGGCTGGTCGCACAGGACATGGTCCTGTCGGTGTCCGACGCCGCGGTCGCCTGGCTCGCCGAGCACGGGTACGAGCCGGAGTACGGCGCCCGTCCGCTCCGTCGGCTCATCCAGCGCGAGGTCGACGACCGCATCGCGACACTCGTGGTCGAGGGCGGGGTGACCGCGGGTGACACCGTGCGGATCGACGTCGAGGGTGACTCCCTGACGGCGAGCGTCGCGGAGCACGCCGCGGTCTAGTCCGCTCGCACGCACGCCGGAGGCCCGGTACCGATTCGGTACCGGGCCTCCGGCGTGCACCGTGCGTGCACCGTGCGTGCTCCGTGCGTGCTCCGTCACACGGTGCGAGGTTGCCCGCACCGTGCAGGCCTGCGATCCCGCACCGAGCGCGCAGGCTGCCACCGGTCCGCCGAAAGCGCACGGTGCAGCCGGCAGGCCCGTCTCCGGTGCACGACGGGAACTCTGCACGCAGCCGGCGAGTCGCCACGAGAACACGAACCTCGCACCGTGATCGGCCTGTTCGGGAATGCAATTCCAGACGTTTTCCGAAAAAGGGGTTGCGCTCCGATTTGCGGTGCCGATAGTGTTCACTCGTCGCGAACGGTCGAACATTCGACCCGGACCACTCCACCAGCTCGAGACCGAAAGGGGGCCGACCATGATGATCGCAACGACCACTCCGTTCCGCGGAATCCGTGGACGCGTCGGTTCCCCGTCCCGCGTCCGCTGACCCGGAGCGTCCCGCTCTCCTGACATCTGTGCCTCCGGGCACCCTGCGCTGAGCCGATCTGGCTCGTGCAGCACCGGTTCGTTCGTCCACCGAACGGCTCGACGGCACGTCGATGCGTCCCGTCCGATCTGTACGGACGACGCCGGAAGAATGTCGGTGGGCAGTGCGACGCTCTCGGTGTCGACGCGCATTCCGCGATCGTTGTCCGAACATTTCCGGACCATCCCGGAGTGCATTCTCACGCATTCAATTCTCGCTGCCCGCGATCCGGGCGGTTTCGTCATGCCCGACACCCGGGCAGCTCTGCCATGCCCTGAAGGGGATCACCGTGTCCACGAAGACCACCACCCGTCCACCCGATACCCGCGCGGTGCGCCGCCGGGTCTCACTCGCCGACCGCATCGCACTCCGCGTCGGGATGTCGCTCATCATCTGGAGCCGACGCACCCGCAAGGAGCGGCCCGAGGTCGACCTCGCCACGCTGGCCCGCCTCGAGCGGGAACGCCGACAGCGCGAGACCGACTGGATCACCCAGGGCGCCGCGATGCGGATGTGGCGCTGACCGCAGGCGCTGTCGCCAGCACTGTCGTCGGCACTGTCGTCGGCCTCACGCACGCACGGTGCGTCCTTCCGGAGCCCGTGCGGCCTGGACGGCTCGGTGCGAGGAAACAACCTCGCACCGAGCCACCTTCGGTGAACCGTCCGACGGAACCCGCACCGTGCAGCGAACGGTGGGGCCCGCACGAGGCGACCAGCCTCGCACCGTGCGCCGACGTGTCGGACGCAGCCCGGGCCTCCCGTACCGTTGGCGGGTGACCGAAACCGCAGCTGCACTCGTCGAACGCCTCACCGCCCTCGTGCCGGACTTCCCGAAGCCGGGGGTGCTTTTCCGCGACGTGACGCCGGTGTTCTCGGACGCCGTCGCCTTCGGTCGGGTGTGTGAAGCACTCGCGGCACCGTTCGCGGTCGGGGCCGGCTTCGACGCCGTCGCCGGCATCGAGGCCCGTGGCTTCGCACTGGCCGGGGGCATCGCCGCCCAGCACCAGGTCGGTGTGCTCACGGTGCGCAAGGCGGGCAAGCTCCCCGGCGAGGTCCTGAGCGAGCAGTACGCGCTCGAGTACGGCGAGGCCGAACTCGAACTGCGACCGGGTCAGCTGCCCGCAGGCACGCGGGTGCTCGTCGTCGACGACGTCCTGGCCACCGGGGGGACCGGAGCCGCGACCATCACGCTGCTCGAGCGCGCCGGCTACCAGGCGATCGGCTTCGCAGCGCTGCTCGAGCTCGACGGCCTGAACGGACGCGAGCGCCTCGAGCCGCGGCTGCCCGTCGCGACGCTCGGCTCCGTCCCGGCCTGAGCGCCGACGACCGAGCAGCGCCCGCGGCCGTCCGCACGCGAGCACGTCTCGCACTAGTCTTGACGCACCATTTCGATCGAGGAGTCCCATCATCGTGACCGAGTCAGTCGCACCCGCGCCCGCCGAGCTTCCCCAGGCACCCGAGCCCCGGACCGCGACGACGACCACGACCGGCACCGAGCTCTTCGACGGTGCGCGCGGCATCGTCGCCATCCGCGTCGACGGCGTCCTGAAGGACCTCGCGGCGGACGTGCAGGCCGGTGAGACCGCTGAGCCCGTCACCCTGCAGGAGCAGGACGGGCTCGACATCCTCCGCCACTCGGCCGCCCACGTGCTGGCGCAGGCCGTGCAGCAGATCAACCCGGACGCCAAGCTCGGCATCGGTCCGCCCGTCACCGACGGCTTCTACTACGACTTCGACGTCGCCGAGCCGTTCACCCCCGAAGACCTCAAGGCGATCGAGAAGGGCATGGACCGCATCGTCAAGCAGGCCCAGCGCTTCCGTCGCGTCGTCGTCACCGACGAGCAGGCACGCGAGCTGATGGCGGGGGAGCCGTACAAGCAGGAGCTCATCGGCCTCAAGGGCGCAGCGAGCGACGGCGACTCCGGCGAGAGCGTCGAGGTCGGTGCCGGCGAGCTGACGGTGTACGAGAACGTCGACCCGAAGTCGGGCGAGGTGCTGTGGCAGGACCTCTGCCGCGGCCCGCACGTCCCGCACACCCGTTGGATCGGCAACGCCGCGAAGCTCATGCGCGTCGCCGCTGCCTACTGGCGCGGCTCCGAGAAGAACCCGCAGCTGCAGCGCATCTACGGCACCGCCTGGCCCGACAAGGACCAGCTCAAGGCGTACCTGGTGCGCCTCGAAGAAGCCGCCAAGCGTGACCACCGCAAGCTCGGCGCCGAACTCGACCTGTTCTCGTTCCCCGACGAGATCGGTTCCGGCCTGGCGATCTTCCACCCGAAGGGCGGCATCATCCGCCGCGAGATGGAGGACTACTCGCGCCGTCGGCACGAGGAGAACGGCTACTCGTTCGTCTACACGCCCCACATCACCAAGGGCGACCTGTTCGAGACCTCCGGGCACCTCGGCTGGTACAAGGACGGCATGTTCCCGGCCATGCACATGGACGAGGCACGCGACGAGGACGGCAACGTCACCCGCCAGGGCGCCGACTACTACCTCAAGCCGATGAACTGCCCGATGCACATCCTGGCGTACCGGTCGCAGCCCCGCTCCTACCGCGACCTGCCGCTCCGGATGTTCGAGTTCGGCACGGTGTACCGCAACGAGAAGTCCGGCGTCATCCACGGCCTCACCCGCGTGCGCGGCCTGACCCAGGACGACGCGCACATCTTCACCACGCAGGAGAAGATGAAGGAGGAGCTGACCACGACCCTCGCGTTCGTGCTCTCGCTCCTGCGCGACTACGGCCTCGACGACTTCTACCTCGAGCTCTCCACGAAGGACCCGGAGAAGTACGTCGGTGACGACGAGGTCTGGGACGTCGCGACGGAGACCCTGCGCCAGGTCGCCGAGGAGTCCGGGCTCGAGCTCGTGCCGGACCCGGCGGGTGCGGCGTTCTACGGCCCGAAGATCTCCGTGCAGGCGCGTGACGCCATCGGCCGCACCTGGCAGATGTCGACCGTGCAGCTCGACTTCAACCTGCCCGAGAGGTTCGGCATCGACTACACCGCCGCCGACGGCTCGCGCCAGCGTCCGGTGATGATCCACCGCGCGCTGTTCGGTTCGATCGAGCGCTTCTTCGGTGTCCTCACCGAGCACTACGCGGGTGCGTTCCCGGCGTGGCTGTCGCCCGTCCAGGTCGTCGGCATCCCGGTCGCGTCCGAGTACGGCGACTACCTCGACGAGGTCATCGCGAAGCTCCGCACGCACGGCGTCCGCGCCGAGGTCGACCACTCGGACGACCGCATGCAGAAGAAGATCCGCACGCACACCAAGGCGAAGGTGCCGTTCCAGCTCATCGCCGGTGGCGACGACCGCGACGCCGGCGCCGTCAGTTTCCGCTTCCGCGACGGTCGCCAGGACAACGCGGTGCCCGTCGACGAGGCCGTGGACCGCATCCTCACCGCGATCCGCGAGCGCTCGCAGGTCTGATGACGGACCAGCGGGACCAGTCGGATCTGCCGGGAGGCCCGGATCGCCTCGCGGGGACCGGTCACGTCGACGACGTGGCCGGCTCCTCGGGCCCGCTCGGGTCCGGTGCCGCGGGTTCCGGTGCCGCGGGTTCCGGGTCCGACGACGATCCGCTCGTCATCCGGGACGCCGCGACCGGCGCGGCCGTCCCGGACGCCTTCCAGCGGCTGTGGAACCCGCACCGGATGGCGTACATCGACGCCGGCCGCGAGGGCCGGGGTCGCGGGCACGACGACGACTGCCCGTTCTGCGAAGCACCACGGAAGTCCGACGAGGACGCCCTGATCGTCGCCCGGGGTGAGCACGCCTACGTGCTGCTCAACCTGTTCCCGTACAACAACGGGCACCTGCTGGTCTGCCCGTACCGGCACGTCCCGCTCTACGACGAGGCGACGCCGGACGAACTGCGCGAGATCGGCGAGCTGACCCAGACCGCGATGCGGGTCCTGCGCGAGGTCTCGCACTGCGACGGCTTCAACATCGGCATGAACCAGGGCGAGGTCGCCGGCGCCGGGGTGGCCGCACACCTGCACCAGCACATCGTTCCGCGGTGGCAGTCCGACGCGAACTTCTTCCCGATCATCGCCCGGACGAAGTCGATGTCGCAGATGCTCGGCGAGACCCGTCGACTCGTCGCCGACGGGTGGCCCGGGGCGCACTAGACTGGTCGGCATCATGAGCGACAGCACCAGCACCTCCGGCACCCCTGGCACCTCGATCACCGGCTCCGACCGCGTCAAGCGCGGCCTGGCCGAGATGCTCAAGGGCGGCGTGATCATGGACGTCGTCGACGCCGAGCAGGCCCGCATCGCGGAAGAAGCCGGTGCGACCGCCGTCATGGCCCTCGAGCGCGTCCCCGCGGACATCCGCGCGCAGGGCGGCGTCGCCCGCATGTCCGACCCCTCGATGATCGAGGAGATCATCGCCGCGGTGTCGATCCCCGTCATGGCGAAGGCCCGCATCGGCCACTTCGTCGAGGCGCAGGTGCTGCAGGAGCTCGGCGTCGACTACATCGACGAGTCCGAGGTGCTGTCCCCGGCCGACTACGTGAACCACATCGACAAGTGGAAGTTCACCACCCCCTTCGTCTGTGGTGCCACCAACCTGGGCGAAGCGCTCCGCCGCATCACCGAGGGCGCAGCCATGATCCGCTCCAAGGGCGAGGCCGGCACGGGTGACGTGTCCGAGGCCACCAAGCACATCCGCACCATCACCAAGGAGATCGCGGCGCTCCGCAACCTGCGCGACGACGAGCTCTACGTCGCCGCCAAGGAGCTCCAGGCCCCGATTGACGTCGTGCAGGAAGTCGCCCGCACCGGCAAGCTCCCCGTCGTCCTGTTCACCGCCGGTGGTGTCGCCACCCCGGCCGACGCCGCGATGATGATGCAGCTCGGCGCCGACGGCGTGTTCGTCGGTTCCGGCATCTTCAAGTCCGGCGACCCGGCGGCCCGTGCCGCTGCGATCGTCAAGGCCACGACCTTCCACGACGACCCGAAGGTCATCGCCGAGGTCTCCCGAGGTCTGGGCGAGGCGATGGTCGGCATCAACGTCGCCGACGTCCCCGCACCGCACCGCCTCGCCGAGCGTGGCTGGTAGTCCGACGAGCGGTGCTCGGCCCCGCGTCGGGGTCCTGGCGCTGCAGGGTGACTTCCGGGAGCACATCGCCTCGCTGACCGAGCTCGGCGCCGACGTGGTGCCACTCCGTCGTCCGGAGGAGATCGAGACCCTCGACGGTGTCGTGATCCCCGGCGGCGAGTCGAGCGTGATGGACAAGCTGTCCCGCGCCTTCGGGGTCGCCGAGCCCCTCGCCGACGCGATCCGTGCCGGGCTTCCCACCTACGGCACCTGCGCCGGGATGATCATGCTGTCGTCGCGGATCACCGACGGCATCAGCGGGCAGCAGACCCTCGACGTGCTCGACACCACGGTGCGGCGCAACGCGTTCGGTGCGCAGAACGACTCGTTCGAGATCGACATCCCGATGCCCGACCTGGGCGAGGCACCGGTGCACGCGGTGTTCATCCGCGCCCCGGTGGTCGAGCAGCGCGGTGACGACGTCCACGTCCTCGGCGCCCTGCCGGACGGCCAGGTCGTCGCGGTGCAGCAGGGCAACGTCATCGCGAGTGCGTTCCACCCCGAGGTCGCTGGCGAGGACCGCTTCCACCGCCGGTTCCTGGACCTGGTCCGCACCGCCTGACCGCGGGAGCACGGCGACGCCGAGCACCGACCACCGAGCGAAGACCCCTGCCCGTCGGTCAGACGACGCCGAGTGCCGTCGCGACCTGCAGGCCGACGGCGCCCACCGCCCCGGTGGCGAACACGCCCGCGAGCACGGCATCCACCACGGCCCGCGGTCGGCGTCGTCCGTCGTCCGCGCGCAGGAGCTCCGCCGAGTACCGGAACACGAACACCCGCGCGGCGAGCAGGAGCGGTACCGACCAGGCTGCCCAGGTGGCGACGGACGGCGCCGACAGTGCGACGTGGAGCCAGGCGGCGAGGGCAGCCAGGCCCCCGAGGAGCGCTCCGGTCCGGTCGCTGTCGTCTTCTCTGCGGCGTCCCCGATCGGCGACCGGTCCGGCCCACAGCCCCGATCGCACCTGCGTCCGCCGCAGGGCGATCGTGATCGCGCTCCGCGCGGCCGACTCGAGCAGGAGGGCGACGGCGAGGACCGCGACGAGCGCGGCGGCAGCGTCGCCGCCCGGTGGCACGGTGCCGGTGAGCAGCACCACCGCGACGACGGTGCCGACGATCCAGGTGACGGCCGTCAGCACGAGGACGACCGGGACGAGCGGGATGCGGCGCACGGTCCGGCGGAGGAGGCCGCGGGGGAACGCCACGAACGAGCCCACCTCGACCACCAGCACCCAGAGGGCCCCGACTCCGGTCACGCCCCAGCCGAGCGTCTTCGTCACGACGTTCGCGCCGCCGCCCGCCGCGACGTGGGCGCCGAGGACCGAGGCGAGCAGCAGCCAGGTGACGACCGCCACCGGGATGGACACGAGGTTCCAGACCCCGTGGTCCACGCGGCGGAGGGCCTCCCACGACCTCGGGTGCTGCGCGAGCACCTGCGCCGCGTTGGCGACCCGCCCCGGCGCAGACAGCACCGATCCCGCCGCGAGCATCACCCACTCGTTGTTCGGATCGAGTTCGAGGGCGCGATCCAGTGCGGCGGTCGCCCGCGCCCGGTAGGTCTCGTCCGTCCAGGCCAGGGCACGGTAACAACCGGCGGCGTCAGCGAGGAGAACGGCGTCGTGCGGGGCCAGTTCGAGTGCCCGGTCGAGGGCGGCCGCGGCCCGCGGCACGTCGGCGAGGGGCCAGATCTGCTCCTCGGTGATGGTGCGCTTGGCCCGGGACCACCGGGCGTACGCGAAGGCCCAGAGCAGGTGCGCCTGCGCCCAGTCGGGGCTGCGTTCGAGCAGGCGGTCGGCGGCGCGCTTGGCCTCGACCCGCTCCTTGGTCTCGAGGAGTGCGTTGATCCGGGTCCACATCGCGCCGGCGTGCTCGGGGTCGATGGCCAGCGCGCGTTCCGCCGCGACCCGGCTGGACGCGTGGTCGTGCCGCGCCCGTTCGGCTCGGGCGAGGCTCGCCCAGAGCCGCACGTCGTCCGGTGCGTCGGCGACCGCCGCCGTGAGCACCGTCCTCGCCTCGTCGGGACGCCCGAACCCGAGCAGGGCGTCCGCGCGTTCGACGACGACGTCGACGGCGTCCACCATCAGAGCTCGCGCTCCTCGCGCAACCACTCGGCCATGTCGTCGTACTCGCCGCTGCTGTTCGAGTACTCGGCCACGTTCCGGGCGGCCTGCACCCAGGGGCCGATGGAGGGCTTGACCTCCTTGAGGGCGTCGCGCAGGTCGGGCATCCGCACCGGTCGCACGGCACCGGACCGGATCGAGTCGGTCATCGCCTTCTCGGCAGCGGTCGTGACGAGGTGCTCGAGGTCGGCGCCGGAGAACCCACGGGTCCGTCGGACGAGGTCCTGGAGGTCGATGCCCTCGATCGGACGCTTCTGCAGGTGTCCTCGGAGGATCGCCTCACGGGCGTCCTCGTCCGGTGGGCGGACCAGGACCATCCGGTCGAACCGGCCCGGGCGCTTCAGCGCGGCGTCGACGTCCCACGGGTGGTTCGTCGCGGCGAGCACGTAGACGCCGTCGTTCTGCGAGTCGACGCCGTCCATCTCGACGAGGAGCTGGTTCACCACGTTCCGGAACGACGACGACGTGTTGCCGCTGCGCTTCCCGCCGATCGCGTCCATCTCGTCGAAGAACAGCACCGCGGGGGCGTGGCGCCGTGCCTCACGGAAGACGCGGTGCACGTTCTTCTCGCTCTCGCCGATGAACTTGTCGAGCACGTCCGTCAGCGTCACGGACAGGAAGTGCGCACCGAGCTCGCCGGCGATCGCGCGGGCCAGGAACGTCTTGCCGCACCCGGGCGGCCCGTACAGGAGCAGGCCCCCGCGGAGCTGCTTGCCGAACGCGGCCGCGATCTCCGGGTGCGCCATCGGCTGCAGGAAGGACTCGTCGATCCGGCGCTTCACGGCCTCGAGGCCACCGACGTCGGCGAGTCGGACGGTCTCGCGCCGGACCTCGACCACGGGGTCGGCGTCCTCGGGCACGGCTGCGACCGTCTCGCCGTCCTCGGTCACCGCCCGCTCGAGGAACGGCGCTTCGGTCGGGTCGGCGATCGACCGCTCCAGCGCCGACCAGTCGATCCCGTCGCCGTGCGTCGGCGTCGCCGGGGCCGCCGTCGGCTCGCCGCTGCCGTCCTCGCCCCCGCCGTCCTCGCCGCTCCCGTCCTCGCCGGGGCTCTGCGGACCGACAGCTGGTGAGGCCGCGGCGGCGAGGGCGGACGCCCGCACGATCCCGGCGGCCTGCTCGTCGTCCGGTGCCTGCTGCAGCACGGTGCTCGCCTGCTCGATCGCCTCGCCGTGCCGCCCGGCGTCGGCGAGCAGTTCGGCGTACCGCAGGCGCAGCGCGCGGTCCTCGGGCAGCGCGGTGACGGCCGCGGCGAGTGCGGACAACGGATCGGTCATGCGTCCCCCCCCTGGTGGTTCGTTCCCTGCCGGACCATCGTAGGGCGGTGGACGCGACCGCCCACCGGATCCGCGCCGGCATGACGGAGCCGCGCCGTGCCTCCAGGCCGGTGGACGGCCCGTGGGCCGCTAAACTGAGCGGGACTTTCCGCAATACGCAAGGAGAACCGTGTCCGGGCATTCCAAGTGGGCAACGACCAAGCACAAGAAGGCCGTCATCGACCAGCGCCGTGCCAAGTCGTTCGCCAAGCTGATCAAGAACATCGAGGTCGCCGCGAAGATGGGCGGTGCCGACATGTCCGGCAACCCGACCCTGGTCGACGCCGTGCAGAAGGCGAAGAAGACCTCGGTCCCCAACGACAACATCGACCGCGCCGTCAAGCGCGGTGCGGGTCTCACGGGCGAGACCATCGAGTACACGACGATCATGTACGAGGGCTACGGCCCGAACGGCGTCGCGATGCTGATCGAGTGCCTCACGGACAACAAGAACCGTGCGGCGGCCGAGGTCCGGACCGCGATGTCGCGCAACGGCGGCACCATGGCCGACCCGGGCAGCGTCGCCTACAACTTCTCGCGCAAGGGCGTCATCTCGGTCACGAAGACCGACGGCCTGGACGAGGACACCGTGATGACCGCGGTGCTGGACGCCGGCGTCGAGGACGTCATCGACCAGGGCGGTGGCTTCGAGATCATCACCGAGGCGAGCGACCTGGTCGCAGCCCGCACGGCGCTGCAGGACGCCGGGATCGACTACGACTCCGCCGACGCCGAGTTCGTGCCCGGCCTGAAGGTCCCGGTCGACGCCGAGACCGCCCGCAAGGTGTTCCGTCTGATCGACGCGCTCGAGGACTCGGACGACGTGCAGAACGTCTACTCGAACTTCGACATCCCCGCGGACGTCCAGGCCGAGCTCGACGAGGACGAGGGCGAGTAGCCGTGCTCCGTGTGCTCGGGGTGGACCCCGGGCTCACCCGGTGCGGCGTCGGCGTCGTCGAGGTCGCACCGAACCGGCGCGCACGACTCGTCCACGTGACGGTCGTGCGCACCCCGCCGGACATGCCGCTCGAGCAGCGGCTGCTCCGGATCGCCGACGGCATCGCCGCCGAGATCGACGAGCACCACCCCGACGCGGTCGCGGTCGAGCGGGTGTTCGCGCAGGCGAACGTCCGCACGGTGATGGGCACCGCGCAGGCGGCCGGCCTGGCGCTGCACGCCGCGGCGGCCCGCGGCCTGCCCGTCGGGCTGCACACCCCGTCCGAGGTCAAGGCCGCCGTCACCGGCTACGGCAACGCCGACAAGCGGCAGGTCCAGACGATGATCGCGCGCGTGCTCGGACTCGACGAGGCCCCGAAGCCGGCCGACGCCGCCGATGCGCTCGCGTTGGCCGTGTGCCATGCCTGGAGGCTCGGATCACCCGACGCCGCCGGCTCGCGTGCCACGAACCTCACCCCGGCACAGCGTGCCTGGCGGGACGCCCAGGGCGGCACCACCGACTCGCCGCTCGCCCGCGCGGCCGCAGCCGCGGCCCGCCCGCAGCGTGGCAGGTCCGCGTCGTCGGTGGGCGGCCCTAGGCTCGGAGCATGATCGCGAGTCTCCGGGGCACCTGCATCGACATCGCCGGCTCGGCCGTGGTGGTCGAGGTCGGGGGAGTCGGGTACGCCGTCACCGTGACCCCTGCGCACGCACTGACCATGCGCCACGGGTCCGAGGTGTTCGTGCGGACCGCGATGATCGTGCGCGAAGACGAGCACCTGCTCTTCGGCTTCGAGTCGACCGACGCGTTGCAGGTGTTCGACCTGCTCCGCGGGGTGTCCGGCGTCGGCCCGAAGTCCGCGATGGGCGTCCTGGCCCACATGGACCCGGCGCAGATCGCGAACGCCGTCGCGAACGAGGACGACGGCGCGTTCCGCAAGGTCTCCGGCATCGGCCCGAAGACCGCCAAGCTCATCATCGTCGCGCTCTCCGGCAAGCTCGTGGCCTTCGAACAGGCCGCCGTCGTCGCCGCGGCGCGAGGGACGGCAGTGCACCCCGCAGCGGTCGACGTCGTCTCGGCGCTCATCGGCCTCGGCTGGCGCGAAGACGCTGCACAGGCCGCCGTCGACGACGCCGTCGCCAACGAGCCAGGCGCCGCCGCGATGGGCACCCAGGCGCTGCTCCGCGCCGCACTCGGCGCCCTGCGACCCGCGGCAGCCGGCCGATGAGCGGCATCACGTCCGCCGGTGCCGAGTCGCAGGAGGAACTCGCGTTCGAAGGCGCGCTCCGTCCGCGCTCGCTCGACGAGTTCGTCGGGCAGCGCAAGGTCCGCGGGCAACTCGACCTGCTCCTCAAGGCCGCCGGCATGCAGGAGCGCACGCCCGACCACATCCTGATGGCGGGTCCTCCCGGCCTCGGCAAGACCACGCTCGCGATGATCGTCGCGCACGAGACGGGGCGCCCGCTGCGGATGTCGAGCGGCCCGGCGATCCAGCACGCCGGTGACCTGGCGGCCGTGCTCTCGTCGCTCGTCCCCGGCGAGGTCCTGTTCATCGACGAGATCCACCGGATGGCCCGCTCGGCAGAAGAGATGCTCTACCTGGCGATGGAGGACTTCCGCATCGACGTGATGGTGGGCAAGGGCGCGGGTGCCACGAGCATCCCGCTCGACCTCGCGCCCTTCACGCTCGTCGGGGCCACCACCCGGGCCGGCCTGCTGCCGAACCCGCTGCGGGACCGCTTCGGGTTCACCGCCCACCTGGAGTTCTACGAGAAGGACGAGCTCGAACAGGTCCTGATCCGCGCGGCGCACCTGCTCGAGCTCGACATCGACCGGACCGCCCTGCGCGAGATCGCCGGGCGTTCCCGCGGCACCCCGCGCATCGCGAACCGCCTGCTCCGTCGAGTGCGCGACTACGCGCTCGTGCACCGCACCACCGACGGCATGGCGGCGGTCAAGGGCGCCCTCGACCTGTACGACGTCGACGAACTCGGGCTCGACCGGCTCGACCGCGCCGTGGTCGAGACCATGCTGACCCGGTTCGACGGCGGACCGGTCGGTCTGAACACCCTCGCCGTCTCCGTCGGCGAGGAGTCCGAGACGATCGAGTCGGTCGTCGAACCGTTCCTGGTCCGGGTCGGTCTCGTGACCCGCACGCCCCGTGGGCGCATCGCCACACCACGTGCCTGGCGGCACCTCGGCCTCACCCCGGGGCAGGCCGACGGCGGGCAGCCGGGGCTCTTCGACGACCCGGACACCGACGACTGAACGCCGATCAGTCGAGTGACATGCCACGGACACCGGCGTGCCCTAGACTGCTACGGCCCGAAACCGAGCAACCAGAGAAGGCAACGCATCATGGGTCAAGAAGTCATCCTCATCGTCATCGTCGTGGCGTTCGCAGCCTTCATGTTCTACAACAGCCGCAAGCGCAAGAAGCAGCAGGCCGAGCTCGTGGACAAGATGGTCCCCGGCGCCAAGGTCATGCTGTCCTTCGGCCTGTACGGCACGCTCCTCTCCGTGAACGAGGAGAAGGTCACCGCTGACGTCGAGATCGCACCGGGGACCGTCGTCACCGTGCACCGTCAGACCCTGTCGCGCGTCGTCGACGACAACGCGTCGGACGTCGAGACCACCACGACCACCGAGGACGAGCCGAAGCCCGTGGCCGAACTCAACGGTGAGCCGGTCTACGGCGAGCGTGCCGACGAGACCGACGCCACGAAGCGCAAGTCCGACGACTGACGCCCTCGGCCGCCGGGTCGTCTGATCCGGCGGCTTCCTCTTGCCGTCGCACGGTGTGCCGACGGTCCTGAACAGAAAGACGAGACGACCGGTGGCACGATCGACACCCGTCAAGAAGGCGCTGCGCTCGCTCACCTGGTTGGTGATCCTGATGGCGATCCTCGCCGGCCTGAACACCGCCGCGTCGATCCTCGCCGGCTCTTCGAAGGACGACACCGACAAGTGGTACCAGGGCGCGAGCTGGGTACCCGAGCTGGCTCTGGACCTGCAGGGCGGCACGCAGCTGACCCTCGCGGCGCAGAACACCGAGGGCGACTCCGTCACCTCGCAGCAGCTGCAGCAGGCGGTGAACATCATCCGCCAGCGCATCGACGCCACCGGTGTCTCCGAGTCGGAGATCAACACGCAGGGCGCGAACAACATCGTCGTCTCGATCCCGGGTCGCCCCGACAAGGCCACCATCGACCGCATCGAGGCCGCGGCCAAGCTGACGTTCCGGCCCGTCCTGTACACCGAGGCTGCGACCAACTCCGCTGTCGGTGACGACGGCAAGGGCACCGCATCGCCGACGCCGTACTCGCCGCCCGCCTCGCTCGCGGCGACGCCCAGCGCGAAGCCCACGAACGCGAGCGACCTGAACTGGGTCACGCCGAAGCTGCAGGACCTTTACACCAACTACAACTGCGCAGCACCGGGCGACGTCACCACCGCGCCCGACGACGAGCCCCTGGTCACCTGCGACCAGGACGGCGCCGGCAAGTACATCCTCGGCCCGGTCGAGGTGTCCGGCGCCGACATCAGCAACGCCACCTCGGGGCTCGCCACCGACTCGCAGGGCACGTCGACCGGCCAGTGGGCCGTCAACCTGACCTTCAACGGCGAGGGCTCGAAGGACTTCCGCACGGTCACCAACCGTCTCGTCTCGCTCCAGCAGCCGCAGAACCAGTTCGCGATCGTGCTCGACGGTTCGGTCATCACCGCACCGACGACGAACTCCGCGATCACGAACGGCAAGGCGCAGATCAGCGGCAACTTCACCGCCGAGTCCGCCAAGACCCTCGCCGACCAGCTCAAGTACGGTGCGCTGCCGATCAACTTCCAGGTGCAGTCGAACGAGAACATCTCGGCGACACTCGGTACCGCGCAGCTCATCGGTGGCCTCGTCGCCGGTCTGATCGGTCTGATCCTCGTGATCATCTACTCCGTGATCCAGTACCGCGCCCTGGCGTTCGTCACCGTGCTGTCGCTCGGGATCGCCGCCGTGATCACGTACCTCGTGATCGCGATCATGTCGTGGCGCGTCGACTACCGTCTGTCGTTGGCAGGTGTGGCGGGCCTGATCGTCGCGATCGGCATCACGGCGGACTCGTTCATCGTCTACTTCGAGCGCATCCGTGACGAACTCCGTGACGGCCGTGCCCTCGAGAGCGCGGTCGAGTCCGGCTGGAAGCGCGCGCTGCGCACGATCCTGGCGTCCGACGCGGTGAACTTCCTCGCCGCCGTCACGCTGTACGTGCTCGCGGTCGCCGACGTGAAGGGCTTCGCGTTCACGCTGCTGCTCACGACCCTCATCGACATCGTGGTGGTCGCACTCTTCACCCACCCGATGATGCAGCTCATCGCCCGGACCCGGTTCTTCGGGGACGGCCACCGGTTCAGCGGGCTCGACCCGGCAGCACTCGGTGCCGTCTACCGGGGGCGTGCGCAGTTCCGCGCACCCGTCGTGGACGGCAAGCGCCAGCGCAGTGCCGGTGAGGCGCAGCGCCGACAGACGATCGCGGAGCGGAAGGCCCAGCAGGCCTCCGGCGACAACGGCTCGACGCCGGACGGGAAGGACGACTGATGGCCAGCTTCAGCCAGTTCGGCAGCGACCTCTACACGGGGAAGCGGTCGTACGACATCATCGGGCGCCGGAAGACCTGGTACCTCATCGCCCTGGCGATGATCGTGATCTCGCTCGTCACGCCGTGGCTGCGTGGCGGGTACCAGCTCGGCATCGAGTTCACCGGCGGCTCGGAGTTCACGATCTCCGACGTCAAGTCGCTCGACCAGAGCATCGCGACCGACACGGTCGAGAGCGTCGTCGCCGACACCATCCCTCGTGTCTCGCAGCTCGGCACGCACGGCATCCGCGTGCAGACCGGGCAGCTCACCGACGCCCAGACGACCGACGTGCAGGACGCCCTGGCCAAGGCCTACGACGTCCCGGAGCGCCAGGTCGCCGCGACCTTCATCGGCGCGACGTGGGGTGCCGACGTCCTCGCGCAGGCCATCCGTGGTCTGGTGATCTTCCTGGCCCTCGCCGCGGTCTTCATGACGCTGTACTTCCGCACCTGGAAGATGTCACTCTCCGCGATGGCGGCGCTGCTGCACGACCTGCTCATCACGGCGGGCGTGTACGGCATCGTCGGGCTCGAGGTGACGCCCGCGGCGGTGATCGGCTTCCTGACGATCCTCGGGTACTCGCTCTACGACACCGTGGTGGTCTTCGACAAGGTGCGCGAGAACACCGCGCAGGAGTCGATCCGCACCTTCAAGCAGTCGGTCAACCTCGCGGTCAACCAGACGCTCGTCCGATCGATCAACACCTCGGTCGTGGCACTGCTGCCGGTGGCGGCGATCCTCTTCATCGGATCGTACGTGCTCGGCGCCGGCACCCTGCGTGACATCTCGCTCGCACTGTTCATCGGCATCATCGTCGGCACCTACTCGACGATCTTCATCGCGTCGCCGATGTACGCGCAGCTGCGCGAGAACGAACCGAAGATCAAGGAGTCCGACGCCAAGAAGACCGCGGCGGCCGAGAAGCGCCGGCGCGAGGTCGACGCGGCAGAGGCGAGCGTCTGATGCCCATCGAGATCCAGCAGATCGACGTCGCCGAGGCCCAGCGCCGCATCGATGCCGGGGCCCGGCTCTACGACGTGCGTGAGCAAGGGGAATGGGACGAGGTCCACGCTCCGCAGGCCACGCTCGTGCCGATGTCCGAGTTCGTGGACCGCTGGCAGGAGATCGACGGCGGCGACCAGCCGGCCATCATCGTCTGCCACTCCGGCGGCCGGTCCTCGCGCATCGTCGCGGCGCTCGAGCAGTCGGGTGTCCCTGCCGTCAACCTGTCCGGCGGCATGCTCGCCTGGGAGCAGGCGGGGGCACCGGTGGAGCGCGACGCCCAGGGCGAACCGCGTCACGGGCACTGACCGGGGACGCGTAGTCTTGTCGGATCGAGCTCGGATCGAGCTCTCGGACCGAGTCCTGGGAGGCGCATCATGACGGACACCCGCGAAGAGCCGTCCGCGCCGAGCCGCCCGGGCTCCGCCCCGCAGCCCTCGAGCCCGATCGGTCCGAACACCACCGGCAACCTCGGTTCCCTCCGCTCGCTGCTGCCGCGCCTGTTCTCGCGTGCGCAGCCGGCCGGTGCGGTGGACACCCTGATCCGCACGGTCCGGTCGCACCACCCCAAGGCCGACGTGACCCTCATCGAGCGCGCCTACTCGGTCGCCGAGCGCGCGCACGACGGGCAGAAGCGCAAGTCCGGTGAGCCGTACATCACGCACCCCGTCGCGGTCGCGCAGATCCTGGCCGACCTCGGCATCGGGACGATCACCATCGCTGCAGCGCTCCTGCACGACACCGTCGAGGACACCGACTACCAGCTCGACCAGCTGCGGGTGGACTTCGGCGACGAGATCGCGATGCTCGTCGACGGCGTCACCAAGCTCGACAAGGTCAAGTACGGCGACAGCGCGCAGGCCGAGACCGTCCGCAAGATGGTCATCGCGATGTCGAAGGACATCCGAGTCCTCGTCATCAAGCTCGCCGACCGCCTGCACAACGCCCGCACCTGGGGCTTCGTCGAGTCCGCGTCTGCCACGCGCAAGGCGAAGGAGACGCTCGAGATCTACGCGCCCCTCGCGCACCGGCTCGGCATCCAGATGATCAAGCTCGAGCTCGAGGACCTGTCGTTCGCGGTCCTGCACCCGAAGCTCTACGTCGAGATCGACAGCCTGGTCAAGGAACGCCAACCGAAGCGCGAGCAGTTCGTCCAGAACGTCATCGGCACCCTCAAGAAGGACCTGAAGGCCGCCAAGGTCCGCGGTGACGTGATGGGTCGGCCGAAGCAGTACTACTCGATCTACCAGAAGATGATCGTGCGGGGTCGTGAATTCGACGAGATCTACGACCTCGTCGGCATCCGCGTCCTCGTGCCGACCGTCCGCGACTGCTACGCCATGCTCGGCTCGGTGCACGCGCGGTGGACCCCGCTGCCCGGTCGCTTCAAGGACTACATCGCGACCCCCAAGTTCAACCTGTACCAGTCGCTGCACACCACGGTGCTCGGACCGCAGGGCCGCGCGGTCGAGATCCAGATCCGCACGCACGAGATGCACCAGCGTGCCGAGTTCGGTGTCGCCGCCCACTGGAAGTACAAGCAGCGCGCTGCCGGCCGTGACGCCGGCACCTCGTCCACGACGGACGACCAGGACATGGCGTGGCTCGCCCACATCACCGACTGGCAGGCCGAGACCAGCGACCCGGGCGAGTTCCTCGATTCGCTCCGGTACGAGATCGGCGCCAAGGAGACGTACGTCTTCACGCCGCAGGGCAAGGTCATCGGTCTGCCCGCCGGCGCCACCCCGGTCGACTTCGCCTACGCCGTCCACACCGAGATCGGCCACCGCACGATGGGTGCGAAGGTCAACGGCCGCCTGGTCCCGCTCGAGAGCCAGCTCTCCAGCGGTGACGTGGTCGAGATCTTCACGTCGAAGAACCCCGACTCCGGCCCCTCGCAGGACTGGCTGCAGTTCGTCCGCAGCCCCCGCGCGCGCAACAAGATCAAGCAGTGGTTCACCAAGGAGCGCCGCGAAGAGGCGATCGAGCAGGGCCGCGACGCCATCGCGCGTGCGATGCGCAAGCAGAATCTGCCGCTCCAGCGCATCATGAGCCAGGACAGCATCGCCGAGGTCGCCTCGTCGATGCGCTACGAGGACGTCTCCGCACTGTACGCCGCCATCGGCGAGGGCCACGTCTCGACCCAGTCGGTGATCGAGAAGGTCCTCGGGAACGTCCAGACCGAGACCGAGGCCGACGAACCCGAACTCGCGTTCCCCCGCCAGGTCACCAGTCGCCAGCTGCGCACCAGCGACAGCGGCGTGCTGGTCCGCGGGGCGCCCGACATCCTCGTCAAGCTCGCGAAGTGCTGCACCCCGGTGCCGGGCGACCAGATCGTGGGCTTCATCACTCGTGGCCAGGGCGTCTCCGTGCACCAGTCGTCGTGCACCAACGTGAAGTCGCTCATGAACGAGCCCGACCGGATGATCGAGGTCGAGTGGGCCCCGTCGTCGAAGTCGGTGTTCCTGGTGCAGATCCAGATCGAGGCGCTCGATCGGTCGGGCCTGCTCAGCGACGTCACCCGAGTGCTGACGGATCACCACGTGAACATACTGTCCGCGACGGTGTCGACCTCGTCCGACCGCCTAGCGCTCAGCCGGTTCGTGTTCGAGATGGGTGACACCATCCACCTCGACCGTGTGCTCAACGCAGTGCGTCGTATCGACGCCGTCTACGACGTCTACCGCGTCAGCGCCGGCTAGTACCGGAGCAGGGCCCAGCGCCTCCCGGTCCGTTTCTCGGACGGTCACGACTCGTCGATTGCGGCCCCGCCGACCGACAGGTCGTGACCACTCGGCGGACGTGAGCGGGGTGTCCTGACCGCCCGCAGGCACCGGACCGGAGGCGCGCGGCGGCCCCGCCCCGCGCCTCCCGCGCGCGGACCGGTCACGACTCGTCGCGCGGGCACCGTCGACCGGTCACGAATCGTCGGCTGCGCCCCTGCCGACAGACAGATCGTGACCACTCGGCGGACGTGAGCGGGGTGCCCTGACCGCCCGCGCGCGCCGGACCGGAGGCCCGCGGCAGCCCCGACCCGCTCCTTCCGCCCATCGCCGGTCACGACTCGTCGCGCGGGCACCGTCGACAGGTCACGAACCGTCGATTGCGGCCCTGCCAACCGACGGCTCGAGACCACTCGGCGGACGTGAGCGGGGTGTCCTGACCGTGCGCACCCGCCGGACCGGAGGCCCGCGGCAGCCCCGGCCGGCGCCTCCCGCCCGCGGACCGGTCACGACTCGTCGCGCGGGCACCGTCGACCGGTCACGAACCGTCGACTGCGGCCCGGCCACCCGACAGTCCTTGTCCACTCGGCGGACGTGAGCGGGGTGTCCTGACCGCCCGCAGGCACCGGACCGGAGGCGCGCGGCGGCTCCGACCCGCTCCTCCCGCCCGTCACCGGTCACGACTCGTCGCGCGGGCACCGTCCACCGGTCACGAACCGTCGACTGCGGCCCGGCCACCCGACAGTCCGTGACCACTCGGCGGACGTGAGCGGGGTGTCCTGACCACCTGCACCCGCCACCGACGACCCCACCCCCACGCACTACCGGATCTCACCCCCAGCACCCCCGGCACCGTCCTGCACCGCACGCAACCGCCGCTCGGCCTGTCGCACCATGGGGATCGTGCCAAGAGCTGTCAGGCGCGTCCGCAGCTCCGCGGCGCTCACCGCTCCGATCGCGAGCAACCCGTGGACGGCCGACGCTTCAGCGGCCCCGAACGCACCCGCAGTCGGCCCCGGCATCCGCAGCAGGTCGATCGCGGTACGAGCCGGCAGTGCGACCCGGAGCCGCGCCAGGACGGCGGTGTCGTCGACGTCGATCCGGACCTCGCGCAGGCGCACCTCCGGGCCGACGTGCACGCGGACCTGCGGCGGGATGCACGCCTCGAGCGGCGCCGGCGGACGGGACACCGCACCCCAGATCCACGCGGCGGTCAGCGTGCAGGCGATCAAGCGTGCGTCGCGCAGCACCCAGCCAGCCGCGGCGGCACGCAACGACGGCGTCTGCGGTTCGGCGGGGGAGGCCCAGCACGGCCCGACCGCGACCAGTTCGCCGGCCAGGACCGCCGCCCGTAGTTCGGGTTCCGGCCAGTCGTCACTGGTCAGCAGTCGCGGGCGGGGCACCCGCACATCCTGCCCGACCTGCGGTCGCGACCGACAGGCCTGTGGACAAGCCCCGGACCGGCCGGGAGGCCCGTGGCGGGCCCGCACCGCGCCTCCAGGCGGTCACCGGTCACGTCAAGAGCGCGAAGCGCGTCGACGACGCTGCCACCTGACGGCAGCCTGCCGGGAGGCCGCGACGCGGCGTGTGCGCGCTCAGCGCAGGACGTCGGCGCGGTGGACGAGCGCCGCGGCGCCGATGAGCGGGCCGTCCTGCGACAGTCCCGTCGGCACGATCCGCACCTTCGTGACGAAGCCGAACTCGACACGCTCCGCCACGGCCTGCCGGGCGTACTCGAACAGGTCGGGCGTGACGTGCGAGAACCCGCCACCGATCGCGACGACCTCGAGGTCGACCAGGCTGGTGGCGGCGGCGATGGCCTGGCCCAGGGCTCGGCCGCTGCGCTTGACCGCGGCGACCGCGATGTCGTCGCCGGCGGCGTACGCGGCCGAGAGCTCTTCGCCGGTGGTGCCCGCGAAGCCCTGCCGACGAGCCCAGGCCACGGTCTTGGGGCCGCTGGCGATCGCCTCGAGGCAGCCGGTCCCGCCGCAGGCGCAGGGGTCGTCGTAGCCGCCACACTCGACGTGGCCGATGTGCCCGGCGTTCCCCGTCGGGCCGCTGACCGTGCGGCCGTGCAGGATGAGCCCGCCGCCGACACCGGTGGAGACGATCATGCCCATCACGTGGTCGGAGCCCTGGGCAGCCCCGACCCAGTGCTCGGCGAGCGTGATCGCCAGGCCGTCCATGCGGAGCGTCACCGGCACGTTCTCCGGCACGAGGGCCGCGATCCGGTCGCGCAGCGGGTGGCCCCGCCACACGGGCATGTTGAGCGGCGAGACCAGACCGTGTTCCTCGTCGACCGGGCCGGCGGAGCCGACGCCGACGCCGACGAGCGTCGTGTCCGCGGGCAGTGCGCCGAGCGCGGCCGTGACGACCTCGTCGACGGCGGCCTGCAGCTCGTCCGAGGTGCGCTGCGGCCCCGTGGGGCTGCGGAACCGCGTCGCGGGCAGCACGACCCCCTGGTCGGTGACGAGCGCGGCCTCGACCTTCGTGCCGCCGAGGTCGACGGCCAGGGCGAGGGCGGGGGACTGGGGTGCGGTGCTGGACATGCGCGCTCCGATGCGGCGGTCTGGAGGCCCGGTGCGCGTCACCGACGCGTCGTCGCGTCCGGTGGGCGCCGGCCTGGTCGTGGTGGGTCGGGCTGGGTGGGATGGACTCAGCCGGGTGGGCTCAGCCGTGTCCGCTCAGTAGGACGTCGTGTCGTCGCCGAGCGCCGACGCGGCGCCCGTCTCGGCGCGGTGCGCGACCTCGTCGAGGATGCGGGCCGAGGCGCTCGTGCCGATGCGGTTCGCGCCCGCCTCGACCATCTCGAGCAGGGTGTCGAGGCCGCGGACGCCGCCGGAGGCCTTCACGCCGGTGTCGGCACCGACCGTGCGGCGCATCAGGGCGATGTGCTCGGCGGTCGCGCCGCCGCCGGCGAACCCGGTCGAGGTCTTCACGAACGCGGCACCGGCGGTCTGCGCCGCACGCGAGGCAGCGACGATCTCGTCGTCGGTCAGGAAGGCGGTCTCGAGGATCACCTTGACGACGGTGTCCCCGGCGGCGTCGACGACCGCGCGGACGTCCTGCTCGACGCGCTGCCAGTCGCCCGACTTCGCGGCGCCGATGTTCTGCACCATGTCCAGCTCGAAGGCGCCGTCGGCCAGGGCCTGCAGCGACTCGGCGACCTTCGCCGCGGTCGACGTGGTGCCGTGCGGGAACCCGATCACGGTGCCGACACCGACGCCGGTGCCCGTCAGGCGCTCGACGGCGTGCGCGACGTCGCTCGGACGGACACAGACGCTGAAGACGCGGTGGGCGGCGGCTTCGTCGAGCTGGGCGTCGACGTCCGCGCGGGTGAGTTCGGGCTTCAGGATCGCGTGGTCGATGAGGCCGCGGACGGCATCGGCGGTGACGGGGAAGGCTGCGTTGTCCACCCGGCAAGCCTACCCGTCAGGCGTGCCGCGTAGCGTGCAGGGCATGCAGGTCCTCGTCACCGGCGCCACCGGGTACATCGGTGGTCGTCTCGTCCCTCGTCTCCTCGAAGCCGGCCACTCCGTCCGGGTGTTCGTGCGCAACCCCCGGAAGCTCCAGGACGTCCCGTGGAGCAGCGACGTGGACGTCGCGGAAGGCGACCTCCAGGACGCCGACGCGGTCCGCGCCGCCGTCGACGGGGTCGAGGCGGTCTACTACCTGGCCCACGCGATGGGCGCCGACGGCGACTTCGAGTCGGCCGAACACGAGGCCGCCGAGACCATGGCGCACGAGGCGAAGACGGCGGGGGTCAGCCGGTTCGTCTACCTGGGCGGGCTGCACCCCGACGGCGAGCTGTCCAAGCACCTCCGCAGCCGCAAGGAGGTGGGGGAGATCCTCCTCGGCTCCGGTGTGCCCACCGTGGCGTACCAGGCCGGCGTCGTGATCGGCTCGGGCAGCACCTCGTTCGAGATGATCCGGCACCTCACCGACGTCCTGCCGTGGATGCCTGCGCCGCGCTGGGTCCGCAACCGCATCCAGCCGATCGCGGTGCGCGACGTCCTGTACTACCTGGTGGCCGCCCTGGACGTCCCCGCCGACGTCAACCGCACCTTCGACATCGGTGGCCCCGACGTCCTGCGGTACGGCCAGATGCTGAACGGCTACGCGGTCGAGGCGAAGCTGCCGCAGCGCCCGATAACCGTGCTGCCGGTGCTCACCCCGCGGCTCGCCGCGCACTGGTTCAACGTCGTCACCCCGATCCCGCGCAAGCTCGCGACGCCCATCATCGAGTCGCTGCAGTTCGAGTGCGTCCAGCGCGAGCACGACATCGACGACGTCGTACCGAAGCCCGAGGGCGGGCTCACCTCCTACCGTCGGGCCGTCCGCCTCGCGCTCAACAAGATGCGCACCGGCCAGGTGCAGACCAGCTGGCGGAGCGCGACGCTCTCCAGCGCCTCCGCCGACCCGATGCCGAACGACCCCGACTGGGCCGGGCACACCGTCTACGTCGACGACCGAAAGCGGCACTCGAGTGCCTCCGCCGCGGACGTCTGGCGTGTCGTCGAGTCGATCGGTGGCGACAACGGATGGTACTCGTTCCCGCTCGCCTGGGTCGCCCGCGGCTGGATGGACAAGATCGCCGGTGGCGTCGGACTGAACCGTGGCCGTCGCGACCAACAGCGCCTCGAGCAGGGCGACGCGCTCGACTGGTGGCGCGTCGAACGGCTCGAGCGCGGCCGGTACCTGCGGCTCCGTGCCGAGTTCAAGTCGCCGGGCCGCGCGTGGCTCGAGATGACCGTCACGCCGAACCCCGAAGGCGGCAGCGACTACCGCCAGCGGGCGATCTACTTCCCGCAGGGACTCGCCGGACGCCTGTACTGGTACGGCATCCTGCCGTTCCACGGCATCATCTTCCCCGGTATGGTCGAGCGCATCACCGCCGCCGCCGAGCGGGAGTCCGACCAGACCGAGTCCACGCAGCGCAACCGGACGCAGCAGACCGGGACCCCCGAGCCGGCGCACGAGGAGGCAGCATGACCGACGACCGCAGCCCCGTCCTCTTCCTGGGGGACAGCATCACCGAACAGGGCGACTGGGACACCTGGCTCCCCGACGAGCACACGCTGAACCAGGGCATCGGTGGCGACACGACCGACGGCGTGCTGACGCGCCTCGACGCCGTCGTCGCCGAGCAGCCCGAGGTGATCGTGCTGCTCATCGGCACGAACGACTTCGGCGGCCACCGCGCCAGCGCCGAGCACGTGGTCCGCAACGTCGAGACCGCGCTCGTCACGCTCCGCCGTGAACTGCCGGGTGTCCGCCTGCTGCTCGTCTCGATCCTGCCGCGGCAGGCCGAGTACGCCGCGAAGATCGAGCAGGCGAACCGGCACCTGCGCCAGTTCGTCGCCACCTGCCACGCCCAGTACCTCGACGCCTGGCCCGCCCTGGCAGACGGCGACCACCTGGACGCCCGCTTCACCGAGGACGGCCTGCACCTGACCGAGGACGGCTACCGCGCGTTCGTCGGTGAACTCGTGCCGGCCCTCGAGCGGGTCCGTGAGCTGCCGCCGATGTCGCGGTCGATCCAGGCGATCACCATCGACGGCGACTCGGACTGATGGCCGCACGCAAGGGGCGGCCCCCGGTGGGGTCGTCGCAACACGGCGTGCCCGCGGGATCCTCGCGACCCGCGGCCGCCGCACCGGCCGCCCGCGCACGCGAGACGCCGCCGTTCACCCGGCCGGCGCTGGCGCCCGGGTTGATCGCTGCGATCGTGCTCCTGGCGTGCGTCGCCATCGTGGACTCGTCGGGGTTCGTCTTCGCCCGCTGGGGCGTCACTGTCATCGCGTTGATCGTGCTCGTCTTCACGGTGCGGGGGAAGGTCTGGTGGGCCGCGCTGCTCATGGCCGCGGTCGCGGTCTGCTGGAACCCGCTCGTCACGGTGCCGATCCCGGGGCAGGTGTGGGCGGGCCTGCAGCTGGTGGCCGCCGCGCTGTTCATCGTGGTGGGCATCGTGGTCAAGGTGCCCCGCGAGACCGACGGACGGTAGGATCGGCAGGTCGGGTACAGGACCCGGCCGCACGACCCGAAGGGCATGGATGAACGACGAGACCGAGCCGGTGACCGAGAGTCCTCTGCTGAACCCTCGACCGTCCTCCGGCGGTCTCGACCGATCCGACGTCGTCGTCCGCAAGGGACGACTGACCCTGATCAACGGACACCTCACGCCGCAGCAGTCGATGATCGAGGACCTGCTGTTCCTCGACGACGCACTCACCGCGGCTGACGTCGACCACCTGCTCATCCGCGGGAACGACCAGCGTCCGGTGATCGCGCTGGACGAGCGCGACCGCCAGCGAGCCGAGAGCGCCGTGATGTCGGCCGCCGTCAACGAGCCGTTCTACGCGAAGCCCCCGGGCAAGCCGGCAGTGCTCGTGCAGGACGACGGACTCGGCTCCGTCGAGGAACCCGTGCTCCGTGTGTTCCGCCCGCGCCTCGAGCCCCTCGGACGCCTGCGCTACGGCGCCGAGACCAGCGTCCAGCTCGAGTTCTGGCGCGTCACCGACACCGAGGTCCTCGCACCCGTCGAGAACGCCCTGATGCGTCGCAGCCTGCCGATCGACGAGTTCGTCCTCGTCGACATCGAGCGCTACGGCCGCACCTGGCGCACCGTCGAGCACATGTTCGACGACCACGTCTCGGACATCCGGTTCCCGATCGACATCGTCTTCTCGTGGGTCGACGGCAACGCCATCGAGTACCAGCGCGCTCGCCAGGCCGCACAGTCGAACGCCGTCCTGGGCGAGGGCGACGACGCTCCCGCCCGCTTCCGCCAGATCGACGAACTGAAGTACGCGCTGCGCTCGGTCCACACCTTCGCGCCGTGGATCCGCCAGATCTACATCGCCACGGACTCGCCTGCGCCGCACTGGCTCGCCGACCACCCGAAGGTCCGGATCGTCCGCAGCGAGGAGTTCTTCGCCGACCCGTCCGTGCTGCCGACGCACAACTCGCAGGCCGTCGAGTCGCAGCTGCACCACATCCCGGGCATCAGCGAGCACTTCATCTACTCGAACGACGACATGTTCTTCGGCCGGCTGGTCGACCCCTCGGTGTTCTACAGCCCGGGGTCGGTCACGAAGTTCATCCTCGCGTCGACCCGGATCGGCCTCGGTTCCAACAACCCGGCACGCAGCGGCTTCGAGAACTCCGCCCGGGTCAACCGCGGCCTCCTGCAGCAGCGCTTCGGCGCGGTGACGACCCGCCACCTCGAGCACGCGCCGACGCCCCTGCGTGCGTCGATCATGACCGAGATGGAGCACGAGTTCGCCGACGAGTTCGCGGCCACTGCAGCGTCACGCTTCCGCGCCGCCGACAACATCTCGGTGACGAACTCGCTCTACCACTACTACTCGCTGCTCACCGGCCGGGCGATCATCCAGGAGAACTCCTCCGTCGGGTACATCGACACGACCATGGTCTCCGGACTCAAGGCCCTCGACGACCTGCTGAAGAAGCGGAACGTGGACTTCTTCTGCCTCAACGACGGCAGCTTCCCGGAGGTCAGCGACGAGGAGCGCACGCAGCGCGTGACGGACTTCCTGGAGCGGTACTTCCCGTTCCCCGCGCCGTGGGAGCGCCCCAGCGCGTAGGACGCGCCAGCGGCCTGCTGGGGCGCTCCGGGCGAGCCTGCGAGCCGGGTCCCACGGTGCGCTTAGGACGCGCCAGCGGCCTGCTGGGGCGCTCCAGGCGAGCCTGCGAGCCCGGTCCCACGGTGGGCGTACGACGCGCCAGCGGCCTGCTGGGGCGCTCCGGGCGAGCCTGCGAGCCCGGAGCCGGAACCCGGCCACGCGTGTCGGCCGCAGCCGCACGCCGACCGGTCACGACACCCCGCGACCTGCGCGCCGACTGGTCACAAGCCGTCGGCCTCGCCGTTGGCAGACGACGGAACGTGACCACGCGACGCACCACGTGCGGTGGGTCGCGACCATCCCGCGAGCCTGGAGGCCCGTGGCGCGCCCGCCACGGGCCTCCAGTCCGTCCGTGGCGCGCGGTCAGGACACCCCGTCGGCCGCCCGCCCAACGGTCACGAACCGTCGCTTGCCGGGCCGCCAGACGACGGAACGTGACCACGCGACGCACCACCCGCGGGGAGTCATGACCGCCCACGCCCACCCACGCTTCGTGAGCAGAAGAGGTCGGGTCTGCGTGACGGACCCGACCTCTTCTGCACGCGAAGTGCGGAGTGCTACCGGTGCACGGGGGAGACGGGCACCGAGTCGAGCGTGAAGACCGGGATGCTCGAGGTGACCGGTGCGGGCTCCACGGCTGCGGGGATCGTCACGCCGTGTGCCGCGAGCTTCGCCTCGGTCTCGAGAGCGGAGACGGGCTGCCCGACGGTGGCGTAGTGCCCGATCGGCACGACGGAGTGGACGACGTTGTGGCCGTACACGTGCACGAGGTTGAACGACTGCGCGCCGTCCCGGCCGCGGGTGCCGCCCTGGTACTCCGTGAGGTCCTGCGTGTAGCAGGTCGCACTGGCGACGGACACCGGGATGCCGGCGAACACGGCGCTGGTCGAGTAGTGCAGGTGCCCGGCGATGATGGCGAGGACGTCACTGCCCTCGACGACCTCGGCCAGGGCCTGCTGGTCGCGCAGTTCGACGAGGACGGTGAGGTCCTGCACGCTCGGCACGGGCGGGTGGTGCATCGCCAGGATGGTGCCGTGCGGTGCCGCCTCGGACAGGACCTCGGCGAGCCAGTCGAGCTGCTCGGGGGAGACCTCGCCGTGGTGGTGACCGGGCACACTCGTGTCGAGTGTGATCACACGGAGACCGTTGACGTCGTACACGAAGTCGACCGGGCGGTCGGTGGGCTGCAGGCCGAAGAGCTCCTGGCGGAAGGCGCCGCGCTCGTCGTGGTTGCCCATCGCCCAGATCACCTGCGCACCGATGCGCTCGGCCGCCGGCTCCAGGATCGCGCGGACGCGGGCGTACGCACCCGGCTCGCCCTTGTCGGCGACGTCGCCGGTGACGACGATCGCTTCGGGACGCGTGCCCGAGGCTTCGATGTCCGCGACGATCTGCGTGAGCCGCGCGGCGGAGTCGACATCGCCGTAGAGATCACGATCCCCGGATACGAGGTGCGTGTCGCTGAGGTGGAGGAGGAAGTGGTTCGGCCTGGGGTGTTCGGCCGTCCGGCTGTCCATCGGGGTCTCATTCCGTTGGCGGATGCGTGGTGCAACACGTTGCCACACCGTCCTGGACGAGTCCAGCACGTGACGGTGAACCAGCCGTGAACTGGGGGCGGCGTGTTGCCCTGTGCACGAAGAAACCCCCGCCACTTGGTGACGGGGGTTGCTTCGTGTGCCTCGGATCAGTGATCCCCGGCGCCGATCTGAGGAGCCTGGTGGCCACCCTCGAGGTTCGGGCCGTGGTGCGCGGCGTGCGCTGCCTCGAGCTCGGCCTTCGAGACCGGCTCGATGCGGTCCTCGAAGAAGAAGCGGGAGACGCCGGCGCGGACCTTCTGCAGACCCGTGATCTTGCCCTTGGCGTTCGGGCGGATCATCAGCGGCTTGTACTCGTTGAACTGCAGGAGCTTCCACCGCTCGTACTCGTCGAGCTGCTCGTGCACCTCGATGTACTCACCGTGGGGGAGTCGGACGATGCGGCCCGACTCGTACCCGTGCAGGACGATCTCGCGGTCCTTCTTCTGGAGGGCGAGGCAGACACGCTTCGTGATCCAGAAGGCGATGAACGGACCGAGGACCGTCGTCGCCTGGATCACGTGGATCACGTGTTCGATCGACACCAGGAAGTGCGTCGCGATGATGTCCGAAGAGGCTGCTGCCCAGAGGCTCGCGTAGAGCGTGATGCCAGCGGCACCGAACGCGGTGCGCGTCGGGGCGTTGCGCGGACGATCGAGGATGTGGTGCTCACGCTTGTCGCCCGTGACCCACGCCTCGATGAAGGGGTAGAGCAGGATCGCCAGGATGAGCAGCACCAGGACCGCGATCGGCGCCAGGATGTTGAACGACACCGTGTAGCCGAACCACACGACCTCCCAGTGCGGCGGCACCAGACGCAGCGCGCCGTCGGCGAAGCCGATGTACCAGTCGGGCTGGGTACCGGCGGACACCGGGGAGGGGTCGTACGGGCCGTAGTTCCAGATCGGGTTGATCGTGAACAGCGACGCGATGAGGGCCAGGATGCCCGCGACGATGAAGAAGAAGCCACCGGCCTTCGCGGCGAACGCCGGGAGGATCGGGACGCCGACGACGTTCTCGTTGGTCTTGCCCGGACCGGCGAACTGGGTGTGCTTGTTGATCACGACGAGCACGAGGTGGACACCGAGCACCGCGACGAGGATCGCCGGCAGCAGCAGGATGTGCAGCGTGTACAGGCGGCCGACGATGTCGGTACCCGGGAACTCGCCACCGAAGAGCAGGTAGGCGATCCACACGCCGATGACCGGGACACCCTCGATCATGCCGACGATGATCCGCAGGCCGTTTCCGGAGAGCAGGTCGTCGGGGAGCGAGTATCCGGTGAAGCCCTCGGCCATGGCGAGGACCCAGAGCAGGAAGCCGAAGACCCAGTTGAGCTCACGCGGCTTGCGGAAGGCACCGGTGAAGAACACGCGGGCCATGTGCAGCATGATCGACGCCACGAACAGCAGGGCTGCCCAGTGGTGGACCTGACGGACGAAGAGCCCGCCACGGATGTCGAACGAGATGTCGAGCGTGGACTGCAGCGCCGTCGACATCGCAACACCCTTGAGCGGGACGTACGAGCCGTTGTAGATGACCTCGGTCATGGACGCCTGGAAGAAGAACGTCAGGAAGGTCCCGGAGAGCAGCACGACGACGAAGCTGTACAGCGCCACCTCGCCGAGCATGAAGCTCCAGTGGTCCGGGAAGATCTTCCGGCCGACTTCCTTGACGAGGCCCGAGATGCTGGTGCGCTCGTCGATGTAGTTCGAGACCCCGCCGATGATGCGGGATCCGCGCTCCGGTGCCGGCTTGTTCGTCGACGTGTTCGGTGCGGTGGTGGTGGTGCTGGTCATCAGCGTTCACGCTCCCAGAAGGACGGTCCGACCGGCTCGTGGAAGTCGCTCTGGGCAACCAGGTAGCCGTCGTCGTCGATCGCGATAGGAAGTTGGGGGAGGGGGCGTGCTGCCGGACCGAAGATGACCTCGCAGTTGTTCGAGACATCGAAGGTGGACTGGTGGCACGGGCACAGCAGGTGGTGCGTCTGCTGTTCGTAGAGCGCGACAGGGCACCCGACGTGGGTGCAGATCTTGGAGTACGCGACGATGCCGTCGTAGCCCCAGTTCTCGTGGCCCTTGGACGGGTTGAGGTCCTTCGGGTCGAGACGCATCAGGAGGACGGAGGCCTTCGCCTTCTCCTCGAGCATGTGCTCGGACTCGAGCATGCCCTCGGGGATGACGTGGAACACCGAACCGATGGTGACGTCGGAGGCCTTGATCGGAAGACCCGTCGGGTCCTTCGTCAGGCGCAGGCCCTGCTTCCAGAAGGTGTGACGGAGCAGCTCGTTCGGGTCCTCGGCCGGAGCGAGGTCACGGACCAGGACGATGCCGGGGAGCGGGAACGCGGCCAGAGCACCGATCATCGAGTTGCGGATCAGCTTGCGACGGCTGAAGCCCGACTCCTTGTCGGCGAGCTGGAACGCCTCGACCGCCTTGGCGCGGGTCTCGTCGGTGCCGCGGGTGCCGTGGCGGAGCTCCGTGATCTCACGGTCGACGACGAGCGACTTCGACCAGTAGACGGCTCCGAGACCGAGGGCGAGGAGCGCGAGGGCGATCGACAGGCCAAGGAAGAGGTTCGCGGTGCGGACCGTCCCGAAGTCGCTCGGGTCGATCGGGAAGGCGATGTACGCGGCGATCGACAGGACGCTGCCGACGATCGACAGGTAGAAGTAGGCGGCGACCTGGCGCTCGGCCAGACGCTGCTTCTTCGGGTCGACGTCGGTGCGACGCGGACGGTGCGGCGGCTCGCCCGGGTTCTCGAACGGGTCGACGGGGAGGACCGCGATCCCGGGGGAGGTGGTCGTGCCGTGCTTCTCGACAGCCGAGGACGAGTTCAGCGTCTCGTCGTCGTGCTCTGCCATGGTGTTCCCTTCAGTGTCGTTCGACACGGACGATCAGTTGGACTTCGCGGTCAGCCAGACGGTCATCGCGACGACCGCCCCGAGTCCGAAGATCCAGATGAACAGACCCTCGGCGACCGGCCCCAGGGAGCCGAGTGCGAAGCCACCGGGGGACTTGTTGTCCTGCACGTACTTGAGGTACGTGATGATGTCGGCCTTCTGCTCCGGCGTCAGGTTCAGGTCGTTGAAGACCGGCATGTTCTGCGGGCCGGTGAGCATGGCCTCGTAGATGTGCTTGCCGGAGACCGTCTCGAGGTTCGGGGCGTACTTGCCCTCGGTCAGGGCACCGCCGGCGCCGGCCACGTTGTGGCACATGGCGCAGTTGATACGGAACAGCTCGGCACCTTCGGCGGCGTCGCCGTCCTCACCGTTGGTGAGTTCGGTGGACGGGACCGACGGGCCGGGGCCGAGGGAAGCGACGTACTGCGCGAGCGCGTCGACCTGCTCGTCCGTGAACTGCGCGGGCTTCTCTTCTGCCTGCGGACCCTGTGCGGCCATCGGCATGCGGCCGGTGCCGACCTGGAAGTCGACCGACGCGGCGCCGACACCGATGAGGGACGGACCCTCGCTCGTGCCCTGCGCGGAGAGACCGTGGCAGGTGGCGCAGTTCGACGCGAAGAGCTTCTCGCCCTCGTTCACCTGCGACTGGCTCGAGGTGGCGAGGGTGCTCGTGCTGTCGTCGGCGTTCGCCGTGGAGCTGAACAGTGCGTACGCGCCACCGGTGGTCATGAGGCCAACGACGATGAGCGACACGGTCGCCATCGGTGAACGGCGGCCCTTCTTGGACTTGGTTCTGTTGAACATGTGCTGGGGGGTGTCCAGTTCCTACTTGAGAAGGTAGATGACGGCGAAGAGGAAGATCCACACGACGTCGACGAAGTGCCAGTAGTACGACACGACGATGGCGGTGGTCGCTTCCTTGTGGCCAAAGTTCTTGGCGGCGAAGCCGCGGCCGAGCGTCAGCAGGAAGGCGATGAGGCCACCGGTCACGTGGAGGCCGTGGAACCCGGTGGTCATGTAGAACGCCGAGCCGTACGCGCTGGAGGAGAGCGTGACGCCCTCGTGCCACAGGTTGGCGTACTCGAAGATCTGGCCGCAGACGAAGATCGCACCCATCGCGTAGGTGACGAAGAACCACTCCGTCATGCCCCAGTGGCGCGGGTTCCAGCTCGTCCGGTGCACCTGGAAGCGCTCCGCGGCGAACACGGCGAACTGGCAGGCGAAGCTGGACAGCACCAGGATGATCGTGTTCACGGAGGCGAAGGGCACCTCGAGCTTCGTGGTCTCGGTCGCCCAGAGCTCAGGGGACGTGCTGCGGAGCGTGAAGTAGATCGCGAACAGGCCGGCGAAGAACATGACCTCGCTGCCCAGCCACACGATCGTCCCCACGGCCACGGCGTTCGGCCTGTTGAGGGCCGGACCGCTGGCTGATCTGGAGAGAGAGGTGCTAGTCACGTCCTCCATTATGGCCGAAACCCCCGACAGTGTTTTCGCAGGAGACTGGCGGGTCTCTCGAATTCACTACGATCGATCCATGCCTGACGCACTTTCTTGGCCAGCGGTGATCAGCGCGCTCATGGCGCGCGAGGACCTGACGATCAGGCAATCCACATGGGCCATGGAGGAGATCGTCCACGGGCGTGCCACCCAGGCCCAGATCGCGGCCTTCGCCGTGACGCTCCGCGCGAAGGGCGAGACCGTCGACGAGGTCGTCGGTTTCCGTGACGCGATCCTCGACGCCGCGGTTCCGCTCGACGTCGACCCGATGGCGCTCGACATCGTCGGTACCGGCGGCGACGTGGTCGGCACCGTGAACGTCTCGACGATGGCGGCGATCGTGATCGCCGCTGCCGGGGTCCCCGTCGTCAAGCACGGCAACAAGGCCAGCTCGTCGAAGTCCGGGTCGAGCGACGTGCTCGCCGCCCTCGGACTCGATCTCACGATGGACGCCGCGCGTGTCGCGGACACGTTCCGGCGTGTCGGGCTGACCTTCGCCTTCGCCAACGCGTTCCACCCCGGTTTCGCCCACGCAGGCCCCGTCCGGCGGGAGATCGGCGTCCCGACGGTGTTCAACTTCCTCGGTCCGCTCGTCAACCCCGCACGGTGCGAGGCCAACGCTGTCGGCGTCGCTCAGCTCGAACTCGTGCCGATCATCACGGGCGTGTTCCAGACGCGCGGGGCGACCGCACTCGTGTTCCGCGGCGACGACGGACTCGACGAGCTGACCACCACCGGGCACAGCCACATCTGGGAGGTCACCGGCGGCCGTGTCACCGAACACGACCTCGACCCGCGGGACCTCGGCATCGCCCGCGCCCGGACGGAGGACCTGCTCGGTGGCGACCCCGAGCACAACGCCGCCGTCGTCCACCGACTGCTGGCGGGGGAGACCGGACCCGTCCGCGACATCGTCCTGCTGAACGCCGCGGCCGGGCTCGTCTCGTTCCGACTGGCACAGGACCCGAACGAGGCCGACCGCCCGATCCTGCAGCGCTTCCGCGAGCAGCTCGTCGTCGCCGCCGAGGCGATCGACTCCGGCGCCGGTGCGCGCAAACTGGCTGATTGGGTCGGCGCAGCTCCCGCCGCGTAGTCCACGCCGCCCCGCGCACCGTGCGCGGTGCGTCACCCGGTGCGAGCCTGGCGGCTCGGTGCTGCGCTACGAGCGCGCACCAAACAGTCACCGTCGCACCCGGTGAACAAACCCGCACCGTGCCGTACTGGCGACCCCACGCCGGGCCGGAGGGCCGTGGTGAGCCAGCCCCGCGCCTCCAGTCCGCACCGTGCGCGGTCCGCGATCCCGTGCCGCTTCCGCGAGAGCCGCACCGTGCGCGGTGCGTCAGCCGGTGCGAGCCTGGCGGCTCGGTGCTGCGCTACGAGCGCGCACCCGGCGGTCACCGCCGCACCCGGTGAACAAACCCGCACCGTGCCGTGCCGGCAACCACCCGACGACGCGCCGACGGGCGGGCAGACCGACGACCGACCCGCAGGAGACGCAACGCACAGGAGGCCCGGTGCCGGTTCCTGGAACCGGCACCGGGCCTCCCGTCGGTGCGCTCAGTGCACGCGATCAGCGCGCGCGTGCGGTGTTACTGCACGTCCTCGTCGACCCAGTCGAAGGTCTTCGTGACGGCCTTCTTCCACAGGCGGAGCGTCCGCTCGCGCTCGGCGGCGTCGAGCTGCGGCTCCCAGCGCTTGTCCTCCTGCCAGTTGGCACGGAGCTCGTCGAGGTTGGCCCAGAAGCCGACCGCGAGACCGGCGGCGTAGGCCGCACCGAGCGCCGTCGTCTCCGCGACGACCGGGCGGACGACCGGCACGTTGAGCATGTCGGCCTGGAACTGCATGAGCTCGCTGTTCGCGGTCATGCCGCCGTCGACCTTGAGCTCGGTCAGGTCCACACCGGAGTCGGCGTTGACCGCGTCGAGCACCTCGCGGGTCTGCAGCGCCGTCGCCTCGAGGGCGGCACGCGCGATGTGGCCCTTGTTGACGAAGCGGGTCAGGCCGACGATCGCGCCGCGGGCATCGGGACGCCAGTACGGCGCGAAGAGCCCGGAGAACGCGGGCACGAAGTACACGCCGCCGTTGTCCTCGACGGTCTTGGCCAGGGCCTCGACCTCCGGGGCGCTGCCGATCAGGCCGAGGTTGTCGCGGAGCCACTGGATGAGCGAGCCCGTGACGGCGATCGAGCCCTCGAGGGCGTAGTGCGTCTCCTGGTCGCCGAGCTTGTAGCCGACGGTGGTGAGCAGGCCGTTCTCGGAGCGGACGATCTCGGTACCGGTGTTGAAGATCAGGAAGTTGCCGGTGCCGTAGGTGTTCTTCGACTCGCCCTGGTCGAACGCGGCCTGGCCGAAGGTCGCGGCCTGCTGGTCGCCGAGGATGCCGGCGATCGGGACCTCGCGCAGCAGGCTCGAGGACTCGACGTGACCGTAGACCTCGGAGGAGCTGACGATCTCGGGGAGCATCGACTTCGGCACACCGAAGTCGGCGAGGATGTCGTCGCGCCACTGGAGCGTCTCGAGGTCCATGAACAGCGTGCGGGACGCGTTCGTGACGTCGGTCTTGTGGACGCCGCCGTCGACGCCACCGGTCAGGTTCCAGAGGACCCAGGTGTCGGTGGTGCCGAAGAGCAGGTCGCCCGCCTCGGCTTTCTCACGCGCACCCTCGACGTTCTCGAGGATCCACATGATCTTGGTGCCGGCGAAGTAGGTCGCGAGCGGCAGGCCGACGATGGCCTTGTACTTGTCCGTGTCGCCGTCGGCGAGCTTGTCGACGAGGGCCTGCGTGCGGGTGTCCTGCCAGACGATCGCGTTGTAGATCGGCTTGCCGGTGGTCTTGTCCCAGACGACGGCGGTCTCGCGCTGGTTGGTGATGCCGACGGCTGCGACGTCGTGGCGCGTGATGTCGGCACGCGACAGTGCCTGACCGATCACCTCGCGGGTGTTGTCCCAGATCTCGGCGGGGTCGTGCTCGACCCACCCGGCGCGCGGGAAGATCTGCTCGTGTTCCTTCTGCCCGGTCGAGATGATCGAACCGGAGTGGTCGAACACGATTGCTCGGGTCGAGGTCGTGCCCTGGTCGATGGCGACGATGTAGTCGGCCATTGGTGCTCCTTACGGGTGTGTTCGGTGCGGTTGCGTGGTCGGTCGTGCGGAACGGCCGCCCACGCCTTCGGGGTGGGGGTGGGTCAGCTGACGACGGGCAGCAGGGCGACGGACAGGCCGGCAGCGAGGGCGCCACCGATCAGGGGTCCGACGACCGGCACCCAGGCGTAGGCCCAGTCGCTCGAGCCCTTGCCCTTGATGGGCAGGAAGGCGTGCGCGATGCGCGGGCCGAGGTCACGGGCCGGGTTGATGGCGTAGCCGGTGGGACCACCGA
Source organism: Curtobacterium sp. MEB011 (assembly GCF_030209655.1). Taxonomy (NCBI): domain Bacteria; kingdom Bacillati; phylum Actinomycetota; class Actinomycetes; order Micrococcales; family Microbacteriaceae; genus Curtobacterium; species Curtobacterium sp. MEB011. The sequence goes on along the minus strand of NZ_JARVRN010000012.1, from coordinate 66,275 downwards.
GGCTGACACCGATCGCGATCACGAGGAAGGCGACGGGGATGGCGCCGAGGTCCGTGGGGGTCCCGCCGTTGGTGAAGGCGAGGACGACGAAGACCAGGACGAAGGTGCCGATGATCTCGGTGACGAGGTTCCAGCCGTACGAGCGGATCGCGGGGCCGGTCGAGAAGACACCGAGCTTGGCGGCCGCGTCGGGCTCCTCGTCGAAGTGCTGCTTGTACGCGAGCCAGACGATGACCGCACCGATGACCGCACCGATCACCTGGGCGATCCAGAAGAGGAACATCTCGCCGACGGTGATCTTGCCGAGGATCGCCTGCGCGAGGCTGACGGCCGGGTTGAGCTGGCCACCGGACTTGTAGGCCACGGTGGCACCGGCGAAGACCGCGAAGCCCCAGCCGATCGTGACCATGAGGAAGCCGGCTCCGAAGCCCTTGGACTTCGCCAGCGAGACGGCGGCGACGACGCCGCCACCCAGGATGATGAGCATCGCCGTACCGACGAGCTCGGACAGGAACTTGACGCCGATGTCGTCCATCGGTGACCTCCAGTGCGTGAGGTGGGGGTCCGGCCGTGGTGCGCCGCACTCCCCGTTGAGTGATTGAGGCCAACCATAGTGACGACGCTCACGGCCGGGTGGTGAATTCGTGAGCGGAGAGCGGGATCGTGCACGAACGTGCAGGGCGAGTGTCCCCAGCACGATCCGGAGCCGGTGACGCGTCCTCGGTGTGCTGCACGAACGTGCATCCCCGCCGGACGGCTGGCCGTGCCGCCGATGTAGATTGGGCGTACTCCGGTCGACGACGCGCGGTGTGACCGCCACGGCTCGACCCCGTACCCGTGGAGGCACCGCATGAAGAAGCTCATCAACGACCCGCAGGCCGTGGTCGAGGAGACCGTCCGGGGGTTCGCCCGGGCACACGCCGGACACGTCGTGCTGGTCGAGGACCCGATCCACCTGCACCGCGCCGACGCCCCCGTGGCCGGCAAGGTCGGCATCGTCAGCGGTGGTGGCAGCGGGCACGAGCCACTGCACGCCGGCTTCGTCGGGTACGGCATGCTCGACGCCGCCGTCCCCGGTCCGGTGTTCACGAGCCCGACCCCCGACCCGATCGTCGCCGCGACGAAGGCCGTCGACGGCGGTGCCGGCGTGCTGCACATCGTGAAGAACTACACCGGCGACGTGCTGAACTTCGAGACCGCCGCAGAGCTGGCCGCGATGGACGACGTCCGGGTCGAGTCCGTCGTGGTGGACGACGACGTCGCCGTGCAGGACTCCCTGTTCACCGCCGGTCGTCGCGGTGTCGCCGGGACCGTCGTGGTGGAGAAGTGCGCCGGTGCCGCCGCGGAACGCGGGGACGATCTGGACGCGGTCGCCGCCGTGGCCCGGCACGTCAACGACGTCACGCGCTCGATGGGGCTCGCGCTCGCCTCGGGCACCGTCCCGCACGCGGGGGAGCCGTCCTTCGTACTCGCTGACGACGAGGTCGAGCTCGGCATCGGCATCCACGGCGAGCCGGGCCGCGAGCGGATCGCGATGGCGCCGGCGGACCAGCTGGTCGACCGCGTGCTCGAACCGATCCTGACGGACCTGGACGCCCCGGCCGGATCGGCACTGCTGCTGCTGGTCAACGGCATGGGCGGCACACCGCTCTCCGAGCTGTACATCGCCTACCGACGCGCCGCCGAGGTGCTCTCCGACCGCGGCTACCGGGTCACGCGTAGTTTGGTCGGCGACTACGTCACGTCCCTCGAGATGCAGGGGTTCTCGCTCACCGTCACGGTGCTCGACGACGAACTCACGGCCCTCTGGGACGCCCCGGTGGAGACCCCGGCCCTGCGCTGGGGACGCTGAGCGACCGCGCCTGCGACCGCAACCGCAACCGCAACCGCAACCGCAACCGCAACGGCAACCGCAACCGCAACGGACGCTCGACCACCGGACCACGACACCGGACCCCACCGGGCCGGACACACGAAGGGAACCGCATTGGCGCTCGACACCGCATGGGCCATCGACTGGGTCCGTCGCACCGCCGCGACGATCGACGAACACCGTGCCGAGCTGGTCACGCTCGACCGCGAGATCGGGGACGGTGACCACGGCGAGAACCTCGACCGAGGCTTCCGCGCCGTGCTCGAATCCGTCGACGCCGGCTCCTTCGACACCCCGGGCGCCGTCCTCAAGGCCGTCGCGACGAAGCTCATCTCGACGGTGGGCGGCGCGGCCGGTCCGCTGTTCGGCACCGCCTACCTGAAGGCCGCGCAGGCTGCAGGGGACGCGTCCGAGCTCGACGCGGACACGCTGGTCGCGGTCCTGACCGCCGCGCGTGACGGTGTGGTGTCCCGCGGCAAGGCCGCCGTCGGCGACAAGACGATGGTCGACGCGTGGAGCCCCGCGGTCGACGCCGCCGCAGCGGCTGCCGGCGCCGGCGCCGACCCGGAGGCCGTGCTCGCCGCCGCAGCCGACGCCGCAGCGCAGGGGGCCGCCGACACCGAGCCGCTCGTGGCGCACAAGGGCCGCGCGAGCTACCTCGGCGACCGCGCGATCGGGTACCGAGACCCCGGTGCGCAGTCGACCGCGTACATCCTGCGCGCAGCTGTGGACGCCGCGTGACCGTCGGCATCCTCGTCGTCTCGCACAGCGCTGCGATCGCGACGGGCACCGTCGAGCTCGCCCGGCAGATGGCCGCGGACGTGCCACTCGTCGCCGCGGGCGGCACCGACGACGGCGGCATCGGCACCTCGTTCGAGGCGATCACCGCCGGCATCGAGGAACTCGCCGGCGCCGACGGCGTCGTGGTGCTGTGCGACCTCGGCTCCGCCTACCTGACGACCGACACCGCGCTCGACTTCCTCGACGACGACGTCCGCGCACGGGTGCACGTGTCGCCGGCCCCGCTGGTCGAGGGCACGGTCGCCGCGGCGGTCGCCGCCCAGACGGGCGGGGACGCCGACGCGGTCCTGGCCGCTGCGGCGTCAGCCGCGGGTTCCGAGGCGGACGCGAGCACCGCCTCCCGTCCGTCCGGTGACCAGCCTGGAGGCACGGGGCCGGCCGACGGGGCAGGTCCCGTCGGCGACGCAGCCGGCGCAGACCGCGTCAGCGCGTCGGTCGAGCTGGTGAACGAGACCGGGCTGCACGCCCGGCCCGCCGCGGAGTTCGTCAAGACGGCGGCGAAGTACGACGCGAGCGTGCACGTCAACGGTGTGGACGCGAAGAGCCTGCTCGCGATCATGGCCCTGGCGCTGCCGAAGGGCGCGACGGTGTCGATCGACGCGACCGGTCAGGACGCGCAGGCCGCGGTCGACGCCCTGGTCGAACTGGTCCGGTCCGGCTTCGGCGAGTGACACCGCCGCCGGGGGAGTCCCCGGCGGCGGTGCGCGCCCCGGTCACCGGATCGAGACCGTGCCGGCCAGGTCGAGGTCCGAGGGACCGCCGGTGACCCCGGCGTCGGCGAGCAGGGTGGCACCGAACACGGCGCTCCAGAACGTGCGGGCGTCACGGGCGACGCCGCCGGGGCTCGTCCATCCCTGGTCGGCGACGACGCGCTCCAGGTAGCGTTCGGACTGCCGGAACAGCACCGCGAGCAGCAGTCGGACGCGCTCCCGCTGGGCGGTGTCGTCACCCGCAGCCGCCAGCGCGCGGACCACGAGGGGTGTCGACGGCATCGCGAGGGCGGTGCGGGCGAGGACCTGGCGGAACGACTCCGACGACCGAGCGCGACGACCGGCCACCTGCAGCCGAGTCGTGTCGCGGAGGAACAGCGCGAACGCGGCGTCGAGCACCAGGCGGTCCTTCGAGCCGTAGTGGTGCGTGATCTGGTTCGGGTACACGCCCGCGGCCCGAGCGACCTCGCTGACGGTGACGGTGCGTGCGCCCGCGCTGAGCAGTCCGGCCGTCGCCGCGAGGATCCTCGCCCGCGTCGCCGCGCCGCGTGCCGTGCCGGAGCCGTCCACAGTGGTTGCCATGTCCGAATTGTACGTGGTACAACTCAACTTGTTCAACGTACAAGAGGAGTTCCCGTGGACATCGTCATCACCGGCTACGGCACGGTCTCACCCTTCGGCCACGGCGTCGCACCGCTCTGGGACGCCCTGGTGGCCGGTCGCTCCGGCGTCCGCTCCCTGCACCGCGACGGAGCGCTCTGGGGACAGGTGCCGATCCGGGTCGGTGCCGAGGCGGCACTCGACGCCGACGGGGCACTGGGCCGGGTCCGCGCGAACCGCCTCGACCGCAGTCAGCAGCTCGCGCTCGTCGCCGCGGAGGAAGCATGGACGGACGCGGGTGCCCCCGCGGTCGAGGGCGACCGCCTCGCCGTGGTGATCGGCACCGGGATCGGGGGCGTGGAGACGCTCCTCGACGCGCACGACGTGCTCGGAGCATCCGGTGCCCGACGGGTCTCCCCGCGCACGGTGCCGATGCTCATGGCGAACGGTGCCGCCGCGCAGATCAGCATCGCGTACGGGGCGCGGGGCGGTGCATACACGACGGTGTCGGCGTGCGCCTCCGGTGCCGAGGCCATCGCGACCGCCGCGCGACTCATCGTGACCGGTGAGGCCGACGTCGTCATCACGGGCGGCACCGAGGCCGCGGTGACCCCGGTGACCATGGCGTCGTTCGCGCAGTCGCAGGCGCTCGCGAAACCCGACGGCGACGACCCGACGACCCTGTCCAGGCCGTTCGACGCCGACCGCCGCGGCTTCGTCCTCGGCGAGGGCGCCGGCATCGTCGTGCTCGAGCGTGCCGACCACGCCGCCGCACGCGGGCAGCGGTCGCACGGCACGCTCGCCGGGTGGGGGATCACCTCGGACGCGCACCACATCACCGCGCCGCGCACCGACGGCAGCGAGCAGGAACGGGCCATGCGGTCCGCGATCCGGATGGCGGGACTCACCGGGGGCGACATCGACCACGTGAACGCGCACGCGACCGGCACCCCGGTCGGCGACGTCGGCGAGGCGACCGCGATCAGCCGTGCGGTGGGCACCGGAGCGCTGGTCACCGCACCGAAGAGCGCGATCGGGCACATGTTCGGCGCGGCCGGGGCGGTCGAGGCGATCCTGACCCTGCGGGCACTCGAGACCGGGACCGTGCCGCCGACCCTGAACCTCGACCAGCTCGACCCCGCGGTGGACCTCGACGTCGTCTCCGGCACCGCGCGGACGGCTCCGCTCGGTGCGGCGTTGAACAACTCGTTCGGGTTCGGCGGTCAGAACGCGTCGCTGGTGTTCACCGCGGCGTGAGCTCCTGCAGGCCGGTGACCCGGAGCAGGTCGAGCTTCGCGGCCGACTCGGAGCCCGGTACGACCGTGTAGACGACGATGCGCAGGTCGCCACCCGGCACGGTCAGCACGTCGCAGTCGATCTCCACCGGACCGACCGGCGTGTGCACGACCTTGCGGCTCGCACGGTGCTCGGCGATCCGGCCGGTCTCCCACCGGCGGGCGAACTCCGGCGACTCCCGCAGCAGCCGGTCGACGAGTGCTGCCAGGTCACGGTCGCCGGGGTAGCGCCCGTACGCCTGCCGCAGATCGGCGGCGAGGTCGCTCGAGAACTCCTCCTGGTGCTCCTCGTCCCAGTCCACCCCGTCGCGCGCCTTGGTGAAGTGCCGCCAGACCAGGTTGCGGTCGAGGCCGACGTACCGCGTCGGATCGCCGTTCACCGCGGCCCACAGGTCGTTCCAGAGCACGATGTCGTGCGTCGCCGTGAACACCGCGAGCGGCACGTCGCCGAGTCGGTCCACCAGACGCTGCACGCCGGGCGTGACGTGCCGCGGCACCACCTGACGGGACGGCGGGGCGACGCCGGCCACCCGGCACAGGTGGTCCCGCTCCTCGGACGACAGCCGGAGCGCCGTCGCGAGCGACGCGAGCAGCTGCGGCGACGGGTTCGTCGCCCGGCCTTGCTCGAGGCGGACGACGTAGTCCACGCTCACGCCCGCCAGGGCGGCGAGTTCCTCGCGGCGGAGGCCCGGGGTCCGTCTGCCGGGGCCGGCCGGCAGGCCGACCGCCTCGGGACGCACCCGGTCACGCCAGGAACGCAACACGTTCGCGAACTCGCTCATGTCCACCATCATCGCCCCGCGCCTCCAGTCCGTCCTGGTACTGCCGGTCCCACCGTCGCACCGTGCCTGGGGCAGCCGGGCCGGCGGGGGCAGGCTGGGCACATGACGACGACACTGATCACCGGGGCCAACCGCAGCCTCGGACTCGAGACCGCACGCCGACTGATCGAAGCCGGCCACACCGTCCACGCCGGCATGCGCGACCCGGCCAGCGGCGACGACGCCCGGGCGCTCGGCGCCCACGTCGTGCAGCTGGACGTGACCGACCAGGCCAGCATCGACGAGGCGATCGCCACGATCCCGTCCTTGGACGTGCTGGTGAACAACGCCGGGATCCTCGGCGACTCGTTCGGGGTCGACGACCTCGACGCGGACGCGATGGCGACCGTCCTCGACACCAACGTCACCGGCATCGTCCGGGTGACCCAGGCCGCGCTGCCCCTGCTGCGACGCTCGGCAGCACCCGTCATCGTGAACGTCGCGTCGGGGGTCGGCTTCCCACGCTGGCTCACCACGCCCGGGCACGACGAGTACGGAGTGCCGGCCGTGCCGTACGCGGCGTCGAAGGCGGCCGTGATCGCGTTGACCGTGCAGTACGCGAAGAACCTGCCCGGGTTCCGGGTGAACGCGAGCGACCCGGGCTACACCGCGACGGCGTTCAACGGGTTCGGCGGGCACCAGACGATCACCGAGGGCACCGACGCCACGGTCGCGCTCGCGACGATCGGCACTGAGGGGCCGACGGGGGAGTTCCACAACCGCGAGGGACGCATCGAGTACTGAGGGCGGCGCTCCGTCAGTCGTGCACGTCGTCGCCGAAGCCCGGGCCGGGCCGCATCATCCACCCCTCCGGATCGGGCAGCGGCCGGAACCCGAACCGCTCGTACAGGCCGTGGGCGTCCGCGGTGAACAGGGCGAAGCGCTTCAGTCCGAGGGCCTCGACCGCCTCGGTCACCCCGCGCACCAGGGCGACCCCGACACCCCGACCCCGGGCCCCTGGGGCGACGAAGACGTCCGAGAGCCAGCCGAACGTGACACCGTCGGTGACCACCCGCGCGTAGCCGAGCTGCTCGCCGGTCACCGCGTCGTAGACGCCGAAGTTCCGGGAACCGGCGATGATCGCGTCCTGGGTCGCCCGGTCGCGCCCGCGCGCCCAGTACGACTCCTCGCTGAGCCAGCGGTGCACGCGGTCCACGTCGAGGTCGGCAGGGTCGGTGGAGAAGCGCAGATCCGTCATCGTCCCAGTCAACCGGAGACGCGGCCGGGGGGCGACGTCCGATCGGGATCCGGTGCACCGGTCCTCGATGCCGACCGAGGCGTGGCGTCAGAGCGAATACGAAATATTAATTGCAGCATTCCAGATGGATTCCTACACTCCTGGGCAGTGGGTGCACCCTGCACCCGCCCGCACGAGGAGTCCCATGCGAACACGCATCCCGATCCGAACTGTCGTCGCCACGGCGTTGTCGCTGACGCTCCCGCTCACCGCCGCCGCCCCCGCGGGCGCGACCCCGGCCGGGGGAGCGGTGGGCACGGCCACGACGGACCCTGCGACGTCGACCGTCCGTCCGGCAGGGACGGTCGGTCTCGCTGCGAAGGTCGCCAAGGACGGCAACGGCCCGTTCACTGCGGACGACCGGCCCGGGGGCGACTCGAGCGGAACGAACGGCATCGTGCGGACACTCGACGCGATCACGTACAGCGTCGAGATGAGCGTGAACGACGGCGACAGCGTCAACCAACGGTTCGTCGTGACCGCTCCGGCCGGCACGACCTGGGCGGGGCTGCCGAAGCCGTGCACCGGGGCCGCATCGCGCATCGACGGGCAGCGACTCACCTGCTCGGTCGGTGACCTGACCGAGGGCAACCTCGTCGAGGTCCCCGTCGTGCTCGACGTCTCCGGCACCATGCGGCACGGCGACGAGATCGAGGTCACGGTCGAAGCCACGGCGGACAACGCGGACAACGGCGTCGTGACGGCAGTCGCGCCGACCGTGACGGTCTCGGCAGCCGCGCGCTACAACCTGAGCAAGGACGTCGTCGGGTCCTCGCTCACCCCTGACGTCATCGGTCCCGACGGCGAGCGAGGCCTGCGTCTCGTCTACCCGATCGCGGTCAACTGGGAGCCCGTCGTCGCCGGACAGGGCCTGCTCGGGTTCGAAGCGAGCACCGGCCCGATGACCTTCACCGACGACGTGTCCGAGATCCTCGGCGACCTGCCGTCGACCGCCGTGCTGTGGAACGGGACCGCGCCTGCCTGCGGCGTGAACGCAACGAACGCCTGGCGCTTCGACGGCCTGCCGGGCGGACGGGGTGGCGGGCCGCGCAGCGTGGTCGACTCGGGGACCATCGTCTGCGCGCAGTCCTCGCCCGGCGCGGACGTCGACGTGACGATCACGGACACCGTCACCGACCCGGGCCGCATCCCCACCCAGTCGCTCAGCGGCGGCCCGGTCACGGGTGGCACCAGGGCGTACTTCGTCTCGGGCTACCTGAGCCTCTGGCTGCCCTACCCGCCGGGCTCGGTCCTGTCGACCAACCGGTACTCGGCTCTGCAGACCACGTCGGCGAGTGGCGCACAGAACTACCCCGGCAGCGAGGAGCCCCTCGCCGACAACAGCACGTCGCGCAACCTGGTGGGTGTCGGGTCCGGCACCGCCGGCAAGCGACTCTGGCGCGTGATCGACAGCGCCGGCACCACCGTCGAGGGTTCCGCCCGCGCGGGCGATCCATGGGTGACGCAGGGGCAGGTCCTGCGGAGCGACGTCACCGTCCTCAACGACGGGTACAGCCGCTGGACCGGCACGATCCTCTGCGACACCTTCGATCGCGGGACCCAGCGCCTCACCCGCGGGGGCACCCCGGGCGCGACGGCGTGGACCAGCGGGTTGAGCAGGCCGCGCATCGAGTACGCGGCCTACGACATGACGAACCCCGCGGCCGGGCAGGGCCACACGTGCGGCGATGACGACGGACCGTGGTTCGCCAGCCCAGACGAGGTTCCGGGCGGTCGCGCCGCGGTCGGCGCCGTGCGCGCGCTCGGCGACGTCGACGGTGGGGCGAGAGCGGTGCTGCACACGTACGTCGCAGTGGCCGACGCACCCTCGGGGACCCGCGCGTACGACTTCGGACACGCCCTGCTCGGCGAACACACCGACGTCTGGACCCACGACACGGCCCGGCCGGAGAACGGTGCCGGAGCGATGGCCGACAGCGTCGTGATCACGGAGAACCTGGCACGCATCAGGAAGAAGATCGTCGACCCGGGCACGACCGCGGAGGACACACCGGACAAGACGAGCTTCGTCGGGTCCGGGAGCACCCTCGAGTACGCCCTCTACCCGACACTCACCAACGGCCACTCCGGTGGGCAAGCGACCACCGTGACGGTCCGCGACGTGCTGCCGATGCACACCGACTACATCCCCGAGAGTGCGTCCAGGCCGGCCGAGCTCGACACGATCACGGACAACGCCGGCAACCTCCGCCAGCGCCTCACGTGGACGCTCGACGACCAGCAGCCGAACACGAGGATCCCGCCGATCACCTACGAGCTGCAGGTGTCGAGTCTCGCGCCAGCCGGGCCGGTGCAGAACTACGCGACCATCGCCTCGCCGACGGACCGCTCCGAAGCGTTCCGCCGCGACACCCAACGAGCGGTGCAGGTCGTCGCCGCAGTCGGTGTCGGCGTGGAGAAGGTGGCGACCGAACCGGTCGTCGCGACGGGGGACCAGCTCGAGTGGGACCTGCTCTACACGAACCGCGACGCCCGGAGCATCAGCGGGCTCGACGTCATCGACGTCCTGCCGCACCGAGGCGACCCCCAGGGCTCCGCCTTCCACGGGACCGTCTCGCTGGCCGACCGCGTCGACGTCGCGCCCGGCGCCGGTGAGACCGTGCGCTACACCACGAGCGATCCGGCCTCGATCTCGCTCGACGGGACGGCAGCGTCCAACCAGCCGGGCGGCAGCACGCTCTGGTGCGCGGCGGCAGACCTCGGCGACCCCGCGTGCGGGTCCGCGGAACTCGCCGACGTCACCGCCGTGCGGATCGAACGGACCGGCGGTGTCGCGCCGGGACAGACGGTCCGACACCACGTCGTGCTGCGGACCCACGGGGAGCGGGACGGCGACACCTACACGAACCGCTTCGGGCTCCGCGCCTCGAACCTCGAACTCGCCGCGCTGTCGAACCGTGCCACCGTGCGGGTGGTCGCCGGCAGCATCGGAAACCGGGTGTGGACGGACAGCAACGACGACGGCCTCCAGGGTTCCGACGAACCGGGCATCGACCGCGTGCCGATCCGACTGTCCGGCGTCGACGACCGCGGTACCGACGTCGCACGCGCCACCAGGTCCGGACCCGATGGGCAGTACTCCTTCGACGGACTCCGGCCGGGGGACTACGTCGTGGCCTTCACGGCTCCGGACGGCCGTCGGTTCACGAAGGAGCACGTCGGCACCGACGGCACCATCGACTCGGACGCCGGCCAGGACGGCGAGACGCCCGCGGTCTCGATCGCGTGGGAACGCTCCGACGAAGGCGCGAAGGAATCGATCACCCGCGACCGCACCGTCGATGCCGGACTGCTGCTCGGTGACTCGCCGTCGGATCCCGAACCTGAACCCGGGCCAGACCCCGGAACGGTTCCCGGCGCCGGCACGGTCCCCGGCTCCGGGCCCGGGGGCGGGTCCGGATCGACGGCCGTTCCGACTGTGGCGCCGTCGCCCGGAGCGCGCGGGGGCGTCCAGGGGCTCGCCTTCACCGGCACGTCGGGGACGCCGCTCGTCCTCGGCGTCGCACTCCTGCTGCTGGCGCTCGGGGCCGCGATGCTCGGAACGAACCGGAACCAGCGTCGACAGCGCTGATCCGTCACCGGCAGCACGGCGATGCGGCGGAGTCCTGACCTCCGGGGTCGGGGCTCCGTCGTCCTTCGACGCCGTCTGTCAGGATGGCGGCATGCGCGCCGTCCAGTACGCCCAGTTCGGTTCCGTCCCCTCGATCGTCGACCTGCCGGAGCCCGTCGCCCCGGACCACGGTGTCGTCGTGCGGGTGGCTGCCACCGGTGTCTGCCGAAGTGACTGGCACGCGTGGAAGGGCCACGACGACTCGGTCCGGCTGCCGCACGTGCCCGGCCACGAGTTCGCCGGCGTCGTCGCGACGATCGGCACCGACGTGCAGCGCTTCGCCGTCGGCGACCGGGTCACGGCACCGTTCGTGTTCGCCTGCGGCACCTGTGCCGAGTGCCTCGACGGCGCGACCCAGGTGTGCACCGCCCAGCAGCAGCCCGGCTTCGACCTGCAGGGGTCCTACGCGGAGTCGCTGGTGGTCCCGCACGCCGATCTGAACCTCGTCGCCCTGCCCGACGCCGTGGAGTACACGGTGGCAGCGGCACTGGGCTGCCGCTTCGGCACCGCGTTCCACGCCCTGCACGCCCGCGGGCGGGTGAGCGCAGGGGAGTGGGTCGTGGTCTACGGCTCCGGGGGAGTCGGGCTGTCGGCGATCATGGTCGCCGTGGCCGCCGGTGCGCACGTGCTCGCTGTGGACGTCTCCGCGGCGGCGCTCGAACGGGCCGCAGCACTGGGTGCCGACACGGTGCTGATGGACGCCGGTGCGGTGACCACGGTTCGCTCCCGCACCGCCGGGGGAGCGCACCTGTCGATCGACGCCTACGGCAGCCGTGCCACCTCGGTCGCGGCGGTTGCATCCCTGCGTCCGCGCGGCCGACACGTGCAGGTCGGGCTGCTGCTCGACGACGAAGCAGCGCCGGCGATCCCGATGGGACGGGTCATCGCCGACGAGCTCGAACTGCTCGGCAGTCACGGCGCAGCGGTCGGGGAGTACGGCGCGATGCTCGACGCCGTCGTCAGTGGGCGACTCCGGCCGGAGGAGACGATCGGCCGCACCATCGGCTTCGAGGACCTGCCCGAGGCGCTCGTCGCGATGGACCGGCCAGCCACTTCTCCGGGGATGACCGTCGCGACGTTCTGACGGTGCGCCGGCCCCGCGTCCTGTCTGGCATGCTGAACCGCGGGGGAAGGGGCGCCATGGAAGACGACACGCTCGAGGGACGCGCCGCTCGTCGTCGACGGACCGTGAAGAACCTGGTGATCGGTACGGTCTTCATGACGGTGTTCGTGCTCATCGTTGCCGCCTGCCAAGGCCACCGGCCGTACATCGCGTCCGATGCCGTCGCCACCCAGCAGGACGAACGGACCGTCGCCGTCGTGAACGCGTTCATGGAGGCGAACGGTGGCTTGTCGCAGTGGAAGGACTACTACGACGAGGGGGAGTCCCGGCCTGCGCCGTTCGGGGAACTGACCGGCGACTCCGTCTGCTCGAACACCGACGTCCTCGGCTTCACCACCGGTGATGCTGGGATCCGCCGGGAAGTGAACCTGTCGAGCACGTCTGCAGTGACGCCACGGACAGTGCTCGACAACGCCGAGCGGGTTTGGACGCGGTACGACATCAGCCGCCGTGGCGACGACCGGGGCCGGAGCACGTGGACCCAGGTGCGGTTCTCAGGAGGCCGGACCTCGCCGACCGTGTACGTCAGCTACGCCGGTGACGACCCGGATGCGAAGGTCAACATGCTGGTCCTTGCCGCATCCGTCTGTCGGGAACTGTGACCGGTGGAGGCGGGGCGTTCCGGAGTCCGGTCCACCTGAGTTGACATAATATGCATTATCGGCGCCCACATGGACACCCGATCGGCGCTGAGTGAGCAGAAGAGGTCGGGTCCGTTCTCCGGACTCGACCTCTTCTGCTCACTGGATGACGACGGCGTCAGTCGGCGGGCTTCGTCGGGACGTCGTCGGCGTCGATCTCGAGCGCTGCCGGCTCGCCGCCCTGTTCCTCCAGGTTCCCCTGGTCGGTGTCGGGCTGCTCCGGCGACTCGCTCTGGGTGGTCTCTTCGGCTGGGTCAGGCTGGCTGTAGCTCATGCGCCGGACGGTACGCCCGGGTTCCTGGACACGTACCAGCGGCGCCGGAGATCGACAGCGGGCGCGTGGCGACTCCGCCACGCGCCCGCTGTCATGCGGCGATCAGCCTCAGTTGTTCATCGCGGGAACGACGATCGTCAGAGCGACGATGATGAAGATGATCGAGAGCACGAGGCCGATGACACTCAGGATGATGCCGGCGAGCACCATGCCTCGGGTACCGGCGTTGCGACGACGGGCGACGAAGCCCAGGACCAGGCCGATGATGCTGGCGATGAGTCCGACCCACACGAAGAGGAACGAGAAGACGACGCCGACGATGCCGAGGACGAGCGAACCGACGGCGATTCCGTTGCCGCTGTTGGTCGCGGGTGCGTTGCCGGGGTTGGACATGGTGGAGCTCCTTCTGGTCAGGACGCTGATCAAGGCCGGGTAGCCGATCGTGAGCGTCGGTCAGAACAGTAGTCCTCGCACACGGCTGGTGCCCAGATTCACCGTCCGAGCCTGTCCCCCGGCTCAGGCTCCGACGTACGCCGCCAGGTGCTGCCCGGTCAGCGTCGACCGGGCCGCCACGAGTGCAGCGGGCGTCCCCTCGAACACGATGCGCCCGCCGTCGTGCCCGGCGCCCGGCCCGAGGTCGATGATCCAGTCAGCGTGCGCCATCACGGCCTGGTGGTGCTCGATCACGACGACCGTCCGGCCGGCGTCGACGAGCCGGTCGAGCAGGCCGAGCAGCTGCTCGACGTCGGCCAGGTGCAGGCCCGCGGTCGGCTCGTCGAGCACCACCACACCGCCCCGGTCACCGAGGTGCGTCGCGAGCTTGAGCCGCTGCCGCTCTCCCCCGGACAACGTGGTGAGCGGCTGTCCGATCGTCAGGTAACCGAGCCCCACGTCTGCGAGCCGGGCGAGGATCGTGTGGGCCGCCGGCAGTGCGGACGCCCCCGCCGCGAAGAACGCCAACGCGTCGGCGACGGACATGCCGAGCACCTCGCTGATGTCCTTCCCGCCCAGGTGGTAGCCGAGCACGGCCTGGTCGAACCGCTTGCCGTCGCACTCGACGCAGGGGCTCGCGACGCCCGCCATCATGCCGAGGTCGGTGTACACGACACCGGCACCGTTGCACGCCGGGCAGGCGCCCTCGGAGTTGGCGCTGAACAGTGCGGGCTTGACGCCGTTGGCCTTCGCGAACGCCTTGCGGATCGGTTCGAGCAGGCCGGTGTAGGTCGCGGGGTTGCTCCGCCGTGACCCACGGATACCGCTCTGGTCGATGGCGACCACGTCGTCGCGCCGAGCCAGCGACCCGTGGATGAGCGTGCTCTTGCCGGAACCGGCGACCCCCGTGACGACGGTGAGCACCCCGGTGGGGACGTCCACGTCGACGTCGTGCAGGTTGTGGGCCGACGCGCCGCGGATCGCGATCGCTCCGTCCGGACGACGGACGTCGGACTTCACGGTGACGCGGTCGTCCAAGTGCTGACCGGTCACGGTCCCGCTGGCGCGCAGCCCGTCGACGGACCCCTGGTAGCAGAGCGTCCCACCGCCGGAACCGGCACCGGGTCCGAGGTCGACGACGTGGTCGGCGATCGCGATGACCTCGGGCTTGTGCTCGACGACCAGGACGGTGTTGCCCTTGTCGCGCAACCGGACGAGCAGCTCGTTCATCCGCTCGATGTCGTGCGGGTGCAGCCCCGTGCTCGGCTCGTCGAAGACGTACGTGACGTCGCTGAGTGAGGAGCCGAGGTGCTTCACCATCTTCACGCGCTGCCCTTCTCCCCCGGACAACGTGCCGGTCGGACGGTCGAGCGACAGGTAGCCGAGTCCGATCTCGACGAAGGACTCGAGCAGGTCACGGAGCCCCTCGAGCAACGGCCCGACCCCCGGGTCGTCCAGACCCCGCAGCCAGGTGACGGTGTCGGTGACCTGCATCGCGCAGACGTCGGCGATGCTGCGGCCCGCGACCTTCGACGAGCGGGCGGTGTCGTTCAACCGGGTGCCGTCGCAGGCCGGACACGTCGTGAAGGTCACCGCACGGTCGACGAAGGCCCGGATGTGCGGCTGCATCGCCTCGCGGTCCTTCTGCAGGAACGATCTGCGGACCCGGTGCACGAGCCCCTCGTAGGTCATGTTGATGCCGGCGATCTTCTGCTTCGTCGGCTCGCGGTACAGGAAGTCCTGCCGCTCCTGCTCGGTGAAGTCGCGGATCGGGGTGTCCCGGTCGAAGTAGCCCGACTCGGCGTACAGCCGCACGTTCCACCCGTCGGTCCCGTACCCGGGGATCGTGAGCGCGCCGTCCCCGAGCGACTTCGTCTCGTCGAACAGCTGCGTCAGGTCGATGTCGTTCACCAGGCCCCGACCCTCGCAGTCCGCGCACATGCCGCCGAGCCGCGTGAACGAGACCTTCTGGGCCTTCGCGTCCGCACCCTTCTGCACCGTGATCGCTCCCCCGGCCGTCACGGTGGCGAGGTTGAACGAGAACGCGTTCGGTCCGCCGACGTGCGGCTGACCGAGTCGGCTGAACAGCACGCGCAGCATCGCGTTCGCGTCCGTCGCGGTGCCGACGGTGGAGCGCGGGTCGGCGCCGATGCGCTCCTGGTCGACGACGATCGCGGTGGTCAGGCCGTCGAGCAGGTCGACGTCGGGACGCGCGAGCGAGGGCATGAACCCCTGCACGAACGCGCTGTAGGTCTCGTTGATCATCCGCTGCGACTCGGCGGCGACGGTGCCGAACACGAGCGAGCTCTTGCCCGAGCCGGAGACCCCGGTGAACACCGTGAGCCGGCGCTTCGGCAGGTCCACGTCGACGTCGCGCAGGTTGTTGGCGCGCGCTCCGCGCACGCGGATCCGGTCGTGCCGGTCGGCAGGGTGCACGACGGCACCGGCGGGGTCGTCGTCGACCGGATCGGTGTCCATGCGGGTCAGCGTACCGACGGGAGGCCCGTGGCGGGGCCGCCACGGGCCTCCCGTCCGCTGGTGGGTCGGCCGTCAGGCCGTGGTGGGGTGCTCAGGCGCCGTGACGGCGCACCAGGTCCGGCAGCTCTGCGGGTTCGAACGCCTCGTCGGTCGCTTCGAGCTCCTCCGCCGTCCACCAGCGCGAGGCGAGGATGTCGACGCGTTCGTCGTCGGTCCACTCGGCGTCGGACAACTCGAAGCCCGGCGTGCGGACGACGTAGAACTCGGCGTGCCCACGGTCGTGGTCAGCGAGGTCCCACTCGACGGTGAAGTCCCACGACCAGACCGGTTCGCCGGGTTCGTCGATGACGATCCCGGTCTCCTCGCGCAGCTCGCGGATCGCGGCGTCGCGGTGGGACTCCCCCGGGTCGACGCCACCACCCGGCGTGATCCAGCGGTGGGCGCCGTCGGACGAGGGCGACTTCGTGTCCATCAGGAACACGCGACCACGGGGGTCGAGCAGCAGGATGCGGGAGGTGCGGCGCAGGCCGGGCTTGGCGGTCACCCGCCCGACGTTAGCCGACGAACCCGCTGACGTCGCCGACCAGCTTGGTGTGGTCGGCGGGGATCGGCTCGACGGCGGCCAGGGCGATCTCGGCCGCGAACTCGGACACGCTGTAGAGCTTGCCGACCTCTTGCCGACGGCCCTCGATCGCGCCGGGGTTCAGGCGGTTCAGGAGCGTCGCGGTGATCGTGCCCTCGATCATGTCGCCGGAGACGACGACGAACTCGATGCCCGCGGCCTCGAGCTGCGGGATGAGCGCACGGAGGGCGAGTTCCCCGGCACGCTTGCTCTTGGCGACCGGGACGTACTCGTCCATCGTCTCGGCGGTCTCGACGAAGTGTGCCTGGTGGCTCGTGACGAAGACCACGCGCGACCCGGCAGGCATGTGCGGCACGGCGGTCTGCAGCATGTCGACCTGGGCGTCGCGGTTCAGACGGAGCGCGTAGTCCTCGCCGACACCGGACTCCATGCCGCCCGAAGCGTTGAGCACGAGCAGGTCGATGCCGCCCCACTCCTGCACGACCGTGTCGACCAGGGCCTGCACGGAGTCGTGCTCGGTGAGGTCGGCGCCGACGGCCAGGGCGGAGCCACCGGACTCGACGATCTTCTCGGCGATCTGCTCGGCCCGCCTGGCCTTGTTGCGGTAGTTCACGACGACCTTCGCGCCGGCCTCGGCCAGGTACCCGACGGTGTCGGCGCCGATGCCACGGGACGAACCGGTGACGACGGCGCGCTTGTCGGTGAGGGATCCGGGGGCGAGGGGGTTGCTCACAGTCGTGTTCTCCAGGTCTGGTTCCGGCCGGTCGGGCGCACCGAGCCTACCAATCGCCTGCACGGTCGTCGGACGTCCTTGATATGTTGAACGGAGTTGTACCGGCTGTCGCGACGCAGCGAGCCGCCGCGCGCGACCGAGGGAGGGAGATCGCGTGAACGGAATCGATTGGATCCAGAGCATCGTCTGGATCGGCCTGGTGTTGCTCCTGGGCGTGGTCGAGATCTTCACTCTCGACTTCATCTTCATCATGCTCGCGGCGGGCGCCGCCGGCGGGTTGGTCGCCGCGCTCCTGGGCGCACCGTGGTGGTTGTCCGCCATCGTCGCCGCGGTGGCCGCCCTCGTGCTGCTGTCGCTCGTCCGACCGCGACTGCTCGTCGCGCTCGGCCGTGGCGCCGACCCGCACCGCACCAACGTCGAGGGCCTCATCGGGCTCGCCGGCACGGTCGCGGTCGCCTTCACCGCTTCCAGCCCTGGCCAGGTCCGCCTGGCCAACGGCGAGACCTGGAGCGCGCGGTTCGCCGCGGACTCCGTCGACCGCACACCGCCACTCGGGACCCCTGTGGTCGTCGAGTCGATCGAGGGGTCGACCGCGGTCGTACGCCTCGCAGAAAGGGCCACCTCGTGACCAGCATCTCCCCGGGGACGATCGCACTGCTCGTCCTCATCCTCGTCGTCGTCATCTTCGTGATCGTCGTCCTGGCGAAGGCGATCCGCATCGTCCCCCAGGCCACCGCGGGCGTCGTCGAACGTCTCGGCAAGTACCACAAGACCCTCAACCCGGGCTTGAACCTCCTGGTGCCGTTCATCGACCGTCTGCGGCCGCTGCTCGACATGCGCGAGCAGGTCGTCTCGTTCCCGCCGCAGCCCGTGATCACCGAGGACAACCTGGTGGTCTCGATCGACACGGTCGTCTACTTCCAGGTGACCGACGCCCGTGCGGCGACCTACGAGATCGCGAACTACCTCGGCGCCGTCGAGCAGCTCACCACCACGACGCTCCGCAACGTGGTCGGTGGCCTGAACCTCGAAGAGGCCCTGACCAGCCGCGACAACATCAACGGCCAGCTGCGCGTCGTCCTCGACGAAGCGACCGGCAAGTGGGGCATCCGGGTCGGCCGAGTCGAGCTCAAGGCGATCGAGCCGCCCGTGTCCATCCAGGACGCCATGGAACAGCAGCTCCGTGCCGAGCGCAGCCGTCGTGCCGCGATCCTGCAGGCCGAGGGCACCAAGCAGTCCCAGATCCTCGAGGCCGAGGGCCAGCGGCAGGCCGCGATCCTGGCGGCCGAGGGTGACGCCAAGGCGCAGGTCCTGCGTGCCGAAGGTGAAGCCCAGGCCATCGCGACCGTGTTCGAGGCGATCCACACCGGTGACCCCGACGAGAAGCTGCTGTCCTACCAGTACCTGCAGACCCTGCCGAAGATCGCGGAGGGCACGTCGAACAAGCTCTGGATGATCCCGAGCGAGTTCACCGAGGCCCTGTCCGGCATCGCCAAGGGCTTCAGCGCCAGCCGCGGTGGTGGCGGCGCCGGACCGGTCGCCGGTGCTGCAGGTGCTGCCGGTGGCGCGGACTTCCTGTCCCGTATCTCGAAGCTCGCGAACGAGAGCCTGGCGAACACCGCCGCGGGCGGATCCGCCGACACGACGATGCCGCGCGCGGACGCCACCGCCGCCGACATCGTCCCCGAGTCCGAGCTCGACGCGCGTCTGGCCGAGTCGAACCGCAGCGTCGACGCCCACATCGCGGCCGCCGATGACGCGACCGCCGAGCAGGTCGAGGACACTCCGACGACGCCGGGCGACGACGCTTCCGGTCACCGGACGAGCGACGGCTCCGGTCGGCGCTGACACGTCGGCACGAACGAACGACGACGCCCGCCCCGGAGAACCGAGGCGGGCGTCGTCGTTCGTGCGTGGGGTGTCAGGCGCCGCGTCGTGCGCGGAGGACCTGCAGGCGCTCTTCGAGGAGCTCCTCGAGTTCCTCGCGCGAGCGGCGCTCGAGCAGCATGTCCCAGTGGGTGCGGGGTGCCTTCACGTCCTCTTCGGCGACCTCGACGGGGATCCCGTCGTCGCCGAGCAGTCGGCCCTCGCGGCCGGAGCGGGGCTCCGACCAGGTCTGGGGGACGTCCGCATCAGCCGAGAAGACGATGTCGAACGTCTCACCCGAATCCGTCTGGTAGACCGCGCGCTTGCGATCCGAGAGCTCGACGCCCTCTTCGCTCTGGAGACTCTGACTCCCGAGCCGCATGCCGCGGAGACTCCGATCAGCCATGTGTGTGCTCCTCTCGCTCGTCTGCCCTCCACAACACTGTCCCACGCCCCATCAATCCCGTACCGGCGCATTCACAGTTCGTTCCCAGTGGCTGGGCGCGGCGGGTCGGATCAGGAGCGAGCGCGACGACCCCAGGGGGCGCAGGCCAGGAGCACGAGCAGCCCGCCGAGGGCGAGCAGGAGTGTGATCGACCCGGACAGGATCGACGCCGGGGTGGTGGACGTCCCGAGCGGCACGTCGGTCACCATCGAGGTCGCGGTGTACTCAGGAACCCGGTCGATCGTGCGGCCGCTCGGGTCGATGACCTGCGACGCTCCGACGGTCGAGATGTTCACGAGCGAGCGTCCGGTCTCGATGGCCCGCATCCGCGCGATCTCGAGCTGCTGCAGGTTCTCGTCGGTGCCCGAGAAGTCGGCGTTGTTCGTCTGCGCGAGGATCACCTGCGCTCCCCCGCGCACCATGTCGGCGGTCAGAGAGTCGTCGACGATGTCGAAGCAGATCGAGATGCCGGCACGGACCCCCGCCACGGACAGCACGTTCGGCTTCGTCCCCGGCGTGTAGTCGCGCTGCAGCAGACCGATGAGCGACGGCGCGAGCTTCGAGAAGAACCAGCGATCGGGCACGTACTCACCGAACGGCACCGGGCGCTTCTTGTCGTACGAGGACTGCCAACCGTCCGCGGTCCACACGAACGACGTGTTGTGCAGGACCCCCGACGGCGTCTGCGTGATGGCGCCCGCCACGATCGGAGCGTGGAGCGAGTCGACCACGGAGTCGAGCGCCGAGGCGATGACGGGCTGCTGGCGCGGGTCGTACTCCGCACCTGCCTCGGGCCAGACGACCAGGTCCACACCCTTCGCGTCCACGTCCGTCGCCGCGACCTGCGCCGCCAGGACGTCACCGGGCTCCGCGCGGTCGAAGTAGCCCGCGGGACCGTTGCCCTGCACCGCCTCGACCCGGATGGTGCCGCTCGTCGCCGTCGGCCACGCCGGCACGGCAAGGACCGCCGCGACGAGCAGGCCCGCCGTCGCCACCCGCACGGGCAGGCGGAGGGTGACGCCCGGCGCGCGGGGCGCCACGAGCGCGAGCGACACGACGACCGCGACGCAGTACACGACGACGAAGGTGAGTCCGAGGACGCCGACGTACGCGGCCAGGTGCGCGAACGGCCCCTGCGACTGCGACAGCCCGACCCGCCCCCAGGCGAACCCGCCGTACGGCCAGCTCCCCGAGAACCACTCGCGTCCGGTCCAGAGTGCAGCGACGACGGCCGGGAGGCCCCACACGCGTCCGGCGGTCGACGGCACCACGCGCGCGACCCAGCGGTACGCCAGGGCGATGGCCACGCTGCCGAGGGCGAAGAACGCGGCCTCCAACAGCGCCAGCGCGAACCACGGGACCGGGCCCAGGTAGCGGCCGGCCCACGAGATCGCGGGGATCCAGAACGCCGCACCGGCGAGGTAGCCGATCCACGCCGCGCGCCGTGCACGCTGCCCCATCACCGCGAGCAGCATGCAGGCGAGCGCCGGGTAGGCCAGGAACCACCACCCGGGCGACGGGAACGCGAGGGCGAACAGGATCCCGCCGATGACGGCCAGTGGTAGCGCGGTGCCCAGCGGCAACGCGGCGAACGGGCCGATCGCGGCCGCCCCGCGGCCGACGCGCGTGGGCAGCCCGCGCACAGTCGTCTCCGGAACCCGCACCGTGCCTCCTGTCAGACCGCTGCGTAGGCGACGATGCCGCGGCGGACCGCGTCCGTCGCACGTCTCGCGGTCTGGGCCAGGTCGTCGTCGCCGGCGTTCCGGATCTGGTCGAGCAGGTCGATGACTTGCTTCGACCAGCGCACGAAGTCGCCGGCGGGCAGGTCGAGGGTCCGGAGGACGTCGTCGAGCGCCGAGCCCGAGGCCCAGCGGAACATGCCGACCGCCATCGCCGGGGTGGGCGGCTGCGAGCCGGCCAGACGTGCCGCACGCTCGATGTCGTCGAGGCGTGACCAGATCGTCAGGGTCTCGTCGAGCGCCGGGCGGAACGCACCACGGGGCAGCGCGTGCTCGGTGCCGGGCGCGTCCTCGCGACGGGGCTGGTAGATGATCGTCGCGGCCATGGCGGCGAGCTGCGCCGGGGTGAGGTCCTTCCAGACACCCGCCTCGAGGCACTCGGCCACGAGCAGGTCGCGGTCGCCGTAGATCCGCTGCAGACGACGGCCACCGGCTGCCACGGTGGCTTCACCGTTGCCGCCGTCCACCAGGTAGCCGAGCTCGAGCAGGACCTCGGTGACCCGGTCGAACGTCGTCGCGACGGCGCCCGTGCGGGACCGGATCTGCTGGACGAGCTTGTCGTTGGCGCGCTTGAGCTTCCACCAGCGCTCGGACCAGCGGGCGTGGGCCTCGCGTTCCGGGCAGGTGTGACAGGGGTGGCGCTGCAGCTGACGGCGGACCGCGGTGATCGCGGCCTGGCGTTCCTGGCGGGCGCCGTGCGATGCCTCTCGACCCCCGGGGACGTTCGTGCGCTCGAGGTCGGAGAGTTCTCGGCGGAGCGCCGAGTACTCGGTGAAGTCGCCGAGGTGGCACTGCATCGCCTGCTGGTAGCCGTCGAGCGACTCCTGCTGCGAGCGGACCTTGCGGGCGAGGTCGACCACCGACCGGTCGGCCTGGAACTGGGCGAACGACGTCTCGAGGACCTCGCGCGTGCGCTGCCGGCCGAACTGGTCGATCAGGTTGACCGCCATGTTGTAGGTCGGCTTGAACGACGAGTTGAGCGGGTACGTGCGACGGCTGGCCAGCGACGCCACGGCCTGCGGGTCGAGTCCGTCGGTCCACTGGATGACCGAGTGCCCCTCGACGTCGATCCCGCGACGACCGGCACGACCGGTGAGCTGGGTGTACTCCCCCGGGGTGATCGGCACACGCGCTTCGCCGTTGAACTTCTCGAGCTTCTCGAGCACGACGGTGCGCGCCGGCATGTTCACGCCGAGCGCCAGGGTCTCGGTGGCGAAGACGACCTTCAGCAGCTTGCGCTGGAAGAGGTTCTCCACGACCTCCTTGAACGCGGGGAGCATGCCGGCGTGGTGCGCCGCGACCCCGCGCTCGAGGCCTTCCAAGAACTCCCAGTAGCCGAGCACTGCGAGGTCCTCGTCCGGCAGGGTGCGGCAGTGGTACTCCGCGGTCTCGCGGATCTCGTTGCGCTCCGGCACCGTCGTCAGCGACAGCCCTGACCGCAGGACGTTCCGGACGCCCTGGTCGCAGCCGTTGCGGCTGAACACGAAGAAGATCGCGGGCAGCAGCATCCGCTCGTCGAGCATGTGCGCGATCTGCTCGCGGTGCACCTTCTCGGTGCGCGGCCCACGGCGCTCGGGGTAGCCCCCGCGACCACGACGACCGCGGTGTCCGCCGCCGTTCCGCTCGCTCCGTGCGCCGCCGCCGACCATGCGGAGCAGTTCGGGGTTGACACGGTTCGTCGCCGCCGCGCCACTCGAGTCGAACAGGTCGACCATCTTCGAGCCGACCAGGACGTGCTGCTCGAGCGGGACCGGGCGGTCTTCGGAGACGATGACGTCGGTGTCGCCACGGACGGTCTGCAGCCAGTCGCCGAACTCCTCGGCGTTGGACACCGTGGCACTGAGCGAGACCAGGCGGACCTCGGTCGGCAGGTGCAGGATCACTTCTTCCCACACGGCACCGCGGAACCGGTCGGCCAGGTAGTGCACCTCGTCGAGGACCACCCAGGCGAGGTCGTCGAGCAGGTCCGAATCGGCGTAGATCATGTTCCGCAGCACCTCGGTCGTCATCACGACGACGCGGGCGCGGGGGTTGACGTTGGTGTCGCCGGTGAGCAGGCCGACCTCGGACTCGCCGTAGACGTCGACGAGCTCGGCGTACTTCTGGTTGCTGAGCGCCTTCATCGGGGTCGTGTAGAACACCTTCGCCGTCGGCTGCCGCATGGCGAGCCAGATGGCGAACTCGGCGATGATCGTCTTGCCCGCACCGGTCGGGGCGGCGACCAACACGCTACGGCCCTGGTCGAGCGCGTCACAGGCCGCGAACTGGAACGGGTCGAGGTCGAACCGCAGGTCGGTCCGGAAGAGCTCGAGGTTGCGCGACCGGTTGCGCACCTTGGCCGCGGCGAAGCGCTCGGCTGCGCTCGTGCCGCTCACAGGCCGTACTCCTCGTCGAGCTTCGCCTGCCGCTTGGCCACGCGGCGGTCGTGGATCCAGGCGACGAAGCACGCTGCGATGTAGAGCACCACCATCGGGACGGCGAGCAGGAACATCGAGATGACGTCGGCGCTCGGGGTCACGATGGCGCAGAAGACCAGGATGCAGAGGATCGCGACGCGCCAGCTCTTGATGATCGCGGCGGCCGACAGAACGCCGACGAAGTTCAGCAGGACGATGAACACCGGCAGGACGAAGGCGATGCCCACCGCGACGATGAGCTTGATGACGAAGTCGTAGTACGCCTTCGCATCGACGATCGAGGTGTCCTGGCTGGACACGAAGCTGCCGAGGATGCCGACCACGTGCGGCAGGATGTACCACCCGAAGTAGCACCCGGCGAAGAACAGCGGGATGGCGGTGCCGAGGAAGCCCCACACGTACTGGCGCTCACGCCGGATCAGCGCCGGCACGATGAACGCCCAGATCTGGTACAGCCAGACGGGGCTCGCGATGACGACACCGATGGTGATCGCGATCTGCAGCTTGAGGTCGAACGCCCCGGTGATCATCGGGAAGTTCAGCTCGGCGGTGTGCCCGCCGACCTTGGCGAGCTCGGTCACCGGTGCCCGCAGCGAGTCGAGCACCCACGGGGTGAGGAACCATCCACCGACCGCGCCGATGACGATCGCCACCACTGCGCGGAAGAGGCGGTTGCGCAGCTCGATGAGGTGCTGCCCGAGCGACATGCGGCCTTCGGCGTCGGTCTTCTGGCGCCCCTGCCGCTTCGCTCGCCCGCGCGCGGTCGTCGAAGCCATGTGGTCGATCTTACGGGGTCGGGACCGACAGTCCGCCGGGGGTCGGCGTGGGCGGGGTGCGGGCGGGCCGAGCGGGTTCGGCGGGTGGCCGGTTGGGCGGGCGCAACGGGGCGTACCTGGCGAGATCGGACGTACCTGGTCGGATCAACGCACCAGGTACGCCCGGAACGACCAGGCACCCGCGGCCCACCGAGCGGGAACGGGCACACCTGGCGAGAACGGGCGAGAAGCGACCGACGGAGTCCCGCGGCGGACGTCAGCCGGCGGCGAGGGCCGCGGCGGCGAAGTCGCGCACGGCGTCACGGGCAGCGGGCGGGTCGAGCACCACCGCGCGGCCGGGCAACCCCGCGACGAGCCGGACCACCCCGTCGAACCCGTGCGACGCCGCGAGCCGGATGCGCACACGCCCGTCGGTGTCGGGCGCGTCGGCGGTGTCGGCCAGGAAGTCGGCGACCAACGGCAGCGACGTGGAGTCGAGTTCCACCGTGACGATGACGTCGTCGGCGGCCTGCTGGAACAGCGTGTCCGGGATGACGACCTGGTCGATCGTCTTCTCGGCGGGACGGTCGTCGACCCGGGCCCCGGACATCCGGTCGAGCCGGAACGTCCGGAGCGCCTGTCGATCCAGGTCCCACGCGCGCAGGTACCAGTCGGTGTCGATCGACTCGACGCGGAGCGGGTCGACCCGTCGGGTGCTGCCCTGCGTGCGCGGTCCGGCGTACTCGAAGACCAGGCCGCGGCCGTCCGACATGGCCCGGCGGATGGTGGCGAGGGCGACGTCGTGCAGGTCCTGCCCGACGGCGACGGTCGACGCCGCTCCCCCGGCACCGCGGGACAGCTTGGCCATGAGCGCGCGGATGGCGTCGCGGTCGGCGGCCTCGGGCAGCGCGGACAGGTACTGCAAGCCGGCGATGAGTGCCGAGGCCTCGCGAGCGGACAGTCGGGGCGAGTCGTCGATCGCCACCAGGTTGGTCAGGACGATCATGTCGTTCTGGTCGAAGTCGTCCCACGCGATGTCGAACAGGTCACCGTGCTGGTACTGCATCGTCTCGCCCGGGACCCCCGACACCGCGATGAGTTCGACGGCGCGGCGGATGCGGGCCTCTGGCACCCCGAAGTGCCGAGCGGCCTCGGCCACCGAGACACGCTCGCGGTCGATGAGGTACGGCACCAGGGCGAGCAGGAAGGCGAGCTTGTCCTGCGCCTGCAGGGGTTGGGCGTCAGCCACGAACGGGGTCCTCTCCGGGGGCTGCGGCACGGTCGTCGTCGGTGTGGTCGCGCACGAGCGCGCGGAGGCGCTCTTCGACCCGTGCCCGCAGGTCGGCCGGCTCGAGCACCCGGACCTCTGGACCGAATGCGGCGAGCTCCTCGGCCAGGATCTGCGGGTCGACGTGGTGCAGCACAAGCCCGCCGTCGGCGTCGGTCTCGGTGTCGCGGCGACGGGTGAGTCGGCGTTCGGCGTCCGACCCGGGTGCCACGGCGATGCGTGCGGTGCGCTCGGCCCAGATCCGCTCGAGCTCGGCGAGGGTGCGCTCCCCCGCGCCGACGGGCGCGGTGTGCTGTCCGACCGCGTACTGGGTGACGGGTCCGACGATCCGGGACAGCAGGTAGTTCTTGTCGGAGTCGGTCGCGAACTCGTGGGCGGCGAGCATCCACCGACCGCCGTGCTGCACGAGGGCGAGCGGGGCGACCTCACGCCGGCGGGCGTCGTGCTGCCCGGGCGTGATGTAGTCGAAGCGGACGGCTGCGCCGCGGTCGAGCGCGGAGCGGAGCGGTTCGAACGAGGCGTCCCGGGCGCGGAGCCGCGGGGCGTAGGCGTCGACCCCGAGCTGCAGGGCACCGTCGTCGTCCTCGGCACCCGCCGAGCGCACCTTCAGCAGGCCGCGGCGGGAGTCGGCGGACAGTGCGCCCTCGCGCCACGCCATCGCGGCCAGGGACAGCAGCGCGGATTCGTCCGGGGTGAACCGGACGTCGACGGGCAGGTCGTACTCGCCCTTCGGGATCCGGTAGCGGAGCGTCTGGTTGTTGCCCGCGGCACCCGGCGTCTCGATGGTCTCGAGCGGGATGCCGAGCTCGCGGACGTCGTCCTTGTCGCGTTCGAACTGACGCTCGAGCGAGGCGTTGTCGCCACCGGTCGAGAACCGCTGCCGGTACCCCTGCACGTTGGCCAGGATCTCGGCCTTGGTCAGCCCGGACTCCGTCGAGAGCAGCGCGAGCACGAGGCTGAACAGCCGCTCCTCGGCGGGCACACGGGGCACACGGGTCGCTGGCACGAGCCGATCCTACGGCAGCGCGGGTGCACCGGAGTGCACCCGCGCCGCGGTCCGTGGACGGTCGGAGGAGGTCAGTTCGAGATCGCTCCGAGGACGTCGATCACGTAGGCGTTCGCGGTCCCCTGCTGGTTGACGATCGCCAGGACCTGGTCACCGACGCGGTGCCCGACGATCGCGTTCCGGACGCCCTCGTCGACCTGGCCCTTGGTGAGCGGGACCGCCTGCGCGCCGGAACCGTCGGTCCAGCTGGAGCCGACGACGGACGGGTCGGCACCCCAGGTGACGGCGGTGTACTTGATGACCGCGGTGTCCTTCGCGGTGAGCTCGCGGCCGTCGCCCTTGCGGAGCAGGTGCGTCTCGTTCGACTTCGGGGCACTCCACGACGGGATCGTGATGCCGGGGGCACCGGACGGTGCGAGCACGACGGCGGGCATCTTGTCGCCGGCGAGCTGCGGGGTGCCGGTGGCTCGGGCGTCGAACGCACGCTTGACGTCGATGACGGCGATCACGGCGTCCTCGGTCTTCTTGGACGAGTCGGTACCAGCGGCGCCGCCGGTGCTGCTCAGGGCGCTCTTCGGCAGGGCCACCGCCAGGCGGTCGCCGACGTGGGCGCACTGCAGCGAGTCGCCGAGGGCCCCGTAGTTGCTCGCGCCCGCGGTGATCGGCGCGGTCTGGCCCGAGTAGCCGCTCGTCTGGGCGACCTGGCCGGTGGAACCGTCGACCAGGGTGTACTCGACCAGGACGGGGGTGCCGTCGTCGATGGTGCGACCGGTGCCCTGCTTCAGCACGGACACCTGGGTGCCCTTGGTGGTGAGGCCCTTCGGCACGGTGACCTTCGGCTCCGAGCCGAACTTGCCGGTGGCGGTCACCGCTTCGGAAGCGGCACCGGGAGCGGCACAGCTCGCGGGCGTGGTGCCGGCACCGTTCGAGGCGCAGGCGGTGAGTGACACCGCGAGACCGATGGTGACCAGGAGTGCGGGGATGGTGCGCACGGACCCTCTTTCCGTTCGATGCAGGACGGGCACGCCGTCAGCCTACCGTTCGTCCTCGGCGGCCCCGGACAGAGCCCCAGCGGCATCCGACGGAACCCCGTCGGCCCCCGACGGAGCCACGGCGGCATCCGATGGAACCACCGCCGACGATGCCTCGGCCGCCGCGACCTTGCGCGCCTGCGCCGCCGACTGCCGGGCCACCTTGCGGAGCTTCTTGTCGCTCGTCGCCCGCTCGCCCACGGCTCCCGGGGTCCACGCCTCGATGTCCTCGTCCGAGAACTCGGCCTTGCCCGCTCGGCGCTTCAGGTTCGGCAGGACCGTGCCGTCGGCCAGGCGTCGTGCCGTGATCAGGAACCCGGTGTGCCCGACCATGCGGTGGTCCGGGCGGACGGCGAGCCCCTCGACGTGCCAGGTGCGCACCAGGGTCTCGCTCGGCATCGGGTCGGTGAAGCGTCCGGTGTCGCGCAGCGCCTCGGCCGTGCGGGACAGCTGCGTGACGGTCGCGACGTAGCAGACGATGAGTCCGCCGGGCACGAGGGCGTCGGCTGCGGCGTCCACGCACTCCCACGGCGCGAGCATGTCGAGCACGACGCGGTCGACGCTCTGCGGCTCGGTCGCGTCGGGCAGCGACTCGACCAGGTCACCGACGGTGACGGACCAGTTGTCCGGGACAGCACCCAGGAAGGTGCCGACGTTGCCCTTGGCGATCGCGGCGAACTCCTCGCGGCGCTCGAACGACTGCAGCTGCCCGGTCGGGCCGATCGCGCGGAGCAGGAACAGCGACAGCGCCCCCGAGCCGACACCGGCCTCGACCACCCGGGCCCCGGGGAAGACGTCCGCGAAGGCCACGATCTGCGCCGCGTCCTTCGGGTAGACGATCGCCGCACCACGCGGCATCGACATCACGTAGTCGTTGAGCAGCGGACGGAGCGCGAGGTACTCGTCGCCGGTGCTCGCCCGGATGACCGAGCCGTCGGGCTGGCCGATGACGTCGTCGTGCCGGAGCACCCCGCGGTGCGTGTGGTACTCACCGGCGGTCTCGAGGGACAGCGTCGTGAGCTTGCCCTTCGGACCGGTGAGCTGCACGCGGTCGCCGGCCCGGAACGGGCCGCGCGGCGGCGTGTGTGGTGCCCCGCCCGCGGTGTGCGGGAGGGCTGCGGTCGGGTCCGCGGTCGGACTGGAGGCGCTGCTCGCGTCCGCTAAGTCGCGTGCGTCGTCGGTGTGGCTCATCGGGTGACCCCTTCGGTGTCCGCAGCGTGCGCCGGGTCCGGCACCGCGCCTCCAGCCCGTGCGGCCAGTGCCGGCGTCGTCAACTCGACCAGCCGGTCGACGTCGACGCCCGCCAGGGTGGTCAGGTGCACGTCGCCGCCGGCGATCTCGGACAGCGGGACGATGTGCTCGACGGCGACCGTGACGGCGCCGGAGGCGACGGCCGACGCGACTCCGGTGGCGGAGTCCTCGATCGCGACGCACGCGGTGGGCTCGACGCCGAGCTGCGCGGCGGCGGACAGGTAGGCGTCCGGGAACGGCTTCGGGCGGTCGACGTCGTCACCGGCCACGACGACGCGGAAGCCGCGCTCGCCCAGGGCCTCGGCGGCGACGAGCGCCATCTTGCGCCGGGACATCGTCACCAGCGCGGTGGGGATGCCGCGGGCGTGCAGCTCCTCGATGAGCTCACGGGCACCCGGACGCCACGGCAGCTCGCCGTCGCGCAGGTGCTCCATCACGTAGTCGGTCATCCACTGGATGATCTCCTCGACCTCCATGTCGACGCCCTTGGCGCGCAGGAGCTCGCCGGAGCGCTCGAGGCCGCTGCCCACCAGGGACAGGCCGTCCGCTTCCGTCCACTCGGCGCCGTACCGGGTCGTCAGGTCCACCTGGGACCGCTGCCAGATCGGCTCGGTGTCGATGATCGTGCCGTCCATGTCCCACAGCACGGCTGCGGGCGGGACGAGGGCAGGAGGATGCGCGGTCACGGGCGACGAGTCTACCGGGGCCGTTCCGCTGGGCGCGGACGCGCACGTCCGCCGGCACCCCCTGGGCCTACAGTGGATGCCTGAATCGTGTCCGGCCGGGGGCATCGCTCCCGCCCCGCTCCGCTCCACCACCAGGAGGTCCGCTCCGTGCCACAGCACTCCCCCTTCAGCGACGGCCGCTTGCTCGTCGTCGCCTTCGAGGGCTGGAACGACGCCGGCGAGGCCGCGAGCGGTCTGGCGCGTCGCATCGTCGAGTCGCTCGGCCTCGACGAACTCCGCGAGCTCGACGGCGAGCGGTACGTCGACTACCAGTTCAACCGGCCCACCGTCGGCACCGACGACGACGGCAACCGCGGCGTGCAGTGGCCCCGGATCGTGCTGCACGGCCCCGGAGCCGAGGGGCGTCCGGTCATCGGCGCCACCGGCTCCCCCACCGACCGCGACGTGTTCGTGCTGGTCGGCCCCGAGCCCTCGCGCACCTGGCGTGGCTTCTGCTCGGAGATCATCGACCTGGCGGACGTCTACTCCATCGACGCCGTCGTCTTCGTCGGTGCGATGCTCGCCGACGTCCCGCACACCCGGCCGATCTCGGTGTTCGTGTCGAGTGAGAACGCCGGCGTCCGCGCTGCCTTCGACGTCGACAAGTCCTCGTACGAGGGGCCGACCGGCATCCTCGGTGTCCTCGCCGACGCGATGGACAAGGCGGGGCTGACCACGCTCTCGCTCTGGGCGTCCGTGCCGCACTACGTGCACAACTCCCCTTCGCCGAAGGCCACGCTCTCGCTGCTCGACAAGATCGAGGAGCTCACGGACGTCACGGTGCCCCGCGGGTCGCTGCTCGACGACGCCACCGAGTGGGAGGAGGGCATCGACGCCCTCGCCGCCGACGACGAGGACATGGCGTCGTACATCGGGCAGCTCGAGCAGGCACGCGACACCGTCGACTCCCCCGAGGCCTCCGGCGACGCCATCGCGCAGGAGTTCGAGCAGTACCTCCGTCGCCGGGAGCGCAAGGACGGCAAGGACGGCGGCACCGCCGGTGGCGAGGGGCCGTGGCGACCCCAGCAGTAGCCGTCACCCACTGACGGACAGGAGGCACGGTGCCGGCTGGCACCGTGCCTCCTGTCCGTCGTGGGGTGTGCGGTCACGACACGCCGCTCGCGTCCGCCGGGTGGTCGCGAACTGTCGGCTGCGGCCCGCCTGGGCGACGGTTCCTGACCCCTCGGCGGCGCGCACGCGACGCGTCGCGACCACTCCGCGGACGGGAGGCACGGGGCTGACCCGCCATGGGCCTCCCGCCCGGCGGCCGCGAACGGTCACGACACACCACTCACCTCCGGCGACTGGTCGCGAACTGTCGGCTGCGGCCCGCCTCGGCGACGGTTCCTGACCCCTCGGCGGCGCGCACGCGACGCGTCGCGTCGCGACCACGCGCCGCAGGCCGACGGCCGGCCAGCCGACCGAGCTCAGGCCAGGCGGATGCCGAGCAGCGCGTCGATCAGGTCGACGAGCTCGGGAGTGCACGCCGTGCCGCCCGCGATCGCCGTGTCCACCGCTGCGACCGCCCCCGGCGTGTCGAGGTCGTCCGACACCCGCGCACGGATGCGCGTGGCGACGTCGGCCGCGTCGTCGGCGTGCCCGGCCGAGGCGCCGGAGGCCCAGGCGTCCCAGCCCGCGAGCCGCGTCTCGGCACTCGTCAGCTCGGTGGCGAACCACTCCCAGTCGTCGGAGTACTTGTGCGACAGCAGCGCCAGCCGGATCGCCCGGGGGTCGGCGCCGTCGTCGAGCAGGCCACGCACGGTGACCAGGTTGCCGAGCGACTTCGAGATCTTCGTACCCTGGTAGGCGATCATCCCCGTGTGCACGAACGCGTTCGCGAGGGGCTGGTGGGCGAGGGCCGCAGCGTGCCCGGCACTCATCTCGTGGTGCGGGAACACGAGGTCGCTCCCGCCGCCCTGCACGCTGATCGGCAGCCCGAGGCGGTCGCCGGCGATGACGCTGCACTCGATGTGCCAGCCGGGGCGTCCGGGGCCGATCTCGGTGTCCCAGGCCGGCTCGCCGTCCCGCGCGGCGCGCCACAGCAACGGGTCGAGCGGGTCGCGCTTGCCCGGACGGTCGGGGTCACCGCCGCGTTCGGCGGCGAGGGTCAGCATGGTCTCGCGGTCGAGGCCGCTCTCGTCGCCGAGGGTCCACGCGTCGGTGGGCCGGCTGACGTCGAAGTACAGGTCGTCGCCCTCGGCGTCGTCGGTCGGGACCTCGTACGCGTAGCCGGTCTCCTGCAGGAACGACACGGCCTCGGCGACCCGCTCGACCTCGTCGGTCACGGCCACGAAGTCGTCCGGCGGCAGGATCCGCAGCGACTCCATGTCGCGACGGAACAGGTCGACCTGGGACGCAGCGAGCTCGCGCCAGTCGATCCCGTCGCGAGCGGCGCGCTCGAGCAGCGGGTCGTCGACGTCGGTGACGTTCTGCGCGTACTCGACGTCGAGCCCGGCGTCGCGCCAGGCGCGGCCGAGGGTGTCGAACGCCAGGTACGTCGCCGCGTGACCGAGGTGCGTGGCGTCGTACGGTGTGATGCCGCAGACGTACAGCGCGGCACGGTCCTCGTCGCGGGCGGGGTCCACCGGCTTGCCCGTGGCGGTGTCGTGGACGACCGGTCGGGGCGCGGCGCCGGGGACGTCGGGGACGGATGGGGCCTGCCAGGCCCTCACGGCTGGATCACTCCGAGCGACAACAACACGATGAGCACGATACCGAGTGCGATCCGGTAAACGACGAAGGGCATGAAGCTGCGCTTGCTGATGTAGTTCATGAACGCTGCGATCACGACGAACCCGACCACGAACGCGACGACCGTGGCGATGAGCGTGTCGGCGAGTCCGAACGGCGATCCGTGGTCACCGAGGCTCGTCGCGGCCTCGTAGAACCCGGACAGGAACACCGCCGGGATCGCCAGCAGGAACGCGAACCGAGCGGCCGCCGGACGGGTGTAGCCGAGGGCGAGCCCCATCGACACCGTCGCACCGGAACGGGACACCCCGGGCACCAGGGCGAGCATCTGCGCCAGGCCGATGAGCAGACCGCCGCGGAACGTCATCTGCTCGATCCGGCGCTCCTTGCGGCCGACCCGGTCGAGCACCCCGAGGACGACACCGAACACGATGAGGACGATCGCGACGATCCAGAGCGACCGGAACGTCGTCTCGATGGAGTCCTTGAGCAGGAGCCCGGCGACCCCGATCGGGATCGTTCCGAGGATCACCAGCCAGCCGACGCGGACGTCGGGGTCGCCCTTCGGCACGTCACGCTTGACCACCGACCGGAACCACCGCCCGATGATCCGGGTGATGTCCTTCCAGAAGTAGATGAGCACCGCGGTCTCGGTGCCGAGCTGCGTCACGGCGGTGAAGGCCGCACCCGGGTCCTTCGCGTCGGGCAGGAACAGCCCGACGATGCGCAGGTGCGCGCTGGAGGACACGGGCAGGAACTCGGTGAGCCCCTGGACGAAGCCGAGGAAGATCGCCTCGAGGATGTGCATCGCACGGGCCTTTCGGGGGGAGGTCGGTCAGGGCACCGCCACGACGGCGACCACGAACAATATCAGTACGTCGCGAGCAGGTCGCCCAGCACCCGCCGGCCGAACGCGAGCGAGTCGAGCGGCACCCGCTCGTCGACCCCGTGGAACATCGCCGGGAAGTCCACACCGGCGGGCAGCTGCAACGGCACGAACCCGTACCCGGCGATGCCGAGCGTCGAGAGCGCCTTGTTGTCGGTGCCGCCGGACAGCAGGTACGGCAGGACCGGGGCGCCCGGGTCGTGCCGCCCCAGGACATCGCGGACCGCGTCGACCAGGGGGCCGCCGAAGTCCTGCTCGAGGCCGATGTCGCGGAACGACATGACCACCTCGACCTCGGGTCCGGCGAGCTCCCGCACCCGTTCCAGCACGGACTCCTCATCGCCCGGCAGGCAACGGATGTCGACCAGCGCCTCGGCGGTGTCGGGGATGACGTTGTGCTTGTAGCCCGCGGTCAGCACCGTCGGGTTCGACGTGGTGTGCAGCGCGGCGTGGATGAACCGCGACGCCGACCCGGTGGCCAGCGCGACCTCGTCCGGACCGGTCACCGTCGGGTCGACGCCGAGGAACCGCGCCACCTCGGCGACCATCGCGTCCGTCGTGGCCGAGAGCCGAACGGGCCACTCCTCGCTGCCGATCCGGGCGACCGCCGCTGCGAGCTTCGTGACGGCGTTGTCGCGGATCACGTGCGAGCCGTGGGCAGCGGTGCCGCGCGCGATCAGCTTCACCCACATGAGCGCCTTCTCGCCGGTCTGCAGCAGGTAGGCGCGACGGTCACCGAGCGTGATCGAGTACCCGCCGACCTCGCTGATCGCCGCCGACGCTCCCGCGAAGACCTCCGGATGCTGGTCGACCACGTGGTGCGAACCCAGGACTCCCCCGGCCTCTTCGTCGGCGAAGTACGCGATGACCAGGTCACGCTCGGGCGCACCGTGCTGCTCGATGACGTCGGCCAGCGACGTCAGCATCATCGCGTCCATGTTCTTCATGTCCACGGCACCGCGGCCCCACAGCGAACCGTCCTTGACGACGCCGCCGAACGGGTCGACCGACCAGTTCGCCGGATCCGCCGGCACCACGTCGAGGTGCCCGTGCACCACGAGCGCCGGCTTGTCACGGTTCCGCCCGGGGACACGCGCAACCACGCTCACCCGGTCCGGCTCCGACTCGAACAACTGCGGCTCGAGACCCAGCGCTCGGAGCCTGTCCTCGACGTAGTGGGCCGCCTCGGCCTCGCCGCGCGACTTCCCCTCGCCCCAGTTCGTCGTGTCGATGCGGATGAGGTCGCGGGCGATCGCCGCGGTCGCCTCGAGCTCGGACGCGGACTGGTGCTCGGACGGCTCCGGGTTCGTCATGGCTCCACGGTATCGGTCGACACCGACCCCGACGCCGGGACGGCACACCGAGGACTCGCCCGGGATGCGCTCCCGTGTTCATCGCGCGTTCAGACCCGTGCTAGTGTCTTCTCTCGGCAGGAACGCCGGGTTCGCCCCGGGAAACAGACACCAGACACCCTGTCCGGGTGGCGGAATTGGTAGACGCGCTAGCTTGAGGTGCTAGTGCCCGTATTAGGGCGTAGGGGTTCAAGTCCCCTCTCGGACACAGGAAATGCATGCCCCCTGACCTTTCGGTCGGGGGGCATTTTCTGTTGTGTCTTCCCGGCGAGTGTCGCCATCGCTGCGCTCAGGGCGTCCTCCGCGCACACCTCCCCAACCCGTGCGAGGTTCCGCGCTCCGTGCGGCGCTGCAAGCGCGCACCGAACACGCAACACCGCACCAGATCGTGAACACAGCACGGTGCGAACGCAGCACGTACGGACGGGAGGCGCGGTGCCAGCTGGCACCGCGCCTCCCGTCCGATCTGTGGGTACGTCTAGCTCTTCGACGCCTCGACGAAGTTGCGTCGCGGGTCGGTCTCCTTGATCAGGGAGGTCGCGTCGCGACCGGACACGGCGCCCGTGATCCAGCCGATGACGATGCGCGCCTTCCGGTTCAGGGTCGGCATCGCGTACACGTGGTAGGCGCGGTGCGCGAGCCATGCGAACAGGTTGGTCATCTTGATGCCCTTGATGTTCGCGGCACCCTTGCCCACACCGTACGACGCGACGGTGCCGATGGAGGGGTGGCGGTACTCCTCGAGCGGCTTGCCGGTGATTGTCGCGACGATGTTGTCGGCGGCGACCACGGCCTGACGGACGGCGTTCTGCGCATTCGGCGGGTAGAACGCCGGCTGCTTGTCGGCGGTCAGGTCGGGCACCTGCGCGACGTCGCCCAGGCCCCAGACGCCCTCGACGACCTGGTGGGTGTCCTCGGCCTCGACCTGGAGCTTCGCGTTCGCGGCGAGGTGGCCCTTCGGCCCGCGCGGCAGGTCGGAGGCGTCGAGGAGCGGGTTCGGCTTGACGCCTGCGGTCCAGACGAGCAGTCCGGTGGCGAACTCGTCGCCGTCGGAGAACTTGACGACACCACCCTCGGCGCTCGGCATGGTGGTCTTCAGGCGGACGTCGATCCCGCGGGCACGGAGCGACTCGAGCGTCCACTTGGACAGCTCCGGGCCGACCTCGGGCGCGACGCGGTCGAGCGCGTCGATGAGCACCCAGCGGGGCTGCTCGCCGGCGAGCGACGGGTAGGTCTTGATGGCGGCCTGCGACACGTCGAACAGCTCACCGATCGCCTCGACGCCGGTGTAGCCACCGCCGACGAACACGCTGGTCAGCAGACGACGGCGCTCGTCCTCGTCCCGCGTGGCAGCAGCCTTCGCGATGTTGTCGAGGAGCTTGGCGCGCACGTAGGCGGCCTCTTCGACGCTCTTGAAGCCGACGCCGTACTCCTCGAGTCCGGGGGTGGGGAACGTGCGGGTGACGGAGCCGAGGGCGACGACGAGCTGGTCGTAGCCGAGGGTGCGGTCGTCGCCGCCGGCGGTCGCGATCGACACGGTCTTGTCGGCCGAGGAGATCGCGGTGACCTTGCCCTGGATCACGCGGGTCTTGCGCAGCGCACGGCGCAGCTCGACGGTGACGTCCTTCGGCGCGATGTGGCCACCGGCGACCTCGGGCAGGAACGGCAGGTACGTGTAGTAGGTGTTCTGGTCCACCAGCGTGATCCGCATGGGCACCGTGGCCGCGTGCTTCTGGAGCTGCTTGACCGTGGCGTAGCCAGCGGAGCCGCCGCCGAGGACGAGGACGTGAGGGATCGAGTCTGCCATTCCTCCGGTCTACCGGACTTTGGCTTGGCGCGTCATGAGTTCCGCGGCCTGTCGCGGAGCCGCCACCACGCGGTCTCGGCGAGTTCTGGGCCCGTGAACACCCCGTGCGGGGTGCGGCGGGACTCGGTGAGCGAGAAGCGGCGCAGCCGGTAGCCGCCGCCGAAGCGGTCGATGATCGCCTCGGGCGACGCCTCGGGATCCCGTTTGACGTACCAGGTGCGATCGTCGACCGGCTCGATCACGCGGCCGTCACCGACGTCCGCCGATGCGGGAGCGCAGGATGTCGATGCGCTTCTGGATCTGCTCGATGCTCGCCTGTGCCACGGCCGGACCGCCGCTGATGCGCCGGAGTTCGGCGTGGATCGATCCGTGCGGCTCGTTCGAGTGACGGGACCAGATCGACACGAGCCGGGCGAGCTCGGTCCGCTGTTCCTTGATCGTCATGTACATCGGGCGGTCGGGCTCGGGCGCCTTGGGCAGGCCGTCCTTGGCCGTCCGGCCCTTGGACCGCTTGGCCTGGGTCGCCTGCCGGGCGCGCAGGAGGTCGCGCACCTGATCGGGTTCGAGGAGCCCCGGGATGCCGATGAAGTCGAGCTCCTCGAGGGAACCGACCTCGCCGCCGGTACCGAACTCGCCGCCGTCGTAGAGGACGCGGTCGAAGGACGCCTGCGAGTCGAGCGCCTCGAACGGCTGGACCTCGAGCAGGCTCTCGGACGCACGGTCTTCCTTGTTGGCCTCGGCGACCATGGCGTCTTCGGGGTTGTACATCCCGTCGTCGGCGTCCTTCGGGCGGTCGAGGGCGTGGTCGCGCTCGAGCTCGAGGGTGGCGGCGAGGGCCATCAGGCCGGGGACGCTCGGCAGGAAGACACTCGCGGTCTCACCACGACGACGGGCACGGACGAAGCGGCCGATGACCTGTGCGAAGAACAGCGGCGTGCTCGCGCTCGTGGCGTAGACGCCGACGCAGAGCCGTGGGACGTCGACGCCTTCGGAGACCATGCGGACGGCGACCATCCAGCGCGAGGTGTCCTCGGCGAAGGCGCTGATGCGGCTCGACCCCGCGGCTTCGTCGGACAGCACCACGGTCGGGCGCTCCCCCGTGATCTGCTGCAGGATCCGGGCGTAGGCGCGGGCCGTGGTGGTGTCCGTGGCGATGACCAGACCGCCGGCGTCGGGCACACCACGGCGGACCTCGGTCAGGCGCTTGTCGGCGGCGGAGAGCACGGCCGGCATCCACTCGCCCTCGGGCGACAGTGCGGTGCGCCAGGCCTGGGCCGTGATGTCCTTCGTGACCTGCTCACCCAACGAGGCCGACATCTCGTCGCCCATCCGGGTCTTCCAGCGCATCTGGCCGGCGTAGGCCATGAACAGCACCGGGCGGACGACGCCGTCCTTGAGTGCGCGGCCGTAGCCGTAGTTGTAGTCGGAGATCGAGGTGCGGATGCCCTGCTCGTCGGGGGCGTACTGCACGAACGGGATCGGTGCGGTGTCGGACCGGAACGGG
The DNA here is from genome assembly GCF_030209655.1 of Curtobacterium sp. MEB011. Taxonomy (NCBI): domain Bacteria; kingdom Bacillati; phylum Actinomycetota; class Actinomycetes; order Micrococcales; family Microbacteriaceae; genus Curtobacterium; species Curtobacterium sp. MEB011. The sequence continues at coordinate 28,280 of NZ_JARVRN010000012.1, read as the reverse complement.
GTCCCCGACAGCGAGAGCCGTCGGGTGGCACCGGAGAACGCTTCCCTGATGCCGTCGCCCCACGTCAGGGCGTCGCCGCCGTGGTGGACCTCGTCGAGGACGACCAGGGTGCGCCCGCCCTCGGTGATGCGCTTGTGCACTTCGGGGTTCATGCCGACCTGGGCGTAGGTGATCGCGACGCCCTGGTAGTGCCGGCCGAACATGCCGTCGCCGTTCTTGAACATCGGGTCGATCCGGATGCCCACGCGGTCGGCGGAGTCGGCCCACTGGCGCTTCAGGTGCTCGGTCGGTGCGACGACGACGATGCGGTCGACGGTGCCGCGGGCCAGGAGCTCGGTCGCCAGTCGGAGCGCGAAGGTGGTCTTGCCGGCACCCGGGGTCGCTGCCGTCAGGAAGTCGCGGGGTTCCTTCTCGAAGTACTTCGTGAGCGCTTCGATCTGCCAGGCACGGAGCTTCGATGCCGTGCCCCATGCGGCCCGGTCCGGGAACGCCGGCGACAGGTGCTGGACCGCCGAGTTGCCGGCCGCTTCGGCCAGGGCCGCGGCGTCGGCTTCGTCACGGGCGGCGTCACCGTCGGCCTGCGCCGTGTCGAGCGTCGGCGATTTGCCGCCGGCGCCGGACTGGTCGTCACCCGACTCCGCCCACAGCGTGGCGGGCTGCTGGTCTTCGTACTCCGCTGCGCTCACTGAACCCGATTCTACCGCCACCGTCAGTCCTGCCGAGCGTGCGGGACGCCCCCGTCAGGGGTCCGACGGACCAGGGATGCCGGTCGCAGGACGCCGGCGCCGAAGCGAGCGGCGACCGCGTCCACGGTGGTCTCGGTGTCACGCCACGGCGCGTCGTCGTCCCACAGGGCGTTGCTGGCAGCCGTGGGCACGAGGTTCTCGCCGCGCACGCCGATCAGCCGGATCTGGTTGCCGGGTCGGTGCAGCACGTCGTACAGCTCGACGGCTTCGCGGTGCAGGCGCTTCGCGACGTCGGTCGGTTCCGCCAGGGTGCGCGACCGGGTCAGCGTGGTGAAGTCGGTGTAGCGGACCTTGAGCGCCACCGTCCGGGCCTGCACGTCGGCCTGGCGCAGGCGGACCGCGACCTTGTCGGCCAGGCGGAGGAGTTCGCGAGCGACGTCGTCGCGCTCGGTCAGGTCGCGGCCGAAGGTGACCTCGTGCCCGATCGACTTCTCGCCGACGCCGGTGTCGACCACGCGCGGGTCGCGACCCCAGGACAGGTCGTGCAGCCGCTGCCCGCCGGCCGGGCCGAGTGCCGAGACGAGCGAGCCGAGCGGGGTGTTCGCCAGGTCGCCGACGGTGCGGATGCCCCGGCGTTCGAGCGTCTCCTGCGTCTTGCCGCCCACGCCCCAGAGCGCGGAGACGGGCTGCGGGTGCAGGAACGCCACGGTGTCCGCTCCGGGCACCACGAGCAGGCCGTCCGGCTTCGACCGGCTGGAGGCGAGCTTCGCCACGAACTTGGTCGATGCCGCACCGACCGAGCAGTGCAGCCCGGTCTCGGCGAAGACCGTGCGGCGGATCGCCTGGCCGATCTGCCACGGCGTGCCGTAGAGCCGGAGCGCGCCGGCGACGTCGAGGAACGCCTCGTCGATGCCGAGCCGCTCGACCCGTGGGGTGAACCGGTCGAAGATCGCCATCACGGACGCGGACTTCGCCCGGTACTTCTCGAAGTGCGGTTCGACGATCACGGCGTTCGGGCAGCGGCGTTTGGCGACGGCCATCGGCATGGCGGAGTTCACGCCGTACCGACGGGCTTCGTAGGTGGCCGCCGTGACGACGGAGCGGTCGGAGTCGTGGCCCACGATGACCGGCAGGCCCTGCAGGTCGGGGCGGTCGAGCAGTTCGACGGAGGCGAAGAAGGCGTCCATGTCGACGTGCAGCACGGTCGCCGAGACGTCGTCCACCGGTGCGTCGGAGACGAGGCGGTTCCGTCCGTCCTGCTTGCTCACACCGAGATGATGCCAGGCGCCACCGACATCGCCGTGCCGGGCGTGCCGACGGCCGCACGGTGCGAGGTTCGTCCCGTCGTGCGCGGTTGCTCGCCCGTCATCGCACCGTGCGCCCTTCGCAACTCGGTGCCGGGTTGGTTGCACGGTGCGACGCCACAAGGCAGCACCGAGCGGCCAACCTCGCACCTGCCGACGGACCCCGCACGGTGCGCCGCCACGCCATCGCCCGCGGCACCGCGCGCCCTTCGCAACTCGGTGCCGGGTCGGTCGCACGGTGCGGCGCCGCAAGGCAACACCGATCGGCCAACCTCGCACCTGCCGACGGACCCCGCACGGTGCGCGGCCACGCCACCCTCGCACGGGAAGCGCCCCGGAGCGCAGCGCTCAGCCGAGCGGGCCGAGCACCGACGCGGCGATCGTCCGCGCCGCGGAGTCGCGCGACGACGGGTGGTACTGCCCCGCCCGGACGTCACGCGCCAGCCGCGCCAGCTCACTCGACGCCCGGAACGCCGAGCCGCCGACGACGCGCATGGCCTCGTCCACGACGTGCTGCGCCGCGTCCACGGCCCGCGCCTTCGTGCCGACGAGCAGCGGGAACCACCGGGCTCCGAGGTCGTCGACCTCGTCGACCGACCGCGCCAACGAGTGGACCTGCAGCGTGATCGCGTCGACCGCGCCGCGCAGGTCGGCGATCGCCCGGCGCACGTCGGGGTCCTCCGACCGCCGAGTACCGTCGGCCGCGGTCCGCCCCGCCACGGCGGTCGCCGCGAGCGCGATCGCCCGCTCGGCGATCCCGGCGTACACCGACGCGATGAGGAGCTCGAACGAGGCGAAGATCCCGAACACGAGTGGGTCCTGGTTCGGCCCGACCGGCAGTGACCGGACGATGCGGCCAGCCGGGACGTGCACGCCGTGCAGCTTCGTGGTGCGGCTCTGCGTCGCGCGCATCCCGAGCGTGTCCCAGTCGTCCAGGTGTTCGACGTCGCCGTCCGACCGCAGCACGAAGCCGTGCACGAGCCGGGGTTCCGCCCCCGAGGTGTCCTTGCCGAAGACGCTCATGACGTCCCACGCCGGAGCGAGGGAGGTGAACACCTTCGTGCCGGTGAACCGGTACCCGCCGTCGCCGTCCGGCTCCGCCGTCGTCGACGAGTCGAACAGCACGGCGTCGTTGCCGGGTTCGCTCACCCCGAAGGCGAGCAGCTGGTCGTCCGCCGCGTGGTCGGTGACGGCCTGGAGGAACGACTCACCTCGCGCACGGACGGCGCGCGCCGCCTGCACCCACACCTGGTGCATGCCGAGGCCGAGCGCCGTCGCCGGCGCGGCCTGGGCGAGGGCGCGCTGCACGTCGGCGGTGGCGCGGAGGCCGAGGCCCGCCCCGCCTTGCTCGACGGGGACACCGATCCGCAGGTAGCCGGCGGCGCGGAGCTCGTCGAGGTCCTCGGTGCAGAACGCGTTCGCGGCGTCGTACCCGGAGGCGCGCCCGGCGATGCGGTCGAGCAGTTCGTCGGGCACCGACCAGCCGACGGCGTCCGTGTTGGCCTTCGTCATGCCACGAGACTAGGGTCCGGGACGTGTCAGATCGTCATCCTTGGACCAGGTACGTCGCGATCGGTGACTCGTTCACCGAGGGGATCGGGGACCCCGACCCGACCGTCCCGGGCGGCAACCGCGGCTGGGCGGACCGCGTCGCCGAGGTGCTGGCACACCAGACGGACGACTTCGCGTACGCGAACCTCGCGATCCGCGGGCGGCTGCTCCAGCAGATCATCGACGAGCAGGCCGAGGCCGCCGTCGCCCTGCACCCGGACCTCATCACGGTGTCGGCCGGCGGCAACGACATCATCCGCCCCGGCTCGGACCCGGACGAACTCGCCGAACGGGTGGACCGGCTCGTCGCGGACCTGCGGCGCGACGGTGCCACCGTCGTGCTGTTCACCGGCCCGGACGTCGGGATGACCCCGGTGCTCGGCATGGTCCGCGGCAAGACGGCGATCTACAACGAGAACCTGCACGCCATCGCCCTGAAGCACGGCGCCCTGGTGGCCAACATGTGGGCACTCCGCGTGCTCCGGGACCCGCGGATGTGGGCTCCGGACCGGCTGCACCACTCCCCGATGGGCCACTCCACGATCGCCGCCGCGGTGCTCGACACCCTCGGTGTGCCGCACGGACTCGAACCGTTCAACCCGGACCCGCTCGAGGCACGCCCGTGGCGCGAGGCCCGCGCCGAGGACCTCGGGTGGGCCAGGGAGTACCTGGTGCCGTGGGTGGTCCGCCGCATCAAGCACACCTCGTCCGGCGACGGGGTGACGGCGAAGCGGCCCGAGCTGCAGATCGTCACCGAGCACCCCTCCGACACCCCGTAGCCGACGACGCCCCTTCGAGTCCGCACGCCTCCGCAGCCGCGCCCCACCACGGTCATCGCGCCCCGGCTCACCAGGGCGCGATGACGCTACGGGGGCGCGAACCGTGTCGTGCGCGCCGCGAACGGGGTCGTGCGCACCCCGTGGTCGGCACAGGTCAGTCCGCGGGGCGACGGAGCGTCATCGGACCGTCGTGCAGCGGCTCGGTCTTCCACTTCGCCCCGACCGTGCCCGCGTCGAGGTCGATGCGCAGGTGCAGCAGGTGCGGGGTCTCCAGGAAGCGGACCGCGACGAGCACGGTGCCCTCCGGCTCGGTCGCCGCACTCGCCGCGAGGGCACCCTCGACGGCCCACAGTCCTTCGCCGAGCGGCACGGACTCCGACCGGCCGTCGTCGGTGATCGTCAGGCGGATCCCGTCTGCACCGCGCGTGAACGTGGCGGCATCGAGGATCCCGCCGGGACGCGACCGCAGCTCGACGTCGGCGAGGTGCTCCGGAAGGCGACCACCCTGCACCGGTGGCAGCCCGAGGGAGGCGAGCCGGGCCTCCAGTGCGGTGTCCGCATCCGTGTCGGTCGTGCCGTCGACGGCGGGCAGGAGGTGCTGCCAGGCCGCGTCGAGGACCGCCTGCATGTCGACGGTCTGACCGGTGATCGCGAGCACGACGTCCTGCTCCGGCAGGACGACGCAGAACTGACCGTAGGCGCCGTCGCCGCGGAAACCGTGGCGGGCCATCCAGAACTGGAAGCCGTACCCCTTCGACCAGTCCGGGTTGGCCTCGTCCGGGTTGGCGACCTGCGTGCTCGTGGCCTGTTCGACCCAGTCGGCGTCGAGGATCCGCTCGCCGTTCCAGACGCCGTCCTGCAGGTACAGCTGGCCGAGCTTCGCGACCGCGTCGGTCGTGGCGTAGCACCCGCTGAACCCGAACTCCGCGCCGGTGTCGTCGCGGCGCCACGCGAGGTCGTCGATGCCGAGCGGGTCGAGCAGGTGCGGGCGGAGCCAGGCCACGAGCGACCCGCCGGTCACGCGCCGGACGATGCTCGCGAGCGTGTACGTGCACGGCTGGTTGTACGCGAAGACCGAGCCGGGCTCCTCGTCCGGCGGGAGCAGCAGGAACCCGCGCACCGTGTTCGTCGGATCGAGGGCCTCCGCCCGTTCGAGCGTCTCCTCGCGGTGCCCGCTCGCCATCGCGAGCAGGTGCCGCACCCGCATCCGGCGGCTGCGCTCATCGGTGACGTCGGCGTCGAGCTCCGGGAAGTACGACAGCACGGTCGCGTCGAGGTCGACCAGGCCCTGTCGCACGGCGATGCCGACGGCCGCTGCGGTGAAGCTCTTGCTCAGCGAGTAGAGCAGGTGCACGCGGTCGGCCGAGTACGGCTGCCACCACCCCTCGGCAGCGACCTGGCCGTGCCGGAGCAGCATGAAGCTGTGCGGCTCGACGCCGGGTGTCGACTCGAGGGCGTCGACGAACGCGAGGACTCCGCGGGCGTCGACGTCGAGGGCGGAGGGGGTGGTCCGGGGGAACGTCGTCATCGTCGTCACCCGACCGACTCTACGGTCGGGCACCGACGAGCGTCACGCCCCCTGGAACGGGTTCGTCCAACGCCACCAGACGCCGGGGTCGTCGATCGTCCGCGCGAGCGCGAGCGGCACCGTGACCGGGTCGTGGTCGGAGATGCGGAACCGGACCTGCCCGACCCGCTCGCCCTTCGTGCCGAAGGTCACCCGCTCGAGCGTCGCCTTCGCGGTGACCGTGGTCTTCCCCCACACGAGCACCTCGGCGGCCTTCGTCGTGACCGCGTCCGCCTCGTCCTGCCACGGGGTCGAGAAGGTGCCGAAGGTCTGCCCCTGGTGGGTGAGCGTCACCACCTGGAAGTTGTCCGCGACGGACCGCAGCAACCGCTGCACGTCGTTGTCGAGGGAGTCGTGGTCCACGCCACCGAGCATCACGCCGACGACGGTGACCTGCCTGCCGCCACGCTCGTACGTCGCCGCGAACAGCAGGCAGGCCCCGGCCTCGTCGAGCGTGCCGGTCTTGATCCCCTCGACGCCGTCGAGCCCGAGGAGCTTGTTCGAGTTCTCGATCGCGCCGACCGTCGGGATCGTGACGTCCTGCGTGCCGACGATGTCCTTGACGACCGGGTTCGCGAGCGCCAGCTGCCCGAGCTCGACCAGGTCGGTCGCGGTCGAGGTGTTGTCCGGGTCGAGGCCGGTCGGCTCGTGGATCGTCGTGTCGTCGAGGCCCTGCTCGTCGAGCCACTTCGCGGCCGCTCGCTCGTAGGCGTCGAGGGATCCGAAGGCCCAGATGGCGAGCGCGCCGGCGTAGTTGTTGGCCGACTTCATGAGCATCACCTGGAACGCCTGGTGCTCGGTGAGCTTCAGGCCGGCCGGCATCGGGGCGACCTCGCCGTTCTGCGCCGCGTACTTCGCGTACAGGCCCTCCATCTGCTTCGTGAAGCGGATGGCCGGGCCCGACTGTCCGAGCGCCATCGGCTTCTCGTCGAGCACCACGAGCGCCGTGACGACCTTCGTGATGCTCGCGATGGACCGGGGCTTCGTGTCGCCGCTGGTACGCAGGCTCTCGGGGAAGTCCGTCGCTTCGACCGCGGTCGCGCCGTAGCCCGGGAAGCTCAGTGCCGGGGCAGTCGTCCTCGGTGCCGAGTAGGTGGTGGTGCTGGCGCTCGCCGGACCGAACGGCACGACGGCCGCGGCGACGAGGTACCCGGCCACCAGGAGCAGCACGGCGACCACCGAGATCGTGACCGGCCTCCGGACAGCGGAGCGGGGGCGGCGGACGACTCGTGACACGGGACCCGAGCGTACCGGTCCGCTCCTAGGCCGAGGCTGCGACCGGCTGGTCGGGCTGCCGTTCCGGAGCAGGGGCCTGGGCGGCCGGGCTGGCGGGGTGCGCACCCACGGCCGGGTCGGCCACATCGGCCGCGCCGGTCGTCTCGGGCCGCGCGAAGGTCAGGCGACGGGACAGGTACGCGAACACCGGGCCGAGCGCGTTCATCAGCACGACCGAGACCCAGGCGGCCCAGGCGTTCCCCGGGTCGAAGCCGAACCCGCCGAAGCACGTCGCGAAGAACGAGGCGAACCCGAGGAACATCCCGGGGACCAGCCCGAACAGCTTCGTGCGACCGGTGTACATCAGCGCGCAGTTCACGACGAGGATGAGCAGCGCCAGCACGGTGTTCTGCGCCGCCTGCCCCTCGCCGAAGAGCGTGCCGAACCGCTGGTCGAGCAGGACGATGACCAGACCGAACGCCGACCCGATCGGCATCGCGGCCCAGAGCCGGGTGGCGTTCCGCAGCGTCGGCTTGCTGCCGAGCAGGAACATCCCCGCCCAGCTGATGAAGATCGCCCAGGTCGGCAGGTGCAGGGCGTTGCCCCCGATGAACGCCGTGGCACCGGCCAGGACGGAGGCGACGATCTCGTGCGGGATCCGTTCACGCATGGCTGAGTTCCTTCGATCGGTTCGTGGTGCGGCTGGTGGTGAGTCGGGTGGTCCTGGTGGTCTCGGCGACGACCCGGCCGCGCTTGACGACGAGGGCGCGGTCCGGCCGGTCGAGCAGCACGCCGTCCGGGTCCGTGGTGGAGAGCACGACGAGGTCGGCGGCGGCACCGGGCCGGATGCCGTGGGTGTCCGCGACGCCGACGACCTGCGCGGCACCGGTGGTGGCCATCGCGAGCACCCGTCGCAGGTCGTCCGGTCCGGACAGGTGCCCGGTCTGGGCCAGCAGGAGCCCGACGTCGAGCAGGTCGGCGTTCCCGAACGGGGTGAAGGCGTTCCGGACGTTGTTCGACGCGTACGCGCTCGTGACGCCGGCGTCCCAGAGCTCACGGACCGGCACGACCCCGCGGCGGACGTCGTGGTCGTCGGACCGGCCGCCGAGGTGCAGGTCGGTCGCGGGCAGCGGCACGACGGCGACCCCGGCGGCGGCCAGGCGGTCGAACAGCACCCTGCGCTCGCCGCGGGGCAGGCTGGCGACCGAGGTCACGTGGCCGAGCGCCACCCGCCCCTGCAGCCCGCGGGCGGCCACACGGTCGGCGATGTGCCCGGCGAGCGCGTACCGCGGGTCGGAGGTGTCGTCGGCGAAGTCGGCGTGCAGGTCCGCCGGCACGCCGAACTCCTCGGCGAGGTCCAGGACGGTCTCGACGTGCTCGTGGCACGCGGCGAGGGTGCGCTCGTTGTAGGTGCAGCCGCCGATGACGTCTGCCCCTGCGGCGAGCGCCCGGCGGAGCAGGGCCAGCGTGCCCGGTGCCTTCGCGATGCCCTCCTGGGGGAAGGCGACGATCTGCAGGTCGAGGGCGTCCCGGTACTCGTCGCGCAGGTCGAGCAGGACCTCGACGCCGGTGAGCCCGACGATCGGGTCGACGTCGGGGTGTGCGCGGACGAGGGTCGTGCCGTTCGTGATGGCCTGGTCGAGCAGGGTGCGGGCGCGGTCGCGGACGGTGGCGTGGGTGAAGCCGCGCTTGAGCTCGCCCGTGACGGCGATGGCTCCGGCGAGGGTGCCGTCGGGGTTCGGGCGTTCCCGGTCGAGCAGGGCCTTGTCGACGTGCAGGTGCGCTTCGATGAGTCCGGGGATGACGACGCGGCCGGCGCAGTCGACCACGCGGGTGGGAGCAGCACCGGTGCCGGTGCCGTGCGCCGAGCCCGGACCGGGCAGCGCGTCGGCCACGCTGACGATCACGCCGTCGGCGATGGTGACGTCGACGGAACGGCCGTCGGTCAGCCGTGCGTTGGTGAGGACCAGGTCCACGTCGGACCTCTCTTCCGGTCGGTGCTGGCGGGGTGTGCTCCACCATTCGCCCACCGTGTTTCGGGTTCCGACGCCGGATGTGACGGCCGTGTAAAAGTTGGTCGTACCAATGAACCAAGCAGACCAACGGGCCCTACGGTCGATGGCATGCACCGTGGACGGACCCTGAGTGCGGCGACCGCCGCCCACCTCGGCACGCTCGTGCTCGACGACCTGCAGCCCGGCGACAAGCTGCCGCCGGAACGCACCCTCGCCGAGGACCTCGCCGTGTCCCGCACGACGATCCGCGAGGCGTTGCAGGAGCTGGAGCGCCGTCGCCTGGTCTCCCGGACCCCTGGTCGTGGCACCGTCGTGCTGCCGAGGCCGGAGGAGGCGTCGGCCCTGCTCGACCACCACCGCGACGACCTGGACCACCGGGCCGAGCACGTCGCCGAGTTCCGGACGGTCGTGGAGCCGCAGGTCGCGGGACTCGCGGCGGCGCGGGCGGGTGCGGCCGACCTGCTCACCCTGGAACGCATCCTCGCCGCCACGCACGCGGGCCTCAGTCCGGAGGAGTCGCTCGCGCAGGACGTCGCCTTCCACGTGCAGGTCGCCCGCACCTCGGGCAACCCCCTGCTCGTGTCGCTGTGCGAGCTCAGCAGCGGATGGGTGCAGGACGTCCGTGCCCGGTCGCACAGCACCAGCGAGGGGCGGCGGTCGTCGTTCGAGTGGCACGAGCGGATCCTCGAGCGGATCCGGCAGCACGACGTCGACGGCGCGGCCCGGGCGATGGCCGACCACCTCGCCGACGTGGCCCACCTGGTCGAACGGAGGACGGACCGATGACCACCGCACACCACACCAGCGCACACCGCACCACCGCACACCAGAACACCGCCCCCGCGGTCCCGACCCTGCAGCCCGGCTCCGGGCCCGTCCGCGGCGACCACTCCCTGCCCGTCGACCCGGAGACCGTCCTGTGGGGTCGGCTGCCGAGCGACGGTGACGTCCCCGCCCTGACGATCGGTGCCGGGGAGTCCGTCACCATCGACACCGTCAGCCACGAGGGGATCCTGCCCGACCAGGGCAGCGACCCCGTCGCCTGGTTCGGCGACCACGGTGTCGCCCCGGAGCACGTCCTCGCCGACGCCGTCGCGATCGCCCGCTCCGGACACCGCGACCCCACGGCGGACGGCCCCCACGTGGTGTCCGGTCCGATCGCGGTGCGCGGCGCCCGCCCCGGTGACGTCCTGACCATGACGGTGCTCGAGACCCTGCCCCGGGTGCACTACGGCGTGGTCTCGAACCGGCACGGCCGCGGTGCCCTGCACGGCGAGTTCCCGGTCGACGGCACGACGGTGAGCGTCTTCGCCGACGTCGTCGACACCGCCCAGGGGCGACGGGGCCGCATCCCGCTCACCGCCGCGGGCGACCGCTTCGCGCACTTCCCCCTGGCACCGTTCCTCGGGATCATGGGCGTCGCGACCCCCGGCGAGCGGCTGCACTCCGTCCCGCCCGGTCGTCACGGCGGGAACATCGACGTCAACCTGCTGCAGGTCGGTTCGCAGCTGCACCTGCCGGTGCTCGTTCCCGGTGCGCTGGCCCACGTCGGCGACCCGCACTTCGCCCAGGGCGACGGGGAGGTGGCGCTCACCGCGATGGAGGCCTCGCTCCGCGCCACGATCCGCTTCGACCTGACCCCGGCAGCCGAGGCCGCCGCCCGCTTCGGCGACCTGGTCTGGCCCGTCGCCGAGACGCAGGAGTTCCTGGTGCCCACCGGCATGGACCCCGACCTCGACGAGGCCGTCCGGCAGTGCGTCCGGCACGCCGTCGCGATCCTCGGTGCCCGCTGGGGCATGGATCGTCACCTGGCGTACGCGTACCTGTCCGCCGCGACCGACTTCAACATCTCGCAGGTGGTGGACCTGGTGACCGGTGTCCACGCCCGCATCCGCAAGGCCGACTTCGAGGAGCCTGCCCGATGACCATGCCCGGAACGTCGACCAAGACGCACACCCCGGCCACGCCGGACGCGCCCGAGGCCCCGGCCGGCCTGCTCGCAGCCATCCACGCCTACGAGACGGCACTGCTGGCGAACGACCTCGACGCCCTCGACGCCGCCTTCGTCGACTCCCCCGGCACGATGCGCGGCGACGACCGCGGCCTGCTCGTCGGGCACGACGCGATCAGCGCGTTCCGCGGGGCACGGGGTGGGGTCGCGACCCGGTCGCTGACGCACGTCGAGGTCCGCCCCCTGACCGAGGACCGCGCCCTCGTCGTGTCGGTGTCCCGGTTCGCCGCGGGTGGGCAGGGCCTCCAGACCCAGCTCTGGCGCCGCGACGGCGAAGGCGACACCGACACCGACCCCGGCGCCGGACCCCGCTGGCGCATCGAAGCGGCCCACGTCACCGGCCGCCCGAAAGCCGTCGACACCACCGTCTGGCGGGCCGTCGGCGACCCGCTCGTCGCACCCACCGCCGTGGGGCCGCTCGACGGCCTGACCATCGCCGTCAAGGACCTCTACGCCGTGCCCGGCCAGCCGGTCGGCGCGGGCAACCCGACGTACCTGCACGAGGCACCGGTCGAGACGACGGCCGCCCCCGCGGTCGCCGCGCTCCTCGCCGCCGGCGCGTCGATCCGCGGGATCGCACGCACCGACGAGTTCGCCTACAACCTGACCGGCCGGAACGCGCACCACGGCACACCGCCGAACAGCGCGGCCCCCACCCGACTGCCGGGAGGCTCGTCCAGCGGATCCGCATCGGCCGTCGGCCTCGGGATGGTCGAGATCGGGATCGGCACGGACACCGCGGGCTCGGTGCGGGTCCCCGCCTCGTACCAGGGACTCTGGGGCCTCCGGACGACCCACGGCACGGTGTCCCGCGACGGGCTGCTCCCCCTGGCGCCGTCGTTCGACACCGTCGGGTGGCTCACCCGCAGCCCTGAGGTGCTGCTCGCCGCCCTCGACGCCACCGTCCCGCCGATGCCCGGGCCGGACGAGGCGGTCGACGCGACGGTGCTCGTCGTCCCCGAGGAACTCGTCGCGCTCGTCGAACCGGACACCGCCCGGGCCTTCACGGCCTTCGTCGAGACCCTCGACGAACCCGTCGCCACCGTCCGACTGCGCGACCTCGGCATGCCGGAGCCCCGAGCCCTGCAGGAGCAGCTGCGGCTCGTCCAGGCCGCCGAGGCCCTGGCAGCACACGGCCCCTGGATCGACGCGCACCCCGGAGCGCTGAGCGCCGTGGTCGGTGACCGGTTCCGCGCGGCCGGGGCGAACGACCCCGACGCGACCGCCGACGCCGTCACCGCCCTGGACGCCGTGCGCACGACGATCCGCGGTGCCCTCGCCGGTCGGACCCTGCTGTTCCCGACCGTCCCCGGGCCCGCACCGCTGCTGGACGCGGACGCCCGAGCGCTCGAGCGCACCCGGACCGCCACCACGGCGATGACCGCGCTCGCGAGCGTCGGCGGGCTCCCCGCGGTGAGCGCACCGGCGATGACCGTGGCCGGCGCTCCCGTCGGTGTGTGCCTGGTCGGCGGACCGGACACCGACCGTGCCCTGGTGATCCGTGCCGGGCGCATGCTGCCGGACCAGCCCGCCACGGGCCTCCCGACGGTCTCGGTGGTGCGCTAGGAGGCGAGCCGCCGGGCGTGGGTGACCGCCCACAGACCGACGGCGCTCGCCGCGGCCACGTTGAGCGAGTCGACGCCGTGTGCCATCGGGATGCGGACGGTCGTGTCAGCCGACGCGATCGCGGCCGGCGTCAGTCCCTGCCCCTCGGTCCCCATCACGAGCGCGACCCTGTCGGGCAGGTCCGCCACGAAGGCGTCGAGGTCGACGGACTCGTCCGTCAGTGCCATCGCGGCCAGGTGGAAGCCCTGTGCGCGGAGTTCCTCACCCGCCGCGGGCCAGTCGCCGATGCGGGTCCACGGCACCTGCAGGACGGTGCCCATGCTCACCCGGACGCTCCGGCGGTACAGCGGGTCGGCGCAGCGCGGGCTGACGAGCACGGCGTCGGCGCCGAGACCGGCGACGCTGCGGAACACCGCGCCGACGTTCGTGTGGTCGACGATGTCCTCGAGCACGACGACGACCTTCGCGTCCCGCACCACGTCGGCGACGCTCGGCAGCTCGGGACGCTGCATCGCCGCGATCGCACCGCGGTGCATGCGGAAACCGGTGAGCTCCTCGAGCAGGGCGTCCGCACCGACGAAGACGGGACCGTCGTGCTCCGCGACCAGCGGCAGGACGGTGTCGAGCCACTTCTCCTGCACCAGGATGCTGCGCGGCACGTGACCGGCGCGGACCGCCCGCTCGATGACCGTGTTCGACTCGGCGATGTACAGGCCGCCCTCGGGCTCCGAGACCCGACGGAGCGCCACGTCGGTGAGCCGGGCGAAGTCGTCGAGGCGGGGATCGTCGAGGGAGTCGATGCGGACGGGGTGCACGGGGCTCGTTTCGGTGTGGTGCGGCGATGGCGTCCCCGGTGCTCCGCTCGGGAAGTGACCGGGACGGTCGGGTGTTGAGGGTACCGTGAACAGGGTGCTGGATGATGCTGCGTCGACGACCGGACCGACCACCGGAGCGGCCTCCGGGGCCACCTCCGGGTCGGTGAGCGCCGACGACCTCGACCGTGTCGTCGAGCTGCTCGCGGGCAAGCGCGTCGCCGTGCTCTCCGGCGCCGGTCTCAGCACCGACTCCGGCATCCCCGACTACCGCGGAGCCGGACGCGTCGTGCGGAAGCCCATGACGTTCCAGGAGTTCCTCGCCGACCCCGCGAAGCGCCAGCGGTACTGGGCCGGATCGCACCTGGGCTGGCGGAGCTTCGCGGCCGCCACGCCGAACGACGGGCACCGGGCGCTCGCCGCGCTCGAGGACGCCGGGATCGTCGCCGGCGTCATCACGCAGAACGTCGACGGCCTGCACCTGCGCGCCGGGTCCCGTCGCGTCGTCGAGATCCACGGGTCGATGGACCGCGCCGTGTGCCTGCGGTGCGGGCAGGTGTTCTCCCGCTCCGACCTCGCCACCACCATCGACCGGGCGAACCCCTGGATCGACGAGCCGGGGTCCGTGCAGCTGCAGCCCGACGGCGACGTCGAGATCACCGAGGTCGAACGGTTCGTCGTGCCCGCGTGCTCCGTCTGCGGCGGCGACCTGAAGCCCGACGTCGTCTTCTTCGGCGAGTTCGTGCCGGCCGAGAAGTTCCGCGAGGCCGTGTCGATCGTCGCCGACGCCGACGCGCTGCTCGTGGTCGGGTCCTCCCTCACCGTGAACTCGGGCGTGCGGCTGGTCGACCACGCGGCACGCCGGAAGAACCCGGTGGTCATCGTGAACCGCGGTGAGACCCGCAGCGACCGCCGGGCGGCCGTGAAGCTCGACGCCGGCACCACCGAGACGCTCGTGCACCTGGCGGAGCGGCTCAGTGCGGCGGGGGCGTCGCGCGCGGCGTCGCCCGCGGCGTCACCCGCAGCGTCGCGCGAGGACTCGCGCTCGTCCGAGTAGCCGGACGGGTCCGCCGGTCGCGTCTGCGAAGATCGACGAGTGACGACCCTCCTGTACCTCGTCCGCCACGGCGAGACCGACTGGAACGCGCAGCGCCGCATCCAGGGCTCCACCGACATCCCGCTCAACGACACCGGACGACGGCAGGCCGCCGAGGCCGCCGAACTCCTGACCCGCCGGCCGTTCGACGCCGTGGTCGCCTCCCCGCTGTCCCGCGCCGCCGAGACGGGTGCGATCATCGCCGATCACCTGGGACTCGACGCCCCGACGACGTACCCGGGCCTGGCCGAGCGGTCCTACGGCGAGGCCGAGGGTCTGACCGACGACGAGGTGTCCGCCCGGTACCCGCACGACGACATCCCCGGTCGGGAGTCCCGCTCCGCCCTGCTCGCGCGGATCACCGAGACCCTCGGCGAGATCGCGGTGCGCTTCGACGGAGGCGTCGTGGTGGTCGCGACGCACGGCGCGGTGATCCGCAGCGTCGTCAACGCCGCAGCCCCCGGGACGGCCGACCGCGGCCACACCCCGATCCGGAACGGGTCCATCCACTCGTTCCGGTGGGACCCGGAGCGCTTCCACGCCGAACTCGTCCGGTTAGACGACCCGATCGACGACGTCTCCGACGCCACCGGCGGCTCGGCGTTCGAGTACCAGAACCCCTTGGAACGCCGGGGCTGACCGGGGACTACGCTCCGACGCACCCGCACACCGGGGACCACCCGCGACCCAGGGTGACGGGAGCCAGATGTCCGACGACGGAACCAGCCGACACGGCCGGCATGCCCCCGATCCGTCCGACGACGACCTCGACCGCGTGTTCGGCCCGGAGACGGCGAGCATCCCCACGCGC
Organism: Curtobacterium sp. MEB011; assembly: GCF_030209655.1. Lineage (NCBI taxonomy): Bacteria > Bacillati > Actinomycetota > Actinomycetes > Micrococcales > Microbacteriaceae > Curtobacterium > Curtobacterium sp. MEB011. The sequence goes on along the minus strand of NZ_JARVRN010000012.1, from coordinate 12,867 downwards.
CCCCGCGCCCGCACCTGGTTCGTCATCGGCGGGAGCGTCTTCGTCGTGGCCGCGGTCATCGCCGTGGTGCTCGGGTCGATCATCGGCTCCGTGCAGAACGGCATCGGCGGGGTGTTCCCACGGCCGGACATCGCGCTCGACCGGTTCGACACGCGGGTGGACGACCTGCCCGGCGTCATCGAGGTGCGGCACCACGCCCCGGCCAAGACCGGGTTCGCGAGCTACGACGCGGTCGCGACGGTCCGCGCCGACCCCTCGCTCGACCGCGCTGCCAGACGTGACCTGGTCGCCGCCATCAGCCGTGCAGCCGACGAGTCCGGTGGCAACGGCGTCCGCGTCGTCGTGATCGCCGACCTCGGCAGCCTGCAGATCGGCGTCACAGGAGCCGGGGAGGTCGCGGCGAAGCGACTCGCGCTGGCGGACACGCTCGACCGCATCGGCGGGGTCACCGCGGTCCGCTGCTCGTGGGAGCGCGGCGGCGACCCGTCCGACACCGCACGGGACCAGTCGATCGTCGTGCGGACCCCGGGGAGGGGTGCAGCGGTGCCGCCCATCGTGTCGCGGGTGACCGAGGAGACGCAGAAGGTGTTCCCCGGGGCGGACGTGCAGGTGATCGCGCGGAAGTAGCGGAAGGAGGCGTGATGTGGTGGGCGTGGACGGGCGACGTGGAACCACACGGTCGACGTCGTACGACATCGGCAGCGTCGTTCCGCATCGCCACGAAGCGCGAGACCGCGCGCAGCGCCCCGAGCCCGCGCCGGCGCCCGCCCGCGCCCGCCCTCAGGCCCGCCGGTCCCCCACGGCCCGCTCGACGGCCCGGACGACCTGCTCCGCCGAGTCCTGCCACCGGAACCGCCGAGCACGCTCGATCGACCGCAGCGAAGCCTCGTCCCACCGGTCCTCGACCCGCCGGACGGCCGCGGCGACGGCGGACGGCGACGCCGGGTCGAAGTACTCGGCCGCATCGCCACCGATCTCGCGGAAGATCGGGATGTCGCTGACGACGACCGGGGTCCCGACGCCCATCGCCTCGACGAGCGGGATGCCGAACCCCTCGTCGTACGACGCGGTCGCCAGCGCCGTGGCCGAACGGAGCACGGACAGGTACTCCTCGTCCGTCGCGCCGTCGTGGAAGACGATCGTCCCCGCGGGAGCGAGCCCCTCGAGTCGCGCCCGGTCGGCACCGGACACCCGCGACATGCAGTGCAGCGTCCAGTCCGCCCCGAGCAGCGGCAGCGCCGCCGCCAGGGTCTCGACGTTCTTGTACGGCATGAACGACCCCATGTAGACGAGGGAGCGCTCGCGCGGCGCTCCGGTCGCCCGTGGCGTCGCCGGGTCGGCCGCGTTGTACGCGACCGTCACGGGTCGTCTCGTCAACCGGTGCTCGGCGATCAGCCCGGCGGTCGTCTCCGACACCGTCACCACCCCGTCCGCACCGTTCAGCAGGAACCGCTGTGGCGCCCACGACAGGTGGAACGCCCGCCAGCCGAGCCGCAGCGGCCACGAGAACTCCCGCGGGGGCGTGCGGTTGCGGTAGTAGATCAGGTCGTGCAGCGTCAGGACGAGCGCGTACCGGCGCCCGCGCGACCCCATCGTCTGCATCGGTGAGAACACCGCGTCGAGCCCCAGACGGTTGACCCGCCGGGCGACGAGCGGCTCCCCCGCGTCCGTCGGTGCCGGCAGCAGCTCCCACGGCAGGTCCGGCGGCAGCGACTCGAGCTGGCGCTCGTCGTGGACGAGCAGCACGAAGTCGTGTCGGTCCGGCAGGTTCGCGACCACTCCGGCGGTGAACCGGCTGATGCCGTCGTGCCGACCGATCCGCACGTACCGGCAGTCGATCCCGATGCGCAGGCGCGTCACGCGTCGGTCTCCTTCGTGTCGCTCGCCGTCGCCTCGGTCGCCTTCGTGGCGTTCGGCTTCGTGGTGTTCGACTTCGCCGGAGCCGTCTTCGCCTCGGTCGCCTTCCCGGCGGTCGTGCGGGAGGCCCGCCCCGCCCCCGACGGTCGGCCCGCCCTGGTGCCGCGGCCCCGTCCAGGGCGCGCGGCCGTGTCCGCCATCCGGCGCAGCACCGCGGCGGCGGCCGGAGCCGGTGTCTCGTAGTGCACCAGGTGCCCGACACCCGGGATCACGACGAGCTCGGCGTCCCGCAGGCGTTCGGCGAGTGCACGCTGTTCGGGCACGGCGGTGATGTCGTCGTGCTCCGCCGCGACGAGCAACACGGGCACGTCGATCCGGTCGGCGTACTCGGACACGTCGTGGGTGACCGAGGTGCGGAACGCCTCGAGCACGCTCGTACGGTTCGCGAAGGCCGAGAAGTACCGGTCGTGCTGATCGTGGACCCACCGGCGGACGACGGGGTCGTGCGACTTCAGCATCGCGATGCTCATCGCCCGGACGATCGCACCGTTCCGCAGGATCCCGAGCCCGATCGGCTTCGGCAGCACCGCGCCGGCACGGTAGTACCCGATCGCGATCGCGGTCCCGACGGCACGCGGACCCTGCAGTGCCGGGGCGGCGATGGGGTTGACGAGCACGAGCAGCCGGGTGTCGAGACCGGCGGCGACGGTGGCCGACACCACGATCGACCCGAACGAGTGCCCGAGCACGACGGTGTCGCGCCCGAGCCCGAGCGCGGCGTGGAACCCGGTCAGCCAGGTGACGTACGCGTCGATGTCGGACACCGGCAGCGGATCGGACACGCCGAAGCCGGGCAGGTCGGGCACGATCACGCGGACACCTTCCAGGTGCGCGGCGATCGTCTCGAGGCCGTGGTGGTCCCCGCGGAACCCGTGCACGGCGAGCACGGTGCGATCCGCGTCCTCGGGCCCGTAGACCCAGTAGTGCGTGGTCCGGCCGTCGACCTGGACGGCCCGGTGCACGACCGGTGTGGCGGCCATCAACGACTGGTACGGGGAGAGCACGGGCGGTTGCATCGGCGTCAGTCTAGGGAGCGAACCGCACGAATCCCCGGACACCCGCAGCATCTCGCGCCTATCGTGTCCGGGGCGGGCCGTCGAGCGGTCCGTCGACGACGACGAGGAGCACGGTGACCTTCACAGCCCCGATCCAGCTGCCCGGCCTGACGCTCGACCCGCAGTGGTACAAGCGCTCGGTCTTCTACGAGTGCATGATCCGGTCGTTCGTCGACTCCAACGGGGACGGCATCGGCGACATCCAGGGCGTGATCGGCAAGCTCGACTACCTGCAGTGGCTCGGCGTCGACGCGCTGTGGCTGCCGCCGTTCTTCCAGTCGCCGATGCGTGACGGTGGCTACGACATCGCCGACTACCGGGCGATCCTGCCGGAGTTCGGCACCCTCGACGACTTCCGCGAGCTCGTCACGAAGTCGCACGAGCGGAACATGCGCATCGTGATCGACATGGTGATCAACCACACCAGCGACCAGCACGAGTGGTTCCAGCAGTCCCGCGAGGACCCGGACGGCCCCTACGGCGACTTCTACGTCTGGCGCGACACCGACGAGGACTACTCGAACATCCGCATCATCTTCGTCGACACCGAGGAGTCCAACTGGACCTTCGACCCGGTCCGACGCCAGTTCTTCTTCCACCGCTTCTTCTCGCACCAGCCCGACCTGAACTTCGAGAACCCCGCCGTCATCGAGGCCATCTACGACGTCGTCCGGCACTGGCTCGACATGGGCGTCGACGGCCTCCGGCTCGACGCGATCCCGTACCTGTTCGAGTCGGAGGAGGGCAACGGCGAGGGCGAGCCGGAGACGCACGAGTTCATCAAGAAGCTCCGCGCGATGGTCGACGACGAGTACCCCGGCCGGGTGCTCCTGGCCGAGGCGAACCAGTGGCCGCGCGAGACCGCAGCCTTCTTCGGCACCGACGAGGAGCCCGAGTGCCACATGGCGTTCGACTTCCCGGTGATGCCGCGCATCTTCTACTCGCTCCGCGCCCAGCACGCCGCCGAGCTCAAGGCGATCCTGTCCGAGACCCTCGACGTGCCGGCCAGCGCCGCGTGGGGCGTCTTCCTCCGCAACCACGACGAGCTCACGCTCGAGATGGTGAGCGAGGAGTACCGGCAGGCGATGTACGGCTGGTACGGCTACGACCCGCGGATGCGCTCGAACATCGGTATCCGCCGACGTCTCGCTCCCCTGCTCGACAACTCGCGCGCCGAGCTCGAGCTCATCCACGCGCTGCTCTTCTCGCTGCCCGGTTCACCGTTCCTGTACTACGGCGACGAGATCGGGATGGGCGACAACATCTGGCTGCCGGACCGCGACTCGTCCCGCACGCCGATGCAGTGGACGCCGGACCGCAACGCCGGCTTCTCCACCGCAGACCCGGGCAAGCTCTACCTGCCCGTCGTGCAGTCGCTCGTGTACAACTACGCGCAGGTCAACGTCGAGGCGCAGCTGGCCCAGTCGCGCTCGCTGCTGCACTGGGTCCGCAACGTCATCCACACCCGCAAGGCCCACCCGGTGTTCGGCCTCGGCTCCCTGAACGTGCAGGAGACCTCCAACGACTCGGTGCTCGCCTTCGTCCGCTCGTGGGAGGGCTCCGGGCAGCAGTTCGGGCCGTCCGCCGAGGACGTCCTGTGCGTGTTCTCGTTCGCGACGAACCCGACCTCGGTCACGATCTCCGCGCCGGAGTTCGCGGGTCGCCCGCTCTACGACCTGTTCGGCGGCAGCTCGTTCCCGTCGTTCGACGAGGACGGCACCGTCACGCTCACCATGGGCACGCAGTCGTTCTACTGGCTGCACGTCGGCGCGCCGACCCGGTAGTCGGGGGTGTCGGTGCGTCCCGTTAGCCTGACCGCGTGACGTTCCCCACAGCACAGCTCGACGCACCCGCTCCGTCCCAGGACCTCACGGGTCGCCCCTGGTGGCACGCGCTGGGCGTCTTCGACCTCGAGACCACCGGGGTCGACGTCGAGACGGCCCGCATCGTCACGGCCCACGTCGGACTCATCGACATGACCGGGGCCTCCATCGTCGAGGGCGCGTGGATCGCCGACCCGGGCGTCCCCATCCCCGAGGGCGCCGCGGCCGTGCACGGGTACACGACCGAACGTGCCCAGGCCGAGGGGCGTCCCGCGGCCGAGGTCGTCGGCGAGATCATCGCCGCGATCGAAGCCGTGTTCGCCCGGGGCATCCCGCTCGTGATCTACAACGCCCCCTACGACCTCACCGTCCTCGACCGCGAAGCGAAGCGGCACGGGTTCGCCTCCCCCGTCGTCGGCAACGTCGTCGACCCGCTCGTGATCGACAAGGCGCTCGACACCTTCCGCAAGGGCAAGCGCACGCTCGAAGCCGCGTCCGAGCTCTACGGTGTCACCCTCGACGACGCCCACGACGCCGGCGCGGACGCCATCGCTGCCGGGCGTGTCGCCCAGGCCATCGCGGGCAAGTACCCGGACGAACTCGGCATCTCCGCCGAAGCACTCCACCGCAAGCAGGTCGGCTGGTGCGCCGAGCAGGCCGCGTCGTTCCAGGACTACATGCGCAAGAAGCGCGACCCGTCGTTCACCGCCGACGGCCGCTGGCCGCACCGCAACGGCGCCTGACCCCGCACAGCCCGCGCGGGACACCGGTGTTCGTGCGCCGAACACCCGCACAACCCGGTGTGACGCGCGAACACCGGTGTCTTGCGGGCCCGGGCCAGCGGCAGCCGGAGCCACCGCACAACGCGAACGGGCGGCCCTCCTGCAGGAGGACCGCCCGTCGACGTTGCGTGGGGGCTGCTTACTTGCTGAAGCCCTTGAAGCGCTGGTTGAACTTCTCGACGCGGCCGGCCGAGTCGAGGATGCGCTGCTTGCCCGTGTAGAACGGGTGCGAAGCGGACGAGATCTCGACGTCGATGACCGGGTAGGTCGCACCGTCGAGCTCGATGGTCTTGTCGCTGTTCGCGGTCGAACGCGTCAGGAACGTCTCACCGGAGGCCAGGTCGCGGAAGACGATGGCGCGGTACTCGGGGTGGGTGTCGGTCTTCATGGAGATTCCTCGATAGCGGTGGTGGGATTGCGCGAACTGCGCGGGAAGTCGTCGGCTTGCGCCAGCCGTCCACGATACCAGAGAGACGGCGGGATCGCAGCGCTACGCGGCGCGTGCCGTGTAGCGACCGGCGTCCTTGGTGACCGAGAGGTCGATGCCGAACGCCTCGGTCAGGGTCTGGTCGGTCAGGACCTCGTCGATGGGGCCGGCGGCCTGCACGTGGCCGTCGGCGAGGACCAGTGCGTGGGTGAACCCGGCCGGGATCTCCTCGACGTGGTGGGTCACGATGACGATGGCGGGCGAGTCGGCGCTCTGGGCGTAGCCGCCGAGGGTGCGGACGAGGCTCTCACGGGCGCCGAGGTCGAGCGACGCGGCCGGTTCGTCGAGGAACAGGATCTCCGGGTCGGTCATCACGGCCCGGGCGATCTGCACGCGCTTCTGCTCGCCGTCGCTCAGGTCGCCGAACGTGCGGTCGGTGAAGGACCCCAGGCCCCACTCCTCGAGCACGCGCTGCGCACGACGGACGTCGAGCTCCTCGTACTCCTCGTTCCAGCGCCCCGTCACCGAGTACGCCGCGGTGAGCACGACGTCGATGACCTTCTCGGTGACGGGGATGCGACGCGCCAGGGCGGTCGACGCGAAGCCGATGCGCGGGCGGAGCTCGAACAGGTCCGCACCACCGAGCTCGGTGCCGAGCACCTCGACGTCGCCCGAGGTCGGGAACGTCTGGGCACCGGCGACCTGCAGCAGCGTCGTCTTGCCGGCGCCGTTCGCGCCGAGCACGACCCAGCGTTCGTCGTCCTGCACCTCCCACGAGATCGCGTCGAGGATGGTGGCCCCGTTGCGGACCACGGAGACGTCTGACAAGCGCACGACCGAGGGCATGCCACCAGCCTACGGGTTCTGGCCGAGCACCTGGTCGTAGACCTGCCGTGTCCTGGTGGCGATCGCGTCCCAGGTGAACTCGGTCTCGACACGGAGCCGTCCGGCGCGTCCCATGAGCTTCGCCAGCCCCTCGTCGGCGAGCACCTCGGCCAGGGTCGCGGCGAGGTCGGCCACGAAGCGGTCGGGGTCGGTCGGGGTGCCGGTGCCGTCCTGCACCTGGTCGATCGGGACGATGCGACCGGTGAGCCCGTCGGCGACGACCTCGGGGATGCCCCCGGTGCCGGTGCCGACGACGGGGATCCCGCACGCCATCGCCTCGAGGTTCACGATCCCGAGCGGCTCGTACACCGACGGGCAGACGAACACGGTGCCCGAGGACAGCACGTTCACGATCTCCTCGTGCGCGAGCATCCGGTCGATCCAGACGACGCCCTCGCGTTCGGCGCGGAGCCCCTCGACGAGCGCGGTGACCTCGGCCAGGATCTCGGGGGTGTCCGGCGCGCCGGCGCACAGCACGATCTGCACGTCCGACGGCAGCGACGCCACGGCGCGGAGCAGGTACGGCAGGCCCTTCTGCCGGGTGATGCGTCCGACGAACACGACGCTCGGGCGCGTCGGGTCGATGCCGAGGGCACGCACGGCGTCCTCGTCGACGGTCGGCTTCCACGCGTCGATGTCGATGCCGTTGTAGACGACATGCACCTTCGCCGGGTCGATCGAGGGGTAGGAACGCAGGATGTCCGCACGCATGGCCTTCGAGACCGCGATGACGCCGTCGGCGTTCTCGAACGCCTCGCGCTCCATCCAGCTGGACAGGCGGTAGCCGCCGCCGAGCTGCTCGGCCTTCCACGGGCGCAGGGGCTCGAGGCTGTGGGCGGTGACGACGTGCGGGATGCCGTAGGTCAGCTGCGCGATCCGGCCCGCGGAGTTCGCGTACCAGGTGTGCGAGTGCACGAGGTCGGCGCCCTCGACGTCGGCTGCGATGGCCACGTCGGTACCCAGGGCCTGCAGTGCGCCGTTGGCCTGGCCGAGGCCGTCCGGGGTCCGGTAGCCCCACACGTCGGGTTCGTCACGGAAGGCCCCGAAGGCCCGGACACGGACTTCCGTCTCCGTTCCCGACCGCAACGCGGCGGTGAGTTCGGACACGTGGACACCGGCTCCGCCGTAGACCTCCGGCGGATACTCCCTGGTCAGCAGATCGACTCGCACTGGTTCAAGGTAACCGGTTCCCAGTGCTGACGCCTACTGTGAGCGGCATGGCTCCAAAGAAGGTCTTCGGCATCGTGCTCGCCGGTGGCGAAGGCAAACGACTCATGCCGCTCACCGCCGATCGCGCGAAGCCCGCCGTCCCGTTCGGCGGCAACTTCCGTCTCATCGACTTCGCACTGTCGAACCTGGTGAACTCCGGTCTCAACAAGATCGTGGTCCTGACCCAGTACAAGTCGCACAGTCTCGACCGACACGTCGCGGAGACCTGGCGGATGGAGGGGCTGCTCAGCTCCTACGTCGCGTCGGTCCCCGCGCAGCAGCGGCTCGGCAAGCGCTGGTTCGCCGGGTCGGCCGACGCGATCCTGCAGTCGCTCAACCTGCTCCGCGACGAACGCCCCGACATCGTGGTCGTCGTCGGCGCGGACCACGTGTACCGGATGGACTTCCACCAGATGGTCGAGGCGCACATCGCCTCCGGCCGCAGTGTCACCGTCGCGGCGATCCGCCAGCCGATCGGCCTCGCCGACCAGTTCGGCGTGATCCAGGTGGCCGAGGACGACCCGACCAAGATCGACGCGTTCCTCGAGAAGCCGAAGGACGCGATCGGCCTGGCCGACTCCCCCGGCGAGATCCTGGCCTCGATGGGCAACTACGTGTTCAACGCGGACGCCCTGGTCGACGCGGTCCTGCGCGACGGCCAGCTCGAGACCTCGGCGCACGACATGGGCGGCGACATCGTGCCCGACTTCGTCAACCGCGGCGACGCCGGCGTGTACGACCTGCAGCGCAACGAGGTCCCCGGGTCCACCGACCGCGACAAGTACTACTGGCGCGACGTGGGCACGATCGACTCGTTCTTCGACGCCCACATGGACCTCATCGCCCCGGTCCCGGTCTTCAACCTGTACAACCAGGACTGGCCGATCTTCAACCAGCAGACGAACCTGCCGCCGGCGAAGTTCGTCCGCGACGCGAACGGCAACACCGGCTCCACGGTCGACTCGCTCGTGTCGCTCGGCTGCCTGGTGTCGGGCGCCCAGGTCGAGCGCAGCATGATCGGGCCGTGGTGCTCGATCGACTCCGGTGCGAAGGTCCTCGACTCGATCGTGTTCGAGCGCGCCACCATCGGCGCCGGCGCGATCGTCAACCGCGCCATCCTCGACAAGGACGTCGTCCTCGCACCGGGTGCGCAGGTCGGCGTCGACCGCGAGACCGACGAGGCACGCGGCTTCACCGTCACCGCATCCGGCATCACCGTGGTGGGCAAGGGCGTCCGCGTCGACGCGTGACGACGCACCCGGGGCGCAGCCCCGGACGGACGGTCTGGAGGCACGGCTCGCGTCACCGACGCGGCCGTGCCTCCGCCAGTCGGTACCGTTGGTGCGTGCCCCGCTTCCTCGTCGTCCTCGATGCCGATTCCACCCTCCTCGAGGACGAGGTGATCGAACTGCTCGCCGACAGCGCCGGGACCCGGCCACAGGTGGCGGCGATCACGGAGCGCGCCATGCGCGGGGAACTCGACTTCGCCGAGAGCCTCCGGGAGCGTGTCGCGACCCTGGCGGGCCTCCAGGCGGACGTCTTCGTCCGCGCGCAGCAGGCGGTCCGTGTGACGCGGGGCGCCGACCAGCTCGTCCGCGGCGTGCACGCCGCCGGCGGCACCGTCGGCGTGGTGTCGGGCGGGTTCCACGAGGTCCTCGACCCCTTCGCCGAGCAGCTGGGCCTCGACCACTGCCGGGCGAACCGGCTCGAGGTCAGCGGCGGCGTGCTGACCGGCCGCGTGCTCGGCGACGTCGTCGACGCGCACGCGAAGGCCGTCGCGCTCCGCGAGTGGGCGGACGCCGACGGTGTCGACCCGGCACGGACGATCGCGATCGGGGACGGCGCGAACGACCTCGAGATGATGCGCGTCGCGGCGCTGTCGGTCGCGTTCGATGCGAAGCCGCGCGTGCGGGAGCAGGCGGACGTCGCGGTCGTCGACCGTGACCTGTCCGCCGTGCTCGCGACGCTCGGTCTGCGCGGCTGAGCGGACCGTCCGGTCTTCGCGCTCAGCGACACGTCACGCGCGCGAGCACCCGTGGACTGTCGCTGGGCACGAAACGTCGCGCAGGTGGTGGCTAGTGCCCCATCCCGAGGCCGCCGTCGACCGGGATGATCGCTCCGGAGACGTACCCGGCGCCGTCGCTCGCCAGGAACAGCGTGGCGTCGGCGACGTCGTCGACCGTGCCGTAGCGGGCGGCGGGGATCGCCTTCTTGAACTCGGCCTGCAGCTCGTCGGAGAGCGCGGCGGTCATGTCGGTCTGGATGAAGCCGGGCGCGACGACGTTGGCGGTGATGCCACGCGACCCGAGTTCACGGGTGATCGAGCGGGCCATGCCGACCAGGGCGGCCTTCGAGGACGCGTAGTTGACCTGGCCGATCTGGCCGTAGGCACCCACGACGCTCGACATCAGCACGATGCGCCCGAACTTGGCCTTCATCATGCCCTTCGTGGCGCGCTTGACGACGCGGAAGGTGCCGGTGAGGTTCGTGTCGACGACGCTGGTGAAGTCGTCCTCGGACATGCGGAGGAGCAGCTGGTCGTTCGTGATGCCGGCGTTCGCGACGAGGACCTCGATCGGACCGAACTCGGCCTCGACCTGCGTGAACGCGGCGTCGACGGAGGCCGTGTCGGTGATGTCGGCCTGCACCGTCAGCGCGCCCTCGGGACCACCCTGACCGCTGCGCGACGTCACGGCGACCCGGTGGCCGGCTGCGACGAACCGCTCGGCCAGCGCGCGGCCGATGCCGCGGTTGCCGCCGGTGATGAGGACGGTACGGGGGGTGCTCATGGTCGCTCCGTTCGGTGGGTTCTGCTCGGCACGCGGTGCCGGGGACCCGGCGGACACGCCCGGACGAGCGTACCGGAGCCGACCACCCTGCCGGTTCGCGCGCGGCGCACCCATGATCGGCCCGGCGGGATTAGGCTTGACCACGGGTAGACGGAGACCATCTGTATGAAGAGCACGCACACGAGCATCACCTCGCTGCCGGACACACCGGAGCAGGACCGGGCGCACCGCCTGTCCCGCTACGTCTGGCAGATGGCCATCCGAGTGGTCCTCTTCATCTCCGCCGTGCTCGTGTACTCGACCTGGCACTCGTGGCTTGCCGTCATCCCGATCGTCCTCGCCGCGGTGATCCCCTGGGTCGCCGTCGTCATCGCGAACGCCGGCAGCCGGACCGAGAGCGACATGATCTCCCCCGCCGGGTCCATCGAGCTGTACGACGCCGTCGACCCGCGCCTCCGCGAACAGCAGGAGGATGCACGGGCCCAGGCCTACCGCGACGAACAGGACCGCCTCCGCCAGCAGGCGCAGCACGCCCAGGACGAGTGGCAGCGCAACGGCGACCGATCGAAGATGTGGGGGCCCCGCTGATGGGTGCGACGTTCGACCTGCAGACCGAGCCCGGATCGACCCCGGTGTGCTCGCGAGCGGGTTGCACCTCGACGGCCGGCTGGCGCGTGAACTGGCGCAACCCCCGCATCCACGCGATCGACCGCGTGAAGATCTGGGCGGCGTGCGACGAGCACCGTGACTTCCTGGCCGACTACCTGCGGTCCCGCTCGTTCCCGGTGCGCGTCACCGGCATGCACGAGGACGTCGACCGCCTCGACGACGAGCGCGACCCGGTGGCAGCGCCGAAGAACGACGTCGGGGTGCGCGCCACCGGCACCTCGCGATGACCGACGGCTTCGACCCGCAGTCCCGGTACGGCCGCAAGCACGCCGCCAAGCTGCAGCGTGCCGCCGCTGGATCGAGCTCCGGCTTTGGCTCGGACTCGGGGTCGGGCTCGGACTCGGGTTCGATCAGCCGCTCCGACGAGCCCTTCGTCGGCTGGCGCTTCGTCCGGAGCCGCCGCTGGCTCGGCTACTTCGCGATCGCCGTCGCCTTCGCCATCGTCTGCACGCTGTTCGGCATGTGGCAGTGGGACCGCCGCAACGAGGCCGTCCGGCAGAACGAGCAGGTCGCGCAGAACTACGACCACACTCCCGTCCCCCTCGACCGGGCGCTGCCGAGGGCGTCGAGCTGGCAGGACGAGCAGGAGTGGCTCCGGGTCTCCGTCACCGGCCGGTACGACGTCGACTCCCAGCTGCTCGTCCGCAACCGCGTGCACAACGGGCAGCCCGGGTTCGAGGTCCTCACCCCGCTCGTCACGTCCGAGGGCCGCGCCTTCATCGTCGACCGAGGCTGGGTCCCGACCGGCAACGCGCAGGACGCCCCCGACCACGTTCCCGCTCCCCCGTCCGGCGAGGTCACCGCCGTCGTCCGGCTGCAGCAGAGCGAACCCCGCATCCCCGGCCGCTCCGACCCGAAGGACACCGACCAGGTGCAGTCGGTCACCCTGGCCGACGTGGCGAACAAGGTCGACGACCCCATCTGGACCGGTGCGTACGGGCAGCTCGCCTCGGAGTCCCCCGCCCCGACCGAGGCCCGCCCGCTCGGCTCGGATCGCCCGAACGCCGACACCGGGCTGCACCTGAGTTACTTCATCCAGTGGTTCCTGTTCGCCGCCGGGGGCTTCGGGTTCCTGGCGTACGTGATGGTGCAGGAGTACCGGAACCTCAACCAGGACGACCCCGAGGAGCGCGAGCGTGCCCTCGAGCGCGAACGCCGCAAGAACCTCAAGCCGAAGACCGACGCCGAGATCGAGGACGAGCTCATCGCGTCCCGTCGCTGACGCGCTGGCGTGTGTGTGCGTGTGTGCGTGTCAGCGCACCGTGCGCACCTCGCAACCCCGTGCGCGCTTCCCCGCACCGTGCAGCACCA
>NZ_JARVRN010000004.1:0-232653 GCF_030209655.1 Curtobacterium sp. MEB011 | reverse complement strand
CCCGTGGCGGCGCTGCCACGCGCCTCCCGGCCGGTGGCTGGTCGCGACTCGTCGCTTGCTTCGCGTCGGCTGGTCGCGATCCGTCGGCTGCGCCGCCGTCGGGCGACGGTTGGTGACCGCTCGGCGGTCGTGAGCGGGGTGTCGTGACCGCTCGCCGAAGGCGGACGGGAAGCGGTCAGGCCGTGCTCAGTGCCTGCTCACTCCGCTGCCCGGCGGGCGCGGTGCGCCCGGACCTTCGCACGGTTGCCGCACCGCTGCATCGAGCACCAGCGCCGGGTCCCGCCGCGCGACGAGTCGTAGAACACCAGGCCGCAGTCCTCGGCCGAGCAGCGGCTCAGCCGGGTCGGGCGGCCGTCGGCCTCGACGTCGTCGAAGCCGACCTCGGTGAAGAGCGCGACGGCGTCGCGCGCGACGCTGGACAGGGCCTGGGCCAGGCGGACCCGGTTGGCTCCGGCGCGGCGTCGGCCACCCGGGAGGCTCGGGGGCACGTCCGGCAGGGCGGCGAACAGGTTGACGGTGTCGATGTCGTCGGGCGCGGGGCGCGTGCGGCCGGCTCCGGCGCGCAGGCCCGCCGCCACGGCGGTGCGCTCGGCGGCTGTGCTCGCCGGCGCGGGGGCGGCGGCGACGGCCAACCGGGCGATCGCGGCGCGCAGGGCGCGGGCGTCCTGCAGCTCGCGGCCGCTGGCGCCGACGTCGATCGGCTCGGTGTGCTCGCTGAGCCACTCGTCCAGGTCGGCCGGGCTCGCGAGCAGTTCGCCGAGCTGCGACCGCGGGCGTCGTCCGGCGGAGTCGTCGGCGAAGCCACCCGTGTGCGCGAAGTCGAGCGCGATCCGTCCGGCGTCGAAGAACCAGGAGGAACCGGCGTCCGTGCGGATGTGCTGCCCCGTGTGCATCCGCCCAGGCTAACGGGTTACCGGCGCGCCTCCGTGCGTCGGGCACCTCATGCGGTAGTCGACGCCATCGTGGCCGCGTCGTCGTCGGCGGTCCGGCGCCGCCAGGTGATGACGTTCCGGGCGTCGAACCGTCGGGAGCAGCGGGCGCAGGCCAGCGGGCGTGTGGGGGTGCGGTACCGGAAGTGCTCGTGGCCCGCGGGGCAGCTGCCGATCCACGGTGCGAGCTCGCTGGCGATCGGCCCGTCGTGCAGGCGGGAGCCGGTGTACCCGATCGACGCGGCCGTGCGCTTCCACTTCGGTCCGTGTGCCGCCCGTGCGCCGGCGAGGGCGTGGGCGACCTCGTGCAGCAGGACCTGCTCGACGTCGTCGTCGGAGAACCGGGTGGCCAGGTGACGGCTCACGGTGATCCGCTTCCGCGCGAAGTCGCACTGGCCGGCACGGGTCTTCGCGTGGTCGAACCCGAACGCCCAGGTGCCGGCGCCGAGGTGTTCTGCGATCAGGGCCTCGGCGCGGAGCCGGACGGTCTCGAGCGCGGTCACTGCTCGGCGCGCGGGTCGGCCTGGCCCTTCTTCGCTGCCCGGGCCGCGATCCGACCCCAGATGTCGTCGGCCTCGGTCCGCGCGGCGTCGGGCGCACCGAGCACGCGACGGCGGATCGGCGGGACCTGCTTCACCGGCTCGGCGACGCGGGTGACGGGTTCGTCGTCCTCGGCGCGACGGGCGGCGACCTCGCGGGCCGTCCGGGGCTTGTCCGACGGTTCCGCCGGGTGCGTGATGGCGGCACGCATCGCGGCCTCGACCGCGGTGCGCAGGGCGTCGGTGCGCTCCGACGGCGCCCCCGCCTGGCGGAAGGCCTGGTAGGCCCGCGACAGGGCGGCGCGCGCCTCGTCGAAGCGGTCGTTCTCGAACAGCGACCAGCCCTCGATCTCGGCGGCGGCACCTTCGAGTTCCGGCCACTCCTCGGTGGCGGCGGTGTCGCGGGCCATGGCGGCTTCGTTGGCGGCGCGGTCGTGGCGCCCCAGGTCGTGCAGGACGTGCGCACGACGGATCCGTGCGGCGACCTTGTCCTGGCGCTCCCCGGTGAACATCGCGAGACGGAACACCTCTTCCGCGATGACGAGCGACTCGTCCAGACGACCGAGCAGACGGAGCAGCTCGGCCCGTTCGGCGAGGGCGTCGGTGCTGCGGCTCTGGCCGAGGTCGCGGAGCCGCTGGTGCACGGCGTCGACGTCGACCGCGGGTCGCAGGCTGATGGGCGCGAAGGTGCTGCCCGGGCTGACCCCGGCCGTCACGGGAGCCGCGTGGCGCGGTTCACGGGAACGGTCGGACGGGTCGGGCAGCTGGCGGTCGTCGGGCGGGAGGGACATCGGTTCGAGGGTAGCCGCGGTCTGCCGGGAGCCGTCGGTGCGACGCGCTCAGGTTGCGCGGGTGCGGCGGTCCGGGGTGCCCGGCGGAACGACCGACGGCCCGCCGTGCCGGAGCACGACGGGCCGTCCGGAGCGGTCGATCAGGAGTTGGCGGCCACCGCGGCGGCAGCGGCCACGCCGACGTAGGTGACCAGCGTCGCGATCGTGGCGACGACGGCCAGGACGATCGCGAAGATGCCCCAGCCGCGACCACGCTTGGTCACGGCGGCGATGATGCCCTGCACGAGCGCCCAGAGCCCGAGGATCGCGGCGACGCCGGCGATCACCGCACCGACACCGATCTGCGAGATGACGGCCGGGTCGTTCATGAGCTGACGCTGCAGCTCCTGCTGGTCCGGGGTCGCACCGCTGCTCGGGACGAGGTTGTTGATCGCGTCGCTGTTGGCGAGCGCCGACCCCATCACGTACCCACCGATGACGCCGATCACGAGCGCGGCGAGTCCGAGGACGAACGCCACCACACCGAGGGTCTTCTTCTTGGGCTTCGGCTCGTCGTAGCTCTGCCAGGCCGGGGCACCGGAGTGCGACGGCGCGGCGGCGTACGGCTGCTGGTCGTGGCCCTGCTCGTGACGCTGCTGGTCGTTCCAGCTCGGCGTGCTCGACGGCTGGTCGTACTGCTGCTGTCCGTACTGCTGCTGCCCGTACTGACCCTGCTGCTCGCCGTTCGGCTGGCCGTACTGCTGCTGGCCCTGCCCGTACTGCTCGCCGTACTGCGGGGTCGAGGTCGGCGTCGGGTCCACCCGCTCGCCGTACCGCGGGGCGTCGGCGTCGGGCCGCTGCTGCGGGGCTTCGCCCCAGCTCGGCGCCTGGCCGTCGCCCGTCCGGTCCTGGTCGTTCCGGTCGTCGTTCGTCATCAGGGTTCCCATCGCTCGGTCGCGCACCTGCGCGGTCGTTCAGACCATCCTGACAGCCGGACCGGCCGAACGCCCGAAGTCCGTCCCCGGCGAGGCCCCGCGCGGGCGTCAGCCCCCGAACACGCTCCGGTTCGGCTCGGGGGACGCGACCGCCGTCTGGTCGGTGACGATCGGCGCTCCGGCGATGAACGAGCGGAGCTCCGCACCGTGCACGACCTTCGCCGGCATCGGGTCCGACGAGTACCGCCTGGGCATGTCCGCCACCGGCAGGTCGGTCGGCGAGCCGAGCAGCACGATGTTGCCGAACCGTCGGCCCTTGAGCATCCCGGTGTCCGCGACCGCGGCGACCGAGGGCAGCACCGACTGCAGGGTCGACGCCTGTCCGCGGGCGAAGGCCAGCCCGGCGCCGTCGGCCACGTTCACCGCGACGATGCCCGTCGGCGACAGGAACGCGGCGACCTCGCGGTAGAACTCGACGCTCGTCACGTGGGCGGGGATCTGCGAACCGCCGAACACGTCCACCACCGCCAGGTCCACCGTGCCGCGCAGGCCGGCGGGCAGCTTGCCGAGGACCTCGCGGGCGTCGCCGTACCGCACCCGGATCGAGGCGCCGCGGGGGAACGGCAGGGCCTCGCGCACGTGCTCGACCAGGTCGCGCTCGAGCTCGATGACCTGCTGCCGCGAACCCGGACGCGTCACGGCGACGTAGCGGGGCAGGGTCAGTGCCCCGGCGCCCAGGTGCAGCGCCGTGACCGGGCCGTCGGGCAGCAGGTCGATCGCGTGCCCGATCCGCCGGATGTACTCGAACGCCAGGTGGGTCGGGTCCTCGAGGTCCACGTGCGACTGGGGGGTGCCGTCCACCACCAGGGTGAAGGACCCCGGCCGGTGCCGGTCCGGCTCCACCACCGAGTACCCCGCACCGATCCGGAACCCGTCGAACGCATCAGCCATGCGGTCAATGGAACACCACCGCGATCACCACCCGCGTCCCCACCCCTGGTTGGTGTGCCCGGGGGACACCCGGAACGAGGCTGATCACACCGGTCGGGAAGGCCCCGCCGGACCACTTCGAAAGGCACACCATGTCGGTCCAGCTCCTCGCGAACGTGCTCATCGGCCTCGCCCTCGTCGGCCTCCTGGCGTACCGGCAGGCGACCTGGCGGTCCCTCGACCCGGCGCGCATCTGGCGGGGTCCGCTCGTCATGGCGATCGTCGGGGTGGTCGTCCTCGCGCAGACCACGACGACCGTCACCACCACCGACGTCGTGTTCCTCGGACTCGAGGCCCTGCTCACCGTCGCCGTCGGCCTGGCGATGGGGGCCATGACCCGCTTCCGTACCGTCACGACGCCGGACGCCAAGGGCCGCACCCTGCAGTCCCGCACCGGTTGGCTCGGCGCCGGCCTCTGGATCGTCCTCATCGCCGCCCGCATCGGACTCGACGTCCTCGGCGGCCACCTCGGTGCGCACCTGCTCACCTCGACCGGCACGATCCTGCTCGTGCTCGCCCTGAACCGAGCCGCCCGCGCCCTGGTCGTCGACCAGCGCATCCCTCGCGGGACCGACCGCCCGGCGACCGTCGGCCGCGGCATGATGGTGCGGTGAGCCTGCCGACCGAACCGGAGCGGACCGACCCCGCCGGGGTCCGGTCCCGCTCCGGCGTCTCGTGGCTGCTCAACGGCGTGGGCATCGCCGTGGTCGCCTTCTGGTTCGTCCGGAACGGCGTCCTGCTCCACCACCCCGCGTGGGTCTGGGTCCTCGGGGCCGCTGCGCTCGCCGCCTGGGCCGTCCGCGAAGGGGCACGTACACCCCGGGTCCTCGTCGCCGCAGCCGGCGTGATGGTCGCCGCCGGATCGCCCACCGTGGTGCCGACCGACTCGCTGCTGGTCGTGCCGGTGATCGTCGGGCTCGTCGTCCTCGGTGCCGACCTCCGCCTGCCGGTCTGGACGGCCGCGGTCGCCGCGCTCGCCGCAGTCGTGGTGGTCGCCGTCACCGCGACGCTCGAGCAGACGTCCGTGCAGTTCGTCCTCGGCGTGAGCGGCGGGCTGCTGCTCGGCGTGCTCGTCGGGTTCAGTCGTCGGCAGGCGCGGCTCACGACGGCGCAGGCCCGCGAGACCGAGCGCCAGCAGCAGCGCGCACGGCTCCTGGCCGACCGGTCGCGGGCGTCCCGGGACATCCACGACGTCCTCGCCCACTCGCTCGGCGGCCTGGTGCTGCAGCTCGACGCGGTCGAGGCCCTGCTCGAGGCCGGCCGCGTCGACGAGGCCACCCGCCGTGCCGGTGACGCCCGCGCGCTCGCCGCCGACGGTCTGGCCGAGGCGCGGCGTGCGGTGCACGCGCTCCGCGACGAGCCGCCGTCCGGACGACCGGCGCCCGACGAGTCCCGGACCCACCGACCGCAGCCCGACCAGCCGGAGCCGACCCGTGCCTCCAGTCCGTCCGCCGACCGCGGGGCGGGCCTGACGGCCCTCGTCGACGCGCACCGCTCGTTCGGCGGCGAGGTCGTGGTGCAGGGCGACGCGACCCTCGCGGTCCTCGACGACGCCCACCGTGCCGCCGTGGTCCAGGTCGTCCGGGAGGCCCTCAGCAACGCCCGCAGGCACGCCCCCGGCCGCCCCGTGTCCCTGTCCGTGATCCGGGACGGCGACGCCGTGGACGTCGTCGTGGCGAACCCGTTGCCGAGCGGCGGCCAGGGGCTGCTCGGGATGCGCGAGCGGTTCGCGGAACTCGGCAGCGAGGCCACGGTCGAGGCCGAGCGTTCCGACGACGAGTTCGTCGTCGCCATGCACCTGCCCGTCGACGGCACGCGCGAGGCGGACACTGCGGACGACGCGGACGCGGCGGTCGTCGCCGAGGACGACCGCTCGTGACCATCCGGGTGCTCGTGGTCGACGACCAGGCCATCGTCCGCGACGGCCTGGTGACGGTGCTGTCGCTCGTGCCAGACCTGCGGGTGGTCGGGCAGGCGGCCGACGGGGCCGAGGCGATCGCCGCCGTCGGCCGGGACACACCCGACGTCGTCCTGATGGACCTGCGGATGCCGGGCGTCGACGGGCCGACCGCCACCGCACGGATCGTCGCCGAGCACCCCGGGGTCGCGGTGCTGGTGCTGACGACGTACGCCGACGACGACTCCATCGTCACCGCGATGCGGGCCGGGGCGCGTGGCTACCTGACGAAGGACGCGGGGCGGGCGGAGATCGCGGCCGCGGTGCGTGCGGTGGCCGCGGGGCAGTCGACCTTCGACGCGACGGTGGGAGCGCGGCTCGTGGCACACCTCGTCGGTGGTGCCGGTGCCGGTGCCGGTTCCGGTGGCCCTGCTGCTGCGCCTGCGGAGCCCGATCCCGGCCCGGCGCTCGGTGCGCGGTTCCCGGACCTCACCCCGCGCGAAGTGGACGTCCTCGAGCGCATCGCCGACGGCCGGACGAACCCCGAGATCGCCGCCGAGCTGTTCCTGACGGTGCCCACCGTGAAGTCGTACGTGAACCAGGTCTTCGCGAAGCTCGGGGTCCGCACCCGCGCCGAGGCCGTCGCCCGCGTCCTGCGCTGACCGTCCGCAGCACCCCGTCGTCCCCGGGCGACGCACTGCGGACACGTGAATGCGTACACATGGACGACCAGCGGACGCCAAGACTCGTCGCCTACCGTTGACGCCTGTCGTCACGACGCCCGAGCGTCGATGCGTGTGTGCCCCACACCCCACGCGTCCGCCCGGACACCGTGACCACGACGTGCCCGTGAGCGCCCCCACCGCTCGAGCGTGCGCGCCGTCGGCGTGCTGCTGCGCGCCACCCCTCCGGCCACCCGCGCGCGCTGGCCGTCGAACGCACCGCACCCGATGACGAGTGCACCACTGCTGATCCGCCGCAGGAGACCTCCGTCATGACCGCCGACACCATGAGCGTGCCCACCACACGCCGCACCACCCCGGACCCCCACCGGTCCGGGAGCCGACCCACCCGGGCGATCCGGGCCTCCAGGCCGTTCCACGCCGACCGCGAGGCGGCGCCGACCTGGATGCGCGTCGTCGGCACCGCGCTGTTCGTGGCCGGCGCCGGGCTGTCCGCCGCCGTGCTCGGCTGGCCGGGCGATGCACCCGAGGTCGCGCTCCTGGTGCCGGGACTGCTCGCCGTCGCCCTCGGACTGCTGCTCGTCCTCGCCCGTGCCGGGTTCACCGTCACCGAGCGGCACGTGACCCTGCACTTCCGTCCGCTCCCGCCGCGGCGCATCGCGCGCCGGCGGATCACCGACGTCCGTCTGGTCGAGGCGGACGCGGCCACCTACGGCGGGGTCGGCCTGCGGATCCGTCGCGGCGTGCGGGCGCTCATCCTCACGCCGGGGCTCGGGATCGAGCTCACCGACGACCGGGGGCGGGTCACGTTCGTCCGCACGCGGCGTCCCGAGGACGCGTTCCGTGCGCTGGCCGGACTGCCGGGCGGGCCGGGAGGCGCGGATCGCGTCGATCGCGAGCGTCTGGGCTGAGCAGGGGGCGCGTCCGGGCCGCACATCGGATGCGTCTCGGCTGCCTGCGCAGGGGAATGGAAGCGGCGTCCGGCGGCTTATACACGCCACTGCCGAATCCGGTCAAGCCGGGACTGGACAGCACGCCGCGGAGCGAACTATGATGACAGTTCGCGCTCCCTGGCATCCGTGTCGTCATATTTCGGTCGACGCAGAGTTCTGAGACAGAAACTCATCTCGCCCTGGTGCAGCCGGACCCGTATATGGCGGCGGGTACCGCTCACGGAGATCATCCCACACGTGCACCGACGTTCCGCGTCAGGCACGCGTCGGCGTGGTCGCAGGGCTTGCACTCTCAGGGTTCGCCGAGCGATCAATCCACTCACCTACACACTGCTCGTCAGTGTCGGCCCGACGGGGCCTACCGGAGGTCACACCCTTGGCTGCTGCGCCCAACGCATCCACCAACCCCAAGAACGGTCGCAACCACTCGCGACTCTCGTTCGCCAAGATCACGGACACCCTCACGGTTCCTGATCTGCTCGCACTCCAGACGGAGAGCTTCGACTGGCTCGTCGGCAACGACGTCTGGAAGGCCCGCCTCGCCGAAGGGCAGGAGCAGGGTCGCACCGACCTCGCGCTGCACTCGGGGCTCGAGGAGATCTTCGAGGAGATCTCCCCGATCGAGGACCTCGGCGAGACCATGCAGCTCTCGTTCACGGCTCCCGAGCTCGAGGACCCGAAGTACTCGATCGACGACTGCAAGGAGCGCGGCAAGACCTACGCCGCTCCGCTGTACGTCAACGCCGAGTTCATGAACCACATGACGGGTGAGATCAAGACGCAGACGGTCTTCATGGGCGACTTCCCGCTCATGACCGAGCGCGGCACGTTCATCATCAACGGCACTGAGCGCGTCGTCGTGTCGCAGCTCGTCCGTTCGCCCGGCGTGTACTTCGAGCGCCAGCAGGAGAAGACCTCCGACAAGGACATCTACTCGGCGCGGATCATCCCGTCGCGTGGTGCCTGGCTCGAGTTCGAGATCGACAAGCGCGACCAGGTGGGCGTGCGCATCGACCGCAAGCGGAAGCAGTCCGTGACCGTCTTCCTCAAGGCCCTCGGCCTGACGAGCGAAGAGATCATGGACGAGTTCCAGGGCTTCGCGTCGATCGAGTCGACCCTCGAGAAGGACGCCGTCCTCACGAAGGAAGAGGCGCTCAAGGACATCTACCGCAAGCTCCGCCCGGGCGAGCAGGTCGCTGCCGAGGCCGCGCGTGCGCTCCTCGACAACTTCTACTTCAACTCGAAGCGCTACGACCTGGCGAAGGTCGGCCGGTACAAGGTCAACCGCAAGCTCGGCATGGACGCCCCGCTGTCCGACTCGGTGCTCACCGTCAAGGACATCGTCGCGACGATCAAGTACCTGGTGTCGCTGCACGCCGAGCGCACCACGATCGACGGCACCCGTGACGGCGAGCCGGTGCAGCTGCGCCTCGACGTGGACGACATCGACCACTTCGGCAACCGTCGCATCCGCGCCGTCGGCGAGCTCATCCAGAACCAGGTCCGCACGGGTCTGTCCCGCATGGAGCGCGTCGTCCGCGAGCGCATGACCACGCAGGACATCGAGGCGATCACGCCCCAGACGCTCATCAACGTGCGTCCGGTCGTCGCCGCGATCAAGGAGTTCTTCGGGACCTCCCAGCTGTCGCAGTTCATGGACCAGAACAACCCGCTCGCGGGTCTGACGCACAAGCGTCGCCTGTCGGCCCTCGGCCCGGGTGGTCTGTCCCGTGAGCGTGCCGGCGTCGAGGTCCGCGACGTCCACCCGTCGCACTACGGCCGCATGTGCCCGATCGAGACCCCGGAAGGCCCGAACATCGGCCTGATCGGCTCGCTCGCGTCGTTCGGTCGGATCAACTCGTTCGGTTTCATCGAGACCCCGTACCGTCGCGTCGTCGACGGCGAGGTCACGAAGACCATCGACTACCTCACCGCTTCGGAAGAGGACGACTTCGTCGTCGCGCAGGCCAACGCCCCGCTGACGAACGACTTCCACTTCGCCGACGACAAGGTGCTCGTCCGCAAGAAGGGCGGCGAGGTCGAACTCGTCGCCAAGGGCGAGGTCGACTACATGGACGTCTCCCCGCGCCAGATGGTGTCGGTCGCGACGTCGCTCATCCCGTTCCTCGAGCACGACGACGCGAACCGCGCCCTCATGGGTGCGAACATGCAGCGTCAGGCCGTCCCGCTGCTCCGCTCCGAGTCGCCGCTCGTCGGCACCGGCATGGAGGGCTACACGGCCATCGACGCCGGCGACGTCGTCACCGCCGACAAGGCCGGTGTCGTCTCCGAGGTCTCGGCCGACGCCGTCACCCTGCAGCTCGACGAGGGCGGCACGCAGACCTACTACCTGCGCAAGTTCGACCGCTCCAACCAGGGCACGAGCTATAACCACCGCGTCATCGTCTCCGCAGGCGAGCGCGTCGAGCAGGGCGAGGTCATCGCCGACGGTCCCGCGACGGAGAACGGCGAGCTCGCGCTCGGCAAGAACCTCCTCGTCGCGTTCATGCCGTGGGAGGGCTACAACTACGAGGACGCGATGATCCTGTCGCAGAACCTCATCAAGGACGACACGCTCTCCTCGATCCACATCGAGGAGTACGAGGTCGACGCCCGCGACACCAAGCTCGGCAAGGAGGAGATCACCCGTGACCTCCCCAACGTCAGCCCGGACCTGCTGGCCGACCTCGACGAGCGCGGCATCATCCGCATCGGTGCCGAGGTCCGCCCCGGCGACATCCTCGTCGGCAAGGTCACGCCGAAGGGCGAGACCGAGCTGAGCGCCGAGGAGCGTCTGCTCCGTGCCATCTTCAACGAGAAGTCGCGCGAAGTCCGCGACACCTCGCTCAAGGTGCCCCACGGTGAAGAGGGCACGATCATCGGCGTCAAGGTGTTCGACTCGCAGGACGGCGACGACGAGCTCGGCTCGGGCGTCAACCAGCGTGTGGTCGTCTACATCGCCCAGAAGCGCAAGATCACCGCGGGTGACAAGCTCGCCGGTCGTCACGGCAACAAGGGCGTCATCTCGACCATCCTCCCGGTCGAGGACATGCCGTTCCTCGCCGACGGCACCCCCGTCGACATCGTCCTCAACCCGCTCGGCGTCCCCGGCCGCATGAACTTCGGTCAGGTGCTCGAGATCCACCTCGGGTGGCTCGCCAAGCAGGGCTGGAACGTCGAGGGCATCCAGGAGTGGGCCGAGAACCTGCCGGAGGCAGCGCACAGCGCCGAGCCCGGCACCAAGGTCGCCACCCCGGTGTTCGACGGTGCGTACGAGCGCGAGATCGAGGGCCTCCTCGACTCGACCCTCCCGAACCGCGACGGCGAGCGCCTGATCGGCTCGTCCGGCAAGGCGCAGCTCTTCGACGGCCGCTCCGGCGAGCCGTTCCCGGAGCCCGTCTCGGTCGGCTACATGTACATCCTCAAGCTGCACCACCTGGTCGACGACAAGATCCACGCGCGTTCGACCGGTCCGTACTCGATGATCACGCAGCAGCCGCTGGGTGGTAAGGCGCAGTTCGGTGGACAGCGATTCGGTGAGATGGAGGTGTGGGCGCTCGAAGCGTACGGCGCCGCTTACGCCCTCCAGGAGCTCCTGACGATCAAGTCCGACGACATCCTCGGCCGCGTGAAGGTCTACGAGGCGATCGTCAAGGGCGAGAACATCCAGGAGCCCGGTATCCCCGAGTCCTTCAAGGTCCTCATGAAGGAGATGCAGTCGCTCTGCCTGAACGTCGAGGTCCTCTCGGCCGACGGCCAGGCGGTCAGCCTGCGCGACAACGATGACGAGGTCTTCCGCGCTGCGGAGGAGCTGGGCATCAACATCTCCTCGCGGTTCGAGTCGTCCTCCGTCGACGACATCTGATCCCGCCCGTACATCGAAGCCTGAATCAGCAAGAGAGAAGAACATTGCTCGAAGCAACTTCCTTTGACGCCATTCGGATCGGCCTCGCAACCGCCGAGGACATCCGTCAGTGGTCGTACGGCGAGGTCAAGAAGCCGGAGACCATCAACTACCGCACCCTGAAGCCCGAGAAGGACGGTCTGTTCGGCGAGCAGATCTTCGGTCCTTCCCGCGACTGGGAGTGCGCCTGTGGCAAGTACAAGCGTGTCCGGTTCAAGGGCATCGTCTGCGAGCGCTGCGGCGTCGAGGTCACCAAGTCCTCGGTCCGTCGTGAGCGCATGGGCCACATCGAGCTCGCTGCCCCCGTCACGCACATCTGGTACTTCAAGGGCGTCCCGTCGCGCCTCGGGTACCTCCTCGACATGGCGCCGAAGGACCTCGAGAAGGTCATCTACTTCGCGGCGTACATGATCATCGACATCGATGAAGAGGGCCGTCACGCGGACATGCCGGGTCTCGAGAACGAGATGCGTCTCGAGATCAAGACCCTCGAGGGCCAGCGCGACTCGATCATCGCCGACCGCCTCAAGAAGCTCGAGGACGACCTCGCAGCCCTTGAGGAAGAGGGTGCGAAGGCCGACGTCAAGCGCCGCACCAAGGACACCGCCGAGAAGGAGATGTCCCAGGTCCGCAAGTCGTTCGACGAGGACATCACCCGTCTCGAGCGTGTGTGGGAGGACTTCCGCAACCTCAAGGTGGGCGACCTCAAGCCCGAGGACGCCGTCTTCCACGAGCTCCAGGACCGGTTCGGGATCTACTTCGACGCCTACATGGGCGCCGAGGCGATCAAGCTCCGGCTCGAGGCGTTCGACCTGGCCGCCGAGGCCGAGGCGCTGCGTCTGCAGATCGCCGAGGGCAAGGGCCAGAAGAAGATCCGTGCGATCAAGCGTCTGCGCGTCGTCAGCTCCTTCCTCGCCACCGGCAACTCGCCGGCGGCGATGGTGCTCGGCGTCGTGCCGGTCATCCCGCCGGAGCTGCGCCCGATGGTGCAGCTCGACGGTGGCCGGTTCGCCACGTCGGACCTCAACGACCTCTACCGTCGTGTGATCAACCGCAACAACCGTCTCCGCCGCCTGCTCGACCTCGGTGCTCCCGAGATCATCGTGAACAACGAGAAGCGCATGCTGCAGGAAGCCGTCGACGCGCTGTTCGACAACGGTCGTCGTGGACGTCCGGTCACGGGTACCGGCAACCGCGCCCTGAAGTCCCTGAGCGACATGCTCAAGGGCAAGCAGGGTCGTTTCCGCCAGAACCTGCTCGGCAAGCGTGTCGACTACTCGGGCCGTTCGGTCATCATCGTCGGCCCGCAGCTGAAGCTGCACCAGTGCGGTCTGCCCAAGCAGATGGCGCTCGAGCTCTTCAAGCCGTTCGTCATCAAGCGCCTGATCGACCTGTCGCACGCGCAGAACATCAAGTCGGCCAAGCGCATGGTCGAGCGTTCGCGTCCGCAGGTGTGGGACGTGCTCGAGGAGATCATCCGCGAGCGCCCCGTCCTGCTGAACCGTGCGCCGACGCTGCACCGTCTGGGCATCCAGGCGTTCGAGCCGCAGCTCGTCGAGGGCAAGGCCATCCAGCTCCACCCGCTCGTCTGTGCTGCGTTCAACGCGGACTTCGACGGTGACCAGATGGCCGTGCACCTGCCGCTGTCGGTCGAGGCCCAGGCCGAGGCACGCATCCTGATGCTCGCCTCGAACAACATCCTGAAGCCGTCCGACGGCCGCCCGGTGACCCTGCCCGCACAGGACATGATCATCGGTCTGCACCACCTCACGACCGTCCGCGAGGGCGCCGTGGGCGAGGGCCGTGCGTTCTCGTCGGTGGCCGAGGCGATCCTGGCGAACGACCAGCACACGCTGCACCTCAACGCGATGGTGAAGATCCGCATGACGGGTGTCCACTTCGCCGAGGGTGAAGCCCCCGAGGGCTACGAGCAGGGCGACACGCTGCTGCTCGAGACGACCCTGGGCCGTGCGCTCTTCAACGAGACCCTGCCGGCGAACTACCCGTTCGTCCAGAAGGTCACCGACAAGGGTGTGCTCTCCGCGATCGTCAACGACCTCGCCGAGCGCTACTCCAAGACCGAGACGGCCGCTGCGCTGGACCGGATCAAGGACGCCGGCTTCTACTGGGGCACCCGCTCCGGTGTGACCGTCGCCCTGTCGGACGTCGTGACGCCTCCTCGCAAGAAGGAGATCATCGCGGGCTACGAGATCCAGGCCGCCAAGGTGCAGGGCGAGTTCGACAAGGGTCTGATCACCGACTCCGAGCGTCGCGCCGACCTGATCAAGATCTGGACCGAGGCCACCAACGAGATCGCACAGGAGATGCGGGACAACTTCCCCGTCGACAACACGATCAACCGCATGGTGTCGTCCGGTGCTCGTGGTAACTGGCTGCAGGTCCGCAACATCGCCGGTATGCGTGGTCTGGTGAACAACCCGAAGGGCGAGATCATCGCCCGCCCGATCATCAACTCGTACCGCGAGGGCCTGACCGTGGCGGAGTACTTCATCGCCACGCACGGTGCTCGCAAGGGTCTGGCCGACACGGCGCTCCGTACGGCCGACTCCGGCTACCTGACCCGTCGTCTCGTCGACGTCTCCCAGGACGTCATCATCCGCGAGGACGACTGCGGTACGACGCGTGGCCTCGAGCTGCCGATCGCGACCGTGGACGCCGACGGCAAGCTCGTCCGCGACCCGCGCGTCGAGAACACCGTGTACTCCCGCACCCTGGCCACCGAGGCCGTGGACGCCAAGGGCACGGTCGTTGCAGAGGCCGGTGAGGACGTCGGTGACGTGCTCCTCGAGAAGCTGCTGGCAGCCGGTGTCGAGAGCATCAAGGTGCGCTCGGTCCTGACCTGCGAGTCGGCCGTCGGTGTCTGCGCGAAGTGCTACGGCCGTTCGCTCGCCACCGGCAACCTGGTCGACATCGGTGAGGCAGTCGGCATCATCGCCGCGCAGTCCATCGGTGAGCCCGGTACCCAGCTGACGATGCGTACCTTCCACACGGGTGGTTCGGCCTCGGCCGACGACATCACCCAGGGTCTGCCGCGTGTCACGGAGCTCTTCGAGGCCCGTACGCCCAAGGGCGCGTCCCCGATCGCCGAGGCCCCCGGCCGCGTCGTCGTCGAGGACACGGACAAGGGCCGTCGGATCATCCTGACGCCGGACAACGGCGACGAGCCGTTCATCTACCCGGTGCTCAAGCGTGCGACGCTCCTCATCGAGGACAACCAGCACGTCGAGCTCGGCGAGCAGTTCATCGCCGGCACCGTCGACCCGAAGGAAGTCCTCCGGGTCAAGGGTGTCCGAGAGGTCCAGAAGCACCTGGTCAACGGTGTGCAGGACGTCTACGGCTCGCAGGGTGTGCCGATCCACGACAAGCACATCGAGGTCATCGTCCGCCAGATGCTCCGCAAGGTCACCGTCGTCGACCACGGCGACACCGACCTGCTGCCGGGTGAGCTCGTCGACCGGTCGCGCTACAACGCGCTGAACCGTGCGGCGCTGCAGGAGGGTCGCAAGACCGCCTCGGCTCGCCAGGAGGTCATGGGCATCACGAAGGCGTCCCTCGCGACCGAGTCGTGGCTGTCCGCCGCTTCCTTCCAGGAGACCACCCGCGTGCTCACGCAGGCGGCCATGGAGGGCAAGCAGGACCACCTCGTCGGCCTCAAGGAGAACGTCATCATCGGTAAGCTCATCCCTGCCGGGACGGGCCTCAGCCGGTACCGTGACGTGGACGTGAACGCGACCGAAGAGGCGAAGGCGGAGCGGTACCCCAACCGCATCTTCGCTGACGACTCGTCGTTCTCGGACGCCGACCTGAGCTTCGTCGACTTCGACAGCTTCTCGTCGGACGACTTCACGCCGGGCACGTACAACTGAGCCTGATGTGATCCCACGAAGGCCCCGTCTCCGCAAGGAGGCGGGGCCTTCGTCGTGTCGTCACCACGTGACGGCCTGGAGGCACGGTGCCCGGCCGTCACGGGCCTCCCGTCCGCCGTGGGGTCGCGGCTAGAGCGCGCGGCCCGCGCCGTTGTCGCGGCCGGAGCCGCGACCGGTCTCGTCGACCAGCGAGAACAGGCTCAGCACGTTGCCGTCGGGGTCGCGGACGTCGAACCAGTCGACCGCGCCGTCGACGCACTCGACGGGGCCGATGTCGATGCCGAGCGCGCCGATCCGTGCGTGCTGCGCGGCGACGTCGTCGACGCCGAAGCGGACGCTGACCGGGTTCTCCTCGGCCTGTTCGTCGACGTAGAGCTGGATCCAGATGCCGCCGACCTCGTACTCGGCGACGCCGTCCTCGGGTTCGAGGTCCGGCTCAGTGCGCTCGAAGACCGCGCCGTACCAGAGGCAGGACGCCTCGATGTCGGTGACGGGCAGCCCCACGGTCACGCTCGTGATGTCCATGTCTCATCATGTGCCCGGGCGGGGGCGCGCGTCGAGAGGGATTCCGCTGCGTCGCGCTGTCCGGCCCGTGTCGACCTGGTGTCGTTCGTCGCGGTGTTCCTCCACAGGCGGCATCGCGCCGATGTCCTCCACCGACTGCCGGTCGGAGGCCACGGAGCGGTGCGCGGTTGGTGAGGCTGGTCGACATGTGCACCCGAACGACCGCAGCGAGACCGCACCGACGGCACCCCGACGGGGAGGTGACCGGCACCGTGTCCACCTCGGCGCTGCCCCTCGTCACCGCGTTGGTCGGTCTGCTCGGTCTCGCGATCGGGTCGTTCCTGAACGTCGACGTGCACCGCATCCCCGCCGGGATGTCGGTCGTCGCACCGGCCAGCTCCTGCCCCGGCTGCGGCCACGGGATCCGGGGGCGCGACAACGTGCCGGTGGTGTCCTGGCTCCTCCTGCGTGCCCGGTGCCGTGACTGCGACGCGCCCATCTCGGCTCGATACCCGCTCGTCGAGGCCGCCACGGGCCTCCTGTTCGTCGCGGTGACCCTGCTCTCGGTCCTCGCACCGTGGTCGACGTCGGCGGCACCGGACGGTCTTCCCGGAGCGATCCACGCTGCGATCCTGCTCGTCGCACTGCTGTACCTGATGGCGATCAGCATCTCGTTGACGCTCATCGACCTCGACACCCACACCCTGCCGAACCGGATCGTGCTGCCGGCGTACATCGTGTTGCCCGTGCTCCTGCTCGTGGCATCGGCGGTGTCCGAGGACTGGGGCGCCGCGGTCCGCGGGATCGTCGGTCTCGTCGTCCTCGGCGGTGTCTACCTCTTGCTCGCGCTGGCGGTCCTCGGCGGGATGGGACTCGGGGACGTGAAGCTCGCCGGCGTGCTCGGTCTCGTGCTGGCGTACCTCGGATGGGGACCCCTCGCAGTGGGTTCTTCCGCCGCGTTCCTGCTCGGCGGTACCTTCGCAGTCGTCCTCCTGGCCGTGCGCCGGGCGGGCCGCCGGAGCGGGATCCCGTTCGGCCCCTGGATGCTCGCGGGTGCCTGGCTCGGCATCGCCGTCGGTGCGCCCACGTGGGATGGCTACCTGCGCCTGCTCGGACTCACCTGACGCCTCGTCACGCGCTGCCCCACCAGACCGACCCGAAGACGGTCACGGGGAAGGACCGCCCATGTCGAAGAGCATCGTCGGCGTCGACATCGGCGCCGCCGCGATCCGTTCCGTCGAGGTGCAGGACGCGGACCGGGCGAGACCGACGATCCTGCGGTTCGCCGAGGTGCCGGTACCCGTCGGCGCGACGAAACAGGGCGAGGTGCTCGAACCGAACACCGTGGCGGTCGCACTCCGCCAGCTCTGGTCGATCGGACGCTTCCGCTCGAAGGACGTGACGACGGACGCAGGCGGCACCGCGGCGGGCTGATCCGACCCGCACGGACCGGTGTCGGCCGCGCCACGCCGACATCACTTCCGCGACGCCCGTCGCGGAGATTACGATGCTCACGGCGCCGTGTCCGCGGCTGCTCATCCCCTCTCGAACGGTCGGCTCGAATCGGCCGTTCCTCGTCGTGCCCGGAGTCGCGCGTGTTGGTCGGAATCGTGGAGTTCCTCGGTTGGTTCGGGGCGGTAACCGTCCTTGCTGGTTACATCTTGTTCTCCACGGGCAGGATCCCGAACGGTCCGCTCTACCAGTTGCTCAACCTGGTCGGCGGCCTCGCGGTGGCCGTCAACGTCGCCGCCCACCACGCCGTCCCCTCGACGATCGTCAACGGCATCTGGGCGATCGTCGCCGTCGTCGTCCTGGTGAAGATGCTCCGTGCGCGTCGCGCGGCGAAGCGCGACGGGTCCGCTGCGGCCGAGCCGCCGGTCCTGCACGCGGAGCCCCCGGCCACGACCGGGGTCCTGCCGGTGATCGGGCCGGCGCTGCGCGACCACGAGCCGGAGGGGGCCGGCGAGACGGACGCGACCACGGGCCTCCAGTGGGTCGACCTGGCGGACGCGACGGACGCCACGGACGCGACTGACCCGACCCGCCCGACGACGTCGGATCTCGTGCCCGCGACGGTGCCGGAGGCGCCCGCCCCGATGACGGAGACCGTCCCGATCATCACGGCGACCATCGCGCTCGCCCTGGTCGCCGCAGCGCAGGAGCAGTCCGACCGTGCGCACGCCGACGACACGGACCACGCCGAACCCGCTCGCTGACCAGCCGGTCGGCGATACGATCGGCCCATGTCCCGGTGGCTGATCGCGACGATGACGTCGATCCTCTTCATCGCGCTCGTGATCGCCGTCACGGGCTTCGAAGCCCTGCTCGCCGACGTCGAGGTCATCTCGCAGCCCGACGCCACCCCGTACCTCGGGCCTGCGATGGTGGTCGGCGGCGCGGTGGTCGTCTTCCTGGCGACCGCGGCGGGTGTCCGCGACGGCAACCCCGGGGTGACCGCCCTCGTCGCGGCGGCGACCGTCTACCTGGTCATGCTCGGCGTCGGAGCCGTGGGCTACGCACTCGTCCGCTCGGACGCGACCGAGCTCCTCGTCTTCCCGGCGGGGTACGCCCTCGGCCCGTTCGTGGTCGGTTCCGTCGTGGTGGCGCTCCTGTCGGTGCTCGGCGGGATCGCGACGGCTCGCCACCAGGCGCGGACCGCGGGCGGCTCGGTCGCGACCGACGGGACGCACGCGACCAGCGGTGCGGACGGGTCGGGCGGGCTCTCCGGGCACAACCGGACGAACGCGGGCGAGGGACCCGCCGAGCGGTAGTCTTCGGACAGCACGACGCACACCAAACGGGGGAACGATGAGCGACCAGCACGCGCAGGATCCGGACCAGCAGGGCGGCTGGGGTGCCGTCCCGCCGGTGGCATCGATCCGTGGCACCGACGGCACGTCCGCCGCAGCCGGCCAGACGGTCGGCCCTGGTCCTGCGGTCGGTCCCGGCGCCGGTTTCGCCGGAGCGCCCGGCGCCGGCTTCGCCGGAGCGCCCGGGCCGGTGCCGCAGCGTCCCCGCCGGAAGCTCCGCCGCGGGCCGCTCATCGGGATCATCTCGGGTGGCACCGCCGTCGTCCTGCTGCTCGTCGCCGGGGTCGTCGGGTACTCGGTCGGTTCCGCCTCGCACTCGGCCGACCGCCCCGTGCGGGCGTTCCTCGACGACCTGACGGCCGGACGCGTGGCCGACGCCCTCGACGACGCGGGCATCGAACGTGGGAAGTCCGACGTGCTGCTCGGTGACGCCGCCTACGCGAAGGCATCGGACAAGGTCACCGGGTACCGCGTCGCCGCGACGCGGACGGACGGCGACACCGCGACCGTCCGGGCGTACCTGCGCCAGGGTGGCCAGGACGTCGCCGCGACCTTCACGCTCGACAAGACCGGGACCGACTGGGGTGTGTTCCCGGTCTGGGAGCTCCAGGCCCCCGAGCTCGGCTCGGTCGACGTCGCCGTGCGCGGACCGTCCGGTGCGTCGGTCACGGTCGCAGGCCGGAACGTGCGGACCGCGAAGGACGGCACGGTGAGCCTCCGCGCGCTGCCCGGTACCTACGACGTCGCCTTCGACGGCGGCAAGTGGACCACGGCACGTGGTGGATCGGCGGACGTCAGCGGGTTCGGCCGGACGACGTCGACCCCGGTGCAGATGACGACCACCCTCACGACCGCGGGGCAGCAGGCCGCCAAGCGAGCGGTGGACGACTGGGTGGACGGCTGCATCGCCTCCACCGACGCCGCGCCGGCCGGCTGCAGCTTCTACGCGTACGGCCAGAACCCCGCGTACACCTACACGAACCAGAAGTGGACGCTCGAGACGCGGCCGACGGTCCGGGTCGGCAGCTGGACGACGAACGGCTGGTTGATCACGACGACCACGTTCGGGCGGGCGAAGTACACGGCGGACATCTCGGGTGCCGCCGGCACCGGAACGGCGTCCGCGGGGCCGCTCAACGTCAACGCGAGCGGGTACGTCACCGGCTTCTCGAGCGACGGTGCGACGTTCCGCTCGGCGGTGGGCAACGGCTCGTCCGACACCGGCTCATGACGGTGTCGGTTCCCGGGGTGACCCGGATTGATTTCGTCCCGTTCCGCGGGTAGTCTCTACCGGGTGTGCGCCCTCGGGCGCGCCCGAAAAGTCCGGCGAGCGGGATCGCCCAGCCGGACCACTCCGTCCCCCACTCGAACACCCGCCGTCCGGCGGTGATCAGCGTGGGACGAGGAAGCCGGCGGAACGCGCCGGCCAGAGAGCACGAGCGAAGAACCAGGAGAACAGTTGCCTACTATTCAGCAGCTGGTTCGCAAGGGTCGTACGCCGAAGGTCACCAAGACCAAGGCGCCCGCCCTGAAGGCGAACCCCCAGCAGCGTGGTGTGTGCACCCGCGTCTACACCACCACCCCCAAGAAGCCGAACTCGGCACTGCGCAAGGTCGCTCGTGTCAAGCTCTCGAACGGCACCGAGGTCACGGCCTACATCCCCGGTGAGGGCCACAACCTCCAGGAGCACTCGATGGTGCTCGTCCGCGGCGGTCGTGTGAAGGACCTCCCGGGTGTGCGGTACAAGATCATCCGTGGCGCCCTGGACACCCAGGCAGTCAAGAACCGTAAGCAGGCTCGCAGCCGCTACGGTGCGAAGAAGGGTTGAGTTAGATGCCTCGTAAGGGTCCCGCTCCCAAGCGTCCCGTCGTCGCCGACCCGGTCTACGGTGCGCCGATCGTCAGCCAGCTCGTCAACAAGATCCTGCTCGACGGCAAGAAGGGCCTCGCTGAGCGCATCGTCTACGGTGCACTCGAGGGCGTTTCCGCCAAGAACCAGCAGGACGCCGTCGTGACGCTGAAGAAGGCGCTCGACAACGTCCGTCCGACCCTCGAGGTCCGCAGCCGCCGTGTCGGTGGCTCGACCTACCAGGTCCCGGTCGAGGTCAAGCCGCACCGCGCGAACACCCTCGCGCTCCGTTGGCTCACCTCGTACGCCAAGGCCCGTCGCGAGAAGACGATGACCGAGCGTCTCATGAACGAGATCCTCGACGCGTCCAACGGCCTCGGTGCCGCGGTCAAGCGCCGCGAGGACACGCACAAGATGGCCGAGTCGAACAAGGCCTTCGCCCACTACCGCTGGTAGTCCCGGCACCGTCCGGGCGCCGGTGGTCAAGAACCCCGGCGCCCGGACGGCCGCCAACCTCTCCTACAACTCTTCCGGAGGAACCCTGTGGCACAGGACGTGCTCACCGACCTGAACAAGGTCCGCAACATCGGCATCATGGCGCACATCGATGCCGGCAAGACCACGACGACCGAGCGCATCCTGTTCTACACGGGCATCACGCACAAGATCGGTGAGGTCCACGACGGCGCTGCCACGATGGACTGGATGGCGCAGGAGCAGGAGCGCGGCATCACGATCACGTCGGCCGCGACGACCTGCTTCTGGGACAACAACCAGATCAACATCATCGACACCCCCGGTCACGTGGACTTCACGGTCGAGGTGGAGCGTTCGCTCCGCGTCCTCGACGGTGCCGTCGCCGTGTTCGACGGGAAAGAGGGCGTCGAGCCCCAGTCCGAGACCGTCTGGCGTCAGGCCGACAAGTACGAAGTCCCGCGCATCTGCTTCGTCAACAAGATGGACAAGCTGGGCGCCGACTTCTACTACACCGTCGACACCATCGTGAACCGCCTCGGCGCGGAGCCCCTCGTGCTCCAGCTGCCGATCGGTTCCGAGAGCTCGTTCGAAGGCGTCGTCGACCTCGTCCAGATGCGTGCACTCACCTGGCGCGGCGACGCCAAGGGTGACGTCGCGATGGGCGCGAAGTACGAGATCGAAGAGATCCCGGCCGACCTGCAGGACCGTGCCGCCGAGTACCGCGAGAAGCTCATCGAGCGCGTGGCCGAGGCGGACGACGTCCTCATGGAGCGCTACCTCGAGGGCGACACCGACTTCTCGGTCGCCGAGATCAAGGCAGCGATCCGTGCCCTCACGGTGAGCAGCACGCTCTACCCGGTCCTCTGCGGTTCCGCGTTCAAGAACCGTGGTGTCCAGCCGATGCTCGACGCCGTCATCGACTACCTCCCGTCCCCGCTCGACGTGCCGCCGATGATCGGCCACGACGTCAAGGACGAGGAGAAGGAGATCATCCGCAAGCCCGACGCGACCGAGCCGTTCTCGGCGCTCGCGTTCAAGGTCGCGGTGCACCCCTTCTTCGGTCGTCTGACCTACGTGCGCGTCTACTCCGGCTCGATCGAGTCCGGTGCCCAGGTCATCAACTCGACCAAGGGCAAGAAGGAGCGCATCGGCAAGATCTTCCAGATGCACTCCAACAAGGAGAACCCGGTCGCCAACGTGACCGCTGGCCACATCTACGCGGTCATCGGCCTCAAGGACACCACCACCGGTGACACCCTGTGCGACCCGACCAACCAGGTCGTCCTCGAGTCGATGACGTTCCCGGAGCCGGTCATCGAGGTCGCCATCGAGCCGAACACGAAGGCTGACCAGGAGAAGCTCTCCACGGCCATCCAGAAGCTCGCCGAAGAGGACCCGACGTTCCGCGTCGAGCTCAACGCCGAGACCGGTCAGACGACGATCAAGGGCATGGGCGAGCTCCACCTCGACATCCTCGTCGACCGCATGAAGCGCGAGTTCCACGTCGAGGCGAGCGTCGGCAAGCCCCAGGTGGCCTACCGCGAGACGCTCACCAAGATCGTCGAGCGCTACGACTACACCCACAAGAAGCAGACCGGTGGCTCCGGTCAGTTCGCGAAGGTGCAGATCGCGCTCGAGCCGATGGAGGTCACGAGCGAGAAGGTCTACGAGTTCGTCAACGCGACCTCCGGTGGCCGTGTCCCGCGCGAGTACATCCCGTCGGTCGACGCCGGTATCCAGGACGCCATGCAGGTCGGCATCCTCGCGGGCTACCCGACCGTCGGCGTGAAGGCCATCCTCAAGGACGGCGCGGCGCACGACGTCGACTCGTCCGAGATGGCGTTCAAGATCGCCGGCTCGATCGCCTACAAGGAAGCGGCTCGCAAGGCCGGTCCGGCGATCCTCGAGCCGATCATGGCCGTCGAGGTCCGTACTCCTGAGGAGTACATGGGCGACGTCATCGGTGACCTGAACTCCCGTCGTGGCCAGATCGCCTCGATGGAGGACGCCTCGGGCGTCAAGGTGGTCCGCGCGAGCGTGCCGCTGTCCGAGATGTTCGGCTACGTCGGCGACCTGCGGTCGAAGACCTCTGGTCGTGCGGTCTACTCGATGACCTTCGAGACCTACAGCCAGGTCCCGGCCAAGGTCGCCGAGGAGATCATCGCGAAGAACGCG
Organism: Curtobacterium sp. MEB011; assembly: GCF_030209655.1. Taxonomy (NCBI): domain Bacteria; kingdom Bacillati; phylum Actinomycetota; class Actinomycetes; order Micrococcales; family Microbacteriaceae; genus Curtobacterium; species Curtobacterium sp. MEB011. The sequence goes on along the minus strand of NZ_JARVRN010000004.1, from coordinate 209,352 downwards.
GGGGAGTAGCGCTCAGCGCTTCTCCACAGGCGGGGGCGCCCGGCGACGGGCCCCTCGCCACCAAGTAAAGTACAGACACACACCGCGCACCAACGGTCCCGAGCCCATCCAGGGCCGGCCGGGGGTGACGCTTCCGAGTCCTGAGGAGGACCCACAGTGGCCAAGGCCAAGTTCGAGCGCACCAAGCCGCACGTCAACATCGGAACCATCGGTCACGTCGACCACGGCAAGACCACGCTCACGGCGGCGATCACCAAGGTTCTGCACGACCAGTACCCGGACCTCAACGAGGCCCGCGACTTCGCGCAGATCGACAACGCTCCCGAGGAGCGCCAGCGCGGCATCACGATCAACATCTCGCACGTCGAGTACCAGACCGAGAAGCGTCACTACGCGCACGTCGACGCCCCCGGTCACGCCGACTACGTGAAGAACATGATCACGGGTGCGGCACAGATGGACGGCGCGATCCTCGTGGTCGCCGCCACCGACGGCCCGATGCCCCAGACGCGTGAGCACGTCCTGCTCGCCCGCCAGGTCGGCGTCCCCTACATCGTCGTCGCACTGAACAAGTCCGACATGGTGGACGACGAGGAGATCCTGGAGCTCGTCGAGCTCGAGGTCCGCGAGCTCCTCGGCTCGCAGCAGTTCGACGAGGACGCCCCCGTCGTGCAGGTCTCGGCGCTCAAGGCGCTCGAGGGCGACGAGAAGTGGGTCAAGTCGGTCCAGGACCTCATGGCCCAGGTCGACGAGCACGTGCCGGACCCGGTGCGCGCCACCGACCAGCCGTTCCTGATGCCGATCGAGGACGTCTTCACGATCACCGGTCGTGGCACCGTCGTCACCGGTCGCGTCGAGCGTGGCACGCTCAACCTGAACGCCGAGGTCGAGATCGTCGGCATCCGCGCGACGCAGAAGACCACGGTCACGGGCATCGAGATGTTCCGCAAGCTGCTCGACTCCGCGGTCGCCGGTGACAACACCGGTCTGCTCATCCGTGGCCTCAAGCGCGAGGACGTGGAGCGCGGCCAGGTCGTCGTGAAGCCGGGTTCGGTCACGCCGCACACCGAGTTCCAGGCGAACGCGTACATCCTGACCAAGGACGAGGGTGGGCGTCACAACCCGTTCTACGCGAACTACCGCCCGCAGTTCTACTTCCGCACCACGGACGTCACCGGCGTCATCACGCTGCCCGAGGGCACCGAGATGGTCATGCCCGGTGACACCGTCGCCATGACGGTCGAGCTGATCCAGCCGATCGCCATGGAAGAGGGCCTCCGCTTCGCCATCCGTGAGGGTGGTCGTACGGTCGGCGCCGGTACGGTCGAGAAGATCATCAAGTAACTCCGGTTCCTTGCGACAGCGGGGTCGGGCCTTCGGGTCCGGCCCCGCTTCGTCGTACCCGGCCACTGGCGCGCCGTACAGGGCGCCGGACAGGAGGCACGGGGCGGGGTCGGCCACGGGCCTCCTGTCCGCCCCGTGCCCCGTCACAGGCTTCACGGAGTTGGCTCGGGCACGTGACCCGCCTCCGCAGATCCGCGACCTCCGGTCGCGGCTACCACCGCGTCCGTTCCGGACGCGGTTTCTCGTTCCGTGACCCCGACGGCAAGACCGTGACCGATCCGGACGAGCGCCGTCGGCTCGAGGAGTTCGTGATCCCGCCGGCGTGGGACGACGTCTGGATCTCGCCGTACCCGAACGGCCACATCCTGGCCACGGGCACGGACGGTGCTGGCCGTCGCCAGTACATGTACCACCCGTCGTGGCGTGAACGGATGGACCGGATCAAGTACGACCGCGCGCTCGCGCTGGCGGAGTCGTTGCCGGTCGCCCGTCGCGGTGTCACACAGGACCTCCGCCGGCCGGAACCGGACCGCCGGCGCGCGCTGGCCGCAGCCTTCCGGATGCTCGATCAGGGGTCGCTCCGGGTCGGGTCCGAGCGGTACGCCACCGAGCACGGCAGCCGCGGGCTGTCCACGCTGCTCTGCGCGCACGCCCACGTGTCCGGCGACGACATCGAACTCGACTTCCCCGGCAAGAGCGGGCAGGAGTGGTCGTCGTCGATCCACGACCACGACCTGGCGCGGGTCATCGTCGGCATGAAGCGTCGCGGACCCAATGCGCGTCTGCTGTCGTTCCGCGAGCGCCGTGGGGCGGAGTGGGAGCCGCTCTCCGCCGAGGACATCAACGCCTACGTGAAGGAACGTGCCGGCGACGAGTTCACCGCGAAGGACTTCCGGACCCTGCACGGGACGGTCGCGGCCGCGGTCGACCTGGCGAAGACCGGGCCGCAGTCATCCCAGGCCAAGCGGAAGAAGGCCGTGTCGCACGCGGTGAAGGCCGCGAGCGACGAGCTCGGCAACACCCCGACGGTGTGCCGACAGAGCTACATCGACCCCCGTCTGCTCGATGCGTACGACCACGGGGAGACCATCGATCCGGACCGCCTGGCGTCCGCCGAGGCCGAGGTCCGGGCACTGCTCTACCGACAATGACCCGGGGGCCGTCCGGATGACGTAGCGTTGGTCGACGTGCCGGACCACCCCACACGGCACGGAAGGACCCACAACAGTCGTGACCGACGAGTGCATCCACGGTTTCCCCACCGAGCTCTGCGACATCTGCGCACCCCGGCAGCGCGAGGCGTCGGAGATCCCAGCCACCCCGGCACCACGCCGGACCCGCATCACCACCAACCTGCGCGTCGACCCGCCGGCCTCCGGGCCGAACACGTCGCTCCGGTCGCCGACGTCGCTCCGTTCGTCGTCCGCCGACCTGCCCGAGGCACGTGAGTTCGCAGCGCTCCGTGCCCACCACGTCACCCACATCGACAACCTCGACGGCATCGTCGGCGCCGGCGCGATCCTGGCGGCCGACCAGGCCGAGCCTGTCGTGGACGTCAGCTCCGCCGACACCCGTGCCGCACGTGCCGAGGCCGAGGCACCGGACGGTTCCTCGATCGCCGGGCACGTGCCGTTCACGCTGTCGCCCGACGCGACGCGGTGGGACGAGCTCCGCACGGGCGCCGAGGGTGAACGCTGGTCCGATGCCGCCCGTCGCACCCGCGCGATCGACTACGTGGTGCTCGTCGTGCCGGTCTCGGCGTTCGGCGCCTCGGTGATCGTCGCGGACCAGGACGCCGACGCCGACGACGTCCGGTTCGCCGTCGGCCCCGACGCCGGCACGAACCTGATCCGTCGCACCGACTTCACGGACCCGGAGATGCACGGCCTCGAGCTGCTCGCCGGTCCGAGCGTGCCGTTCACCTCGGTGGCCGTGATCGGTGTGCCGAACGACAAGGCCCGGCAGACCGTCCGCGCCGTGCTCGCCGACCACGGCGGACACGCTCCCCGCGTGGCCGTCTTCCCGCCGTGGTTCGTGCCCCCGGTGACCGCCGAGTGACGGTCTCCTGACCCGTGTCGACGCACCCTCCGGACCACGTCCGGAGGGTGCGTTGCGTTGCGGGGCCGAGCCGGGCCTCCAGACCGTCCGATCCCCGTGGATCCGGGCAAGCGAGCCGGCGGGACACGCCCGGCAATTCGCGACACGCCCGGGTTGCACGTGGGCCGGGGCTATGCGAGACTTGTCCGGTTCCGAATTCCCCGTGGGTGTACGCCCACAGGATCACTGCTCTGGCAGTGCACAACCCCCTTGTTCAGCAGGGCTGGGTTGGGCCGCAGGCAGCAGAACACGACTCCCCGAGATGTGACGGACGCGGTGCACCACTGCTGCGCCCGGAGCACGAGGCAGTCGATTGCCCACGCTGGACGGCCACGGTCGCCCGCGAGGTTGACAGGTGAACAGCGGTCATCCCCAGTGGATGCGGCCGGTTGGTTCAGGAAAACAGCACGGTCTGCAGGAATGCGGAACCGAGCGGCGTCAGGCGGCCAGAGGGTGCGCGGCGCAGAGAGGACAAGAGACACATGGCGGGACAGAAGATCCGCATCCGGCTCAAGTCGTATGACCACGAGGTCATCGACACGTCGGCCCGGAAGATCGTCGACACGGTGACCCGTGCCGGTGCAACCGTGGTCGGCCCGGTGCCGCTCCCCACCGAGAAGAACGTGATCGCAGTGATCCGTTCCCCTCACAAGTACAAGGACTCGCGCGAGCACTTCGAGAAGCGCACGCACAAGCGGGTCATCGACATCGTCGACCCGACGCCGAAGGCCGTGGACTCGCTCATGCGACTCGACCTGCCGGCCGACGTCAACATCGAGATCAAGCTGTAAGGGGGCTGACCAATGGCGAACTCAACCAAGACCGTCAAGGGCCTCCTCGGCAAGAAGCTCGGGATGACCCAGGTGTGGGACGAGAACAACAAGTTCATCCCCGTCACCGTGATCGAGGTCGGCCCGAACGTGGTCACCCAGATCCGCAACGCTGAGCGCGACGGCTACGAGGCGATCCAGATCGCCGCCGGTGCCATCGACCCGCGCAAGGTCAACAAGCCGGCCGCTGGCCACTTCGAGGCCGCTGGCGTGACCCCGCGTCGCACCCTCACCGAGATCCGTACCAACGACTCCGCTGAGTACACGCTCGGCCAGGAGCTCACCGTGGACAGCACGTTCACGGCGGGCCAGAAGGTCGACGTCGTCGGTACCTCCAAGGGCAAGGGCTTCGCCGGTGTCATGAAGCGCCACGGCTTCCACGGCGTCGGCGCCTCGCACGGTGCGCACCGCAACCACCGCAAGCCCGGCTCGATCGGTGCTTCCTCGACCCCGTCGCGTGTCTTCAAGGGCATGCGCATGGCCGGTCGTATGGGTGGCGACCGCGTGACCGTCCTCAACCTCACGGTGCACGCCGTCGACGCCGAGAAGGGTCTGCTGCTCGTCAAGGGCGCCGTCCCCGGTGCTCGTGGCCGCTCCGTCTTCGTCCGCACCGCCGTGAAGGGTAAGTGATCATGGCCACCACGACCGCAACCACGATCGACGTCCTCGACGCATCGGGTGCCAAGTCCGGCACCGTCGAGCTCCCCGCAGCTCTCTTCGACGTCGAGACCAACGTCCCGCTGATCCACCAGGTCGTCACCGCGCAGCTCGCAGCCGCGCGTCAGGGCACCCACAAGACCAAGAACCGCGGCGAAGTCCGCGGTGCCGGTCGCAAGCCGTTCAAGCAGAAGGGCACCGGCCGCGCCCGTCAGGGTTCCGTCCGTGCTCCGGAGCACACCGGCGGTGGCGTCGTCCACGGACCGACCCCGCGTGACTACTCGCAGCGCACCCCGAAGAAGATGATCGCCGCTGCTCTGCTCGGCTCGCTCTCGGACCGCGCCCGCGGTGGCCGCATCTCCGCTGTGGAGGGCTTCGTCGCGGCTGAACTGCCGTCGACCAAGACCGCCCGCACGCTCCTCGAGAAGGTCGCGCCCGTCAAGAACGTGCTCGTCGTGCTCGAGACGGACGACGAGCTGACGCTCAAGTCGATCCGCAACCTGTCGAACGTCCACGCGCTCTCGTACGGCCAGCTCAACGCCTACGACGTGCTGCGTTCGGACGCCGTCGTCTTCAGCAAGAGCGCCCTCGACGCCTTCATCGCGTCGAAGACCGCGAAGGAGATCACCGCATGAGCGGCTTCAACAAGGACCCGCGCGACGTCGTCATCTCGCCGGTCGTCTCGGAGAAGAGCTACGCGCTCATCGACCAGGGCAAGTACACGTTCATCGTGGACCCCCGCTCGAACAAGACCGAGATCAAGCTCGCCATCGAGAAGATCTTCAACGTCAAGGTCGCGAGCATCAACACGCTGAACCGCCCGGGCAAGACCCGTCGCACCAAGTTCGGTCTCGGCAAGCGCAAGGACACCAAGCGCGCCATCGTGACGCTCAAGTCCGGTTCGATCGACATCTTCACGGCTGTCGGCTGAGGACCAGAGGGATAAATCATGGCTATTCGTAACTACAAGCCGACGACCCCCGGTCGTCGCGGCTCGTCGGTCGCCGACTTCGCTGAGATCACCCGTTCGACTCCGGAGAAGTCACTGCTTCGTCCGCTGCCGAAGACCGGTGGTCGCAACAGCTCCGGCCGTATCACCACGCGTCACATCGGTGGTGGCCACAAGCGCCAGTACCGCGTGATCGACTTCCGTCGCTCCGACAAGGACGGCGTCGACGCCAAGGTCGCTCACATCGAGTACGACCCCAACCGCACTGCGCGCATCGCGCTCCTGCACTACGTGGACGGCACGAAGCGGTACATCATCGCGCCGAACAAGCTGAAGCAGGGCGACGTCGTCGAGCAGGGCCCCGGCGCCGACATCAAGCCCGGCAACAACCTGCCGCTGCGCAACATCCCCGTGGGTACCGTCGTGCACGCCATCGAGCTCCGCCCCGGTGGCGGCGCCAAGATGGCCCGCTCCGCCGGCGCCTCGGTGCGTCTCGTCGCCAAGGACGGCCCCTACGCGCAGCTCCGTCTGCCGTCGGGCGAGGTCCGCAACGTCGACGCACGCTGCCGCGCCACGATCGGCGAGGTCGGCAACGCCGAGCAGTCGAACATCAACTGGGGTAAGGCCGGCCGCATGCGCTGGAAGGGCGTCCGCCCGACCGTTCGTGGTGTCGCCATGAACCCGGTCGACCACCCGCACGGTGGTGGTGAGGGCAAGACGTCCGGTGGTCGTCACCCGGTCAGCCCCTGGGGCCAGTCCGAGGGCCGTACGCGCAAGCCGAACAAGCCGAGCGACAAGCTCATCGTCCGTCGCCGTAACGCCGGCAAGAAGCGCAAGTAGGAGTTCAGAAGATGCCACGCAGTCTGAAGAAGGGCCCCTTCGTCGACGAGCACCTGCTCCGCAAGGTCGTCACGCAGAACGAGGCCAACACCAAGAACGTGATCCGTACGTGGTCGCGTCGGTCGATGATCGTCCCGAACATGCTCGGGCACACGATCGCCGTCCACGACGGCCGCAAGCACATCCCGGTGTTCGTCACCGAGTCGATGGTCGGTCACAAGCTCGGCGAGTTCGCGCCGACCCGCACCTTCCGTGGTCACGTGAAGGACGACAAGAAGGGCCGTCGCCGCTGAGGCGGCGACGCAGAGGAGGAACGAAATGGTGGAGTCGATCGCACGCGTGCGACACATCCGCGTCACGCCTCAGAAGGCCCGTCGCGTCATCGAGCTGATCCGCGGCAAGCAGGCCCACGAGGCCCTCGCCATCCTGAAGTTCGCCCCCCAGGGCGCTTCGGAGCCCGTGTACAAGCTGGTCGCCTCGGCGATCGCGAACGCACGGGTCAAGGCGGACTCGACGAACAGCTTCCTCGACGAGCGCGACCTCTACGTGAGCCGCGTCTTCGTCGACGAGGGCACGACCCTGAAGCGGTTCCAGCCGCGCGCCCAGGGCCGCGCCTTCCGCATCAACAAGCGCACCAGCCACATCACGGTCGTCCTCGCGACGCCGGACGAGGTCGAGGCTGCCGCGACGAGCAAGAAGGCGAGCAACTAATGGGCCAGAAGGTCAACCCGTACGGTTTCCGTCTCGGGATCACGACGGACCACGTCTCGCACTGGTTCACCGACAGCAAGAAGGCCGGTCAGCGCTACGCCGACTACGTGGCCGAGGACATCAAGGTGCGCGAGTACCTGAAGAAGACCCTCGACCGCGCCGGTGTCGCACGCATCGAGCTCGAGCGCACCCGTGACCGTGTCCGCGTGGACATCCACACGGCTCGTCCGGGCATCGTCATCGGCCGCCGCGGCGCCGAGGCGGAGCGCGTTCGCGGTGAGCTCGAGAAGCTCACCAAGAAGCAGATCCAGCTGAACATCCTCGAGGTCAAGAACCCCGAGACCGAGGCCCAGCTCGTCGCGCAGGGCATCGCCGAGCAGCTCTCCGCTCGTGTCGCGTTCCGTCGCGCCATGCGCAAGGGCCTGCAGGGTGCACAGCGCGCCGGCGCCAAGGGTGTCCGCATCCAGGTGTCGGGTCGTCTCGGCGGCGCCGAGATGTCGCGTTCGGAGTTCTACCGCGAAGGCCGTGTGCCGCTGCACACGCTCCGCGCGAACATCGACTACGGCTTCTACGAGGCCCGGACCACGTTCGGCCGCATCGGCGTGAAGGTCTGGATCTACAAGGGCGACATCACGAACAAGGAGCTCGCTCGCGAGCAGGCGAACCAGCGTTCGTCGCGCCCCGAGCGTCGTGGCGGCCCGCGCGGTGAGCGTGGAGACCGTGGCGGCGACCGTCGTGGCGGCGACCGCGGTGACCGTCGCCCGCAGCAGGCCCCGCAGGACGCGCCGGCCGGCGCAGGAGTTGAGGCGTAACCATGCTTATTCCCCGTCGAGTCAAGCACCGCAAGCAGCACCACCCGAAGCGTTCGGGTCAGGCAACCGGTGGTACCAAGGTCAGCTTCGGCGACTACGGCATCCAGGCCCTCACCCCGGCGTACGTGACCAACCGTCAGATCGAGTCCGCTCGTATCGCCATGACGCGTCACATCAAGCGTGGTGGCAAGGTCTGGATCAACATCTACCCGGACCGTCCGCTGACCAAGAAGCCCGCCGAGACCCGCATGGGTTCCGGTAAGGGCTCGCCCGAGTGGTGGGTCGCGAACGTGAAGCCGGGCCGGGTGCTCTTCGAGCTCTCCGGCGTCAGCGAGGAGATCGCCCGCGAGGCGTTGACTCGTGCAATCCACAAGCTGCCCCTCAAGGCACGCATCATCAAGCGCGAGGAGGGCGACGCATAATGGCGATCGGTTCCAAGGAGCTCCGTCCGACGGAGCTCGACACGTTCGAGAACGAGCGTCTCGCTGACGAGCTGAAGAAGGCCAAGGAGGAGCTCTTCAACCTCCGCTTCCAGTCGGCCACCGGCCAGCTGGAGAGCCACGGTCGTCTCCGTGCCGTCAAGCGCGACATCGCCCGCATCTACACCGTCCTCCGCGAGCGCGAGCTCGGCATCCGTGCCACTCCCGCGCCCGTCGAGACCGCCCCCAAGGCCAAGAAGACGACGAAGAAGGCTGACAAGCCGGCCGAGTCGACCGAGGCCGAGACCGCCGAGGAGAAGTAATGGCGAACGAAGAGAAGAACTCCGCCGCCCTCACTCGCGGCTACCGCAAGACGCGTCGCGGCTACGTGACGAGCGACAAGATGGACAAGACCATCGTGGTCGAGGTCGAGGACCGCGTGAAGCACGCGCTCTACGGCAAGATCATCCGTCGTACGTCCAAGGTGAAGGCCCACGACGAGCTCGGCACCGCTGGTGTCGGCGACCTCGTCGTGATCAGCGAGACCCGTCCCCTCAGCGCGTCCAAGCGCTGGCGCCTGGTCGAGATCCTCGAGAAGGCCAAGTAGGCCTCGGCCTGCTTCGGAATAGGAGACAGCAGTGATTCAGCAGGAATCCCGCCTGAAGGTCGCCGACAACACGGGTGCCAAGGAGATCTTGACCATCCGCGTGCTCGGTGGCTCGGGTCGTCGCTACGCCGGCCTCGGTGACGTCATCGTCGCCACGGTGAAGGACGCCATCCCCGGCGGCAACGTGAAGAAGGGTGACGTCGTCAAGGCCGTCATCGTTCGCACCAAGAAGGAGACCCGTCGTCAGGACGGCTCCTACATCAAGTTCGACGAGAACGCGGCAGTGATCCTCAAGGCCGACGGCGACCCGCGCGGTACGCGCATCTTCGGTCCGGTCGGTCGCGAGCTCCGTGACAAGAAGTTCATGAAGATCATCTCGCTCGCGCCGGAGGTGCTGTAAGCCATGGCGAACATCAAGAAGGGTGACCTCGTCCAGGTCATCACGGGCGCGACGCAGGAGCGTGGCGGCGACCGTGGCAAGCAGGGCAAGGTCATCGAGGTCCTCAAGGACAAGAACCGCGTCGTCGTCGAGGGCGTGAACTTCGTCACGAAGCACGTCCGCGTCGGCCAGACGCAGCGTGGTTCGAAGACCGGTGGCATCGAGCAGCACGAAGCCTCGATCCACGTCTCGAACGTCGCGCTCGTCGACCCGAAGACGAAGAAGCCGACGCGTGTCGGTTTCCGCACCGAAGAGGTGGAGAAGGACGGCGTCAAGAAGACCGTCCGTGTCCGCTACGCGAAGAAGTCTGGTGAGAAGCTCTGATGACTGACACGACTGCTGCGCCCGCTGGCAAGATCCAGCCGCGCCTCAAGCAGAAGTACCTGGCCGAGATCAAGACGGCCCTCACCGAGCAGTTCGGTTACGCGAACGTCAACCAGGTCCCCGGCCTGGTCAAGGTCGTCGTGAACACCGGTGTCGGTGAGGCAGCTCGCGACTCGAAGATCATCGAGGGGGCCATCAAGGACCTCACGGCGATCACGGGTCAGAAGCCCCAGGTGAACATCGCCCGCAAGTCCATCGCACAGTTCAAGCTGCGCGAGGGTCAGGCCATCGGCGCGCACGTCACCCTCCGTGGTGACCGCGCGTGGGAGTTCCTCGACCGCCTGGTCACGCTCGCACTGCCCCGCATCCGCGACTTCCGCGGTCTCAGCGACAAGCAGTTCGACGGCAACGGCAACTACACGTTCGGTCTCACGGAGCAGTCCGTGTTCCACGAGATCGACCAGGACCGCATCGACCGTGTCCGCGGCTTCGACATCACTGTCGTGACCACCGCGAAGACGGACGACGAGGGACGCGCGCTGCTCCGGCAGCTCGGGTTCCCGTTCCGCTCCAACGAGCAGACGGTCTAAGCTACTTCGAGCAGTGCGGGCCGGAGGATTCACGTCCTCCGGCCCGCACGCACGAACACACCGATCTCGGGGAACCGCCCCGGGATCACTCGATCGCTCAGGTCGGCATTCGTGGAACGGGTGTCGAAACCAGGCGAGAAATGGACGAACATCATGACGATGACCGATCCGGTCGCAGACATGCTGACCAGATTGCGGAACGCGAACTCCGCGCACCACGACGCAGTCGCGCTCCCGAGCTCCAAGCTCAAGAAGAACATCGCCGACATCCTCAAGCGTGAGGGCTACATCAGCGAGTGGAAGGTGGAGGACGCCCGAGTCGGGCAGACCCTCACCATCGACCTGAAGTACGGCCCCGAGCGCGAGCGTTCGATCGCCGGCATCAAGCGCGTCTCGAAGCCGGGCCTCCGGGTCTACGCGAAGTCGACGGAGATCCCCCAGGTCCTCGGTGGCCTCGGTGTGGCGATCCTCTCGACCTCCTCCGGCCTCCTGACCGACCGCGAAGCCGAGCAGAAGGGCGTGGGTGGGGAAGTCCTCGCCTACGTGTGGTGATCGACAATGTCACGAATCGGACGTCTCCCCATCGACATCCCCGCCGGCGTCACCGTCTCCGTTGACGGTCAGAACGTGGCGGTCAAGGGCCCGAAGGGCGAGCTCGCGCTCGTCATCGCGGAGCCCATCCAGGCCAAGGTCGAGGAGAACCAGGTCCTCGTCACCCGTCCGGACGACGAGCGCGAGTCGCGTTCGCTCCACGGACTGACCCGGACCCTCATCGCCAACAACATCATCGGCGTGACCCAGGGCTACACCAAGGGCCTCGAGGTCGTCGGCACCGGTTACCGTGTCGCGGCCAAGGGCTCGAACCTCGAGTTCGCGCTCGGGTACTCCCACTCGATCACGGTCGAGCCGCCGGCGGGCATCAGCTTCGCGGTGGAGGGCAACAACAAGGTCACCGTCGCCGGTATCGACAAGCAGGCTGTCGGCGAGGTCGCCGCGAACATCCGGAAGCTCCGGAAGCCCGAGCCCTACAAGGGCAAGGGTGTCCGTTACGCCGGCGAGAACGTGCGCCGCAAGGCCGGAAAGTCAGGTAAGTGATCATGGGACTCCTCAAGACACGAGGCAAGAGCAAGGCGGCCGCCAAGGCGCGTCGTCACAACCGTCTCCGCAAGAAGATCACCGGCACCGAGGCTCGTCCCCGTCTCGCCGTCACCCGCTCGTCGCGTCACGTGTTCGTGCAGGTCATCGACGACGCGAAGGGTCACACCCTCGCCAGCGCCTCGACGATGGAGGCAGACCTCCGCTCGTTCGACGGCGACAAGACCGCCAAGGCCCGTCGCGTCGGTGAGCTCCTCGCCGAGCGCGCGAAGTCGGCTGGCGTCGAGGCCGTGGTCTTCGACCGCGGTGGCAGCAAGTACGCCGGTCGCGTCGCCGCGATCGCCGATGGTGCCCGTGAAGGAGGGCTGAACCTGTGAGCGACAACGCGAACACCAACGAAGACGCCAAGACCGAGGCCGTCGAGGCCACGGAGACCGAGGCAGTCGAGACCACGGAGGCCACCGAGGCGAGCACGGAGGCCACGGCCACCGATGCGACCGCCGAGGCACCTGCCGAGGGCGCCAAGACCGGCAAGGAGGCGGAGGCACCTGCCGTCGCCGAGCGTCCGGTCGAGACCGCCGCGGGTTCCGCGTCCAACAACCGCGACTCCGCTGACAACCGTGGCCGTCGTGGTGGCGGTCGTGACCGTCAGCAGGGCCGTGACCGCAACAACCGCGGTGGCGACAGCCAGTTCCTCGAGCGCGTGGTGACCATCAACCGCGTGTCGAAGGTCGTCAAGGGTGGTCGTCGCTTCAGCTTCACGGCGCTCGTCGTCGTCGGCGACGGCAACGGCCTCGTGGGCGTCGGCTACGGCAAGGCCAAGGAGGTCCCCACGGCGATCTCCAAGGGCGTCGAAGAGGCGAAGAAGAACTTCTTCCGCGTCCCCCGCGTCGGCAACACGATCCCGCACCCGGTGCAGGGTGAAGCCGCCGCTGGCGTCGTCCTCCTGCGTCCGGCAGGCCCCGGTACCGGTGTCATCGCCGGTGGTCCGGTCCGCGCCGTGCTCGAGTGCGCCGGCATCCACGACGTGCTGAGCAAGTCGCTCGGCTCGTCGAACACCATCAACATCGTGCACGCGACCGTCGAGGCTCTGAAGCAGCTCGAGGAGCCCCGCGCCGTCGCGAGCCGTCGTGGCCTCGACGTCGAGCGGGTCGTCCCGGCCCGTCTGCTCCAGGCCGAGGCCGCAGCCCTGCGTGCCGCGACCGAGAAGGCAGGTGCGTGATGGCGATGCTGAAGATCACGCAGATCAAGTCCGTTATCAGCGAGAAGCAGTACCAGCGCGACACCCTGCGCAGCCTGGGCCTCAAGCGCATCGGCCGTTCGGTCGAGCGTGAGGACAACTCCCAGAACCGCGGGTACATCGCGACGGTGGCGCACCTCGTGAAGGTCGAGGAGGTCGACGCATGAGCGACGAGAAGAACGAGCGCGTGCAGGTGCTGAAGCTGCACCACCTCCGTCCCGCAGAGGGCGCCAAGAAGGACCGCACCCGTGTGGGTCGCGGTGAGGGCTCGAAGGGCAAGACCGCTGGGCGTGGTACCAAGGGCACGAAGGCCCGTTACCAGGTCCGGGTCGGCTTCGAGGGTGGGCAGATGCCGCTGCACATGCGCACCCCGAAGCTCCGCGGGTTCAAGAACCCGTTCCGGGTCGAGTACCAGGTCGTGAACCTGGACAAGATCTCGGAGCTCTACCCCGATGGTGGCGACGTCACCGTTGCGGGCCTGGTCGCCAAGGGCGCCGTCCGCAAGAACGAGAAGGTCAAGGTTCTCGGTCAGGGTGACATCACCGTGAAGATCACGGTCGCGGTCGACAAGGTCTCGGCGTCCGCCGCCGAGAAGATCGTGGCTGCTGGCGGCACCGTCTCCCAGTAACCCCCGTCGGCGGCCCGTGCGTTTGCGCACGGGCCGCCGTTACGGTTTCCTTGACAGTGGCCGGCATCCGCCAGCCGGGTCGGCCCTGCCGACCGAAACCGGTCCGGCCGCGATCGACGGCCCCGGTCCCACAAGTTCGGAGTCATCGTGTTCAGAGCGGTCGCGCGCATCATGCGCACCCCTGATCTTCGCAAGAAGATCGGCTTCACCCTCGCGATCATCGCGCTGTTCCGTCTCGGGTCGTACATCCCGGCACCGTTCGTCGACTACACCGCTGTGCAGAGCTGTCTCGCCAGCGCGTCGTCCTCCGGCGGCCTCTACGACCTGATCAACCTCTTCTCCGGCGGCGCGCTGCTGAAGCTCTCGGTCTTCGCGCTCGGCATCATGCCGTACATCACGTCGTCGATCATCGTGCAGCTGCTGCGCGTGGTCATCCCGCACTTCGACACCCTCTACAAGGAGGGCCAGTCGGGCCAGGCGAAGCTGACGCAGTACACGCGGTACCTCACGATCGCGCTGGGCGTCCTGCAGTCCACGACCCTGATCACGGTCGCTCGTTCCGGCGCCCTGTTCGGCACCAACGCCTCCGCCTCCTGCACGTCGATCATCTCGAACGACAGCTGGTACGCCATCATGCTGATGGTCGTCACGCTGACCGCCGGCACCGGCATCATCATGTGGATGGGCGAGCTCGTCACCGAGCGCGGCATCGGCAACGGGATGTCGCTCCTGATCTTCACGTCGATCGCGGCGCAGTTCCCGTCGGCGCTCTGGGCGATCGAGCAGTCGCAGTCCTTCGAACTCTTCCTGTTCGTGATCCTCGTCGGACTCGTGATCATGATGGCCGTCGTGTTCGTGGAGCAGTCACAGCGCCGGATCCCCGTGCAGTACGCCAAGCGCATGGTCGGGCGGCGGACGTACGGCGGCAACAACACGTACATCCCGATCAAGGTGAACATGGCCGGCGTCGTGCCCGTCATCTTCGCCTCGTCGCTGCTGTACCTGCCGGCCCTGGTCGCGCAGTTCAACCAGCCCTCCGACGGCTCCGAGCCGGCCGCGTGGGTGACGTGGGTCCAGAACAACCTGACCTCGGGTGACAACTGGTTCTACATGGTCCTGTACTTCCTGCTCATCGTCGGGTTCACGTACTTCTACGTGGCGATCACCTTCAACCCCGAAGAGGTCGCCGACAACATGAAGAAGTACGGCGGGTTCATCCCCGGCATCCGTGCCGGGCGTCCGACCGCCGAGTACCTCGACTACGTCCTCACCCGGGTGACGCTGCCCGGCTCGCTCTACCTCGGTCTCATCGCGCTCATCCCGCTGGCAGCACTGGCGCTGTTCGGCGCGAACCAGAACTTCCCGTTCGGTGGCGCGAGCATCCTCATCATCGTGGGTGTCGGTCTCGAGACCGTGAAGCAGATCGACTCCCAGCTGCAGCAGCGTCACTACGAAGGGCTTCTCCGTTGAGCGCACGTCTCATCATCGTCGGACCTCCCGGAGCCGGGAAGGGCACCCAGGCCGGCCGCATCGCCGAGTCCTTCGGGATCCCCGCCATCTCGACCGGGGACATCTTCCGCAAGAACGTGGCAGAGGGCACGCCCCTCGGCGTCCAGGCGAAGGCGATCATGGACGCCGGCGACTACGTGCCGGACTCGCTCACGAACGAGCTCGTCAAGTCCCGTCTGCAGGAGCCGGACGCCGAGAACGGGTTCCTGCTCGACGGCTACCCCCGGACTGTCGGCCAGGTCGAGTACCTCGACGCACTGCTCGCTGAGCAGGGCACCGGGATCGACGCCGTCGTGCAGCTCGTCGCGGACCAGGACGAGCTCGTCGGTCGCCTGCTGAAGCGTGCTGAGGACCAGGGCCGCAGCGACGACAACGAGGAGACGATCCGTCGTCGTCAGCAGGTCTACGCCGAGCAGACGGCGCCCATCGTGGCGGCGTACGGCGAGCGTGGCCTGGTGGTCGACGTCGACGGCCTCGGCGGCATCGACGAGGTCGGCGACCGGATCCAGACCGCACTGTCGGGTCGCGGGCTCGCCGCGGCCGTCTGACCAGCGTGGTGCGGTTCCGGAAGCCCTCGATCTACAAGACCCCGGACGAGCTCCGGGCGATGGTCCGCCCGGGGCTGCTGACGGCTGAGGCGCTGGACGCCGTCCGTGCAGCGATCCGTCCCGGCGTCACCACCGGTGCGCTCGACGTGATCGCGGAGCGCACGATCCGCGACGGCGGCGGCATCCCGAACTTCCAGCTCGTCCCCGGCTACCGCCACACCTTGTGCGTCTCGGTGAACGACGAGATCGTGCACGGGATCCCCGGCGACCGCGTGCTCGCGCCCGGTGACATCGTGTCGGTCGACGCCGGTGCCGAGGTCGACGGTTGGAACGGCGACAGCGCCTTCACGACCGTCGTCCCCGGTGGCGACGAGACGGTCACGGTGGCTCGGCAGGCGCTCTGCGACACGACGGAGCGGTCGCTCTGGCACGGCATCGCAGCACTGGCCAGCGCCAAGAACCTGCACGAGGTCGGCTCGGCGGTCGAGGACGCGATCGACGAGACCGGTTCGTGGGGCATCGTCGAGGACTACACCGGCCACGGCATCGGCCGGTCGATGCACGAGGAACCACCCGTCTTCAACTACCGCGTCCGTGGCGCCGGTCCGGCCGTCAAGCCCGGCCTGGTGGTCGCCATCGAGCCCATGGTCACGGCCGGGTCGATCGACAGCTCGACGGACGACGACGACTGGACGGTCCGCACGCTGGACGGCAAGGACGCCGCCCACTGGGAGCACAGCGTCGCGGTGCACGCGTCCGGCATCTGGGTGCTCACCGCCGCCGACGGCGGCGCACGGGGCCTGGCCCCGCTGGGCGTGACGCCCGTCCCGATCCCGTAGGGCGGGCCTCCAGGGCTGGGCCTGACGGCCTGACGGCCTGACGACCTGGAGGCGCGGCCCGGGTCCGCCCCGCCGGGTCCCCGTGTGTGCGGCGCGCGCTCAGGGCGCGTCAGGCGGACCGTGCGGGTGGGCGACCGACGGCGGCGGCCGTCAGTTGCCGACGGAGCAGGTCTGCTCCGAGGCACTCTGCCCGGTGATCGACGAGGGCAGCGGTGTCGCCGACGCGGCAGGCGTCCGGGTGGCCGTTGCGCTCGACGAGGGTGCGGGGGTGCCGGCAGGCGACGAACCGCCAGTCGACGTTCCCGACGATCCCGACGACCCCGACGACCCCGACGACCCGGTCGTGCCCGACGATCCGCCGCTCGACGTCGACTCCTCGGACGCCCGGCCGGTGCTCGAGTCGCTCAGCGAGGACCGGACGTCGTTCTGCAGCGCCACGTTGAGCGTGTGCGCGGTCTCCTGGTCGACGACCACGCGCGCGTTGTCGGCGGGGTCGTCGACGACGGGGTACTGCACGAAGAGCATGTTGGCCGTGCTCATCCCACGCAGGGCGGCGGCGAGCTTGACCAGTGTCCCGGTCTGCGCCAGCCCGTCGGAGAGCGTCATGTTGGACAGCGCGGCGCCGGCCAGCTTGTAGAGCGTGATGGGGTTCGAGAGGGTGCCGTCCGAGGTGACCTTGCGGAGCAGCGCCGAGAGGAACACCTGCTGCGAGCTGATCCGGGCCAGGTCGCTGCCGTCACCGACACCGTGGCGGCTGCGCAGGAAGGCCAGGGCGTCCGTGCCCTGGAGCGAGTGCGAGCCCTTCGTCAGGTGCAGGCCGGTGAACGTGTCGTCGATCGGCTGGGCGACGCAGACGTCGACGCCGCCCAGGGCGTTCGACATCTCGATGACACCGTCGAAGGTGATCAGGCCGGCGTAGGGGATGCTCAGGCCGGTCAGGTTCTCGACCGTGTCCACGACGCAGGAGACACCACCGTTGCCGAGTGCGGTGTTGAACATCGCCGACGTCGCGGCGGGGTAGGTCGTGCCGGTCGCGGGGTTCGTGCACGCCGGGATCGGGACCATCAGGTCACGGGGGAAGCTGACCGCGGTGAGCTGCTGGTGGTCGGCTGAGATGTGGATGAGCATCGTGACGTCGTTGCGAGCGCCCTCGACGTCCTCGTCGGAGTCGAACTGGCCGACACGGGTGTCGCTGCCGATGAGCAGGATGTTCGCCCCGCCCTTGATCGCCGAGATGTCGGCGGTCTTCGCGGTGCTCTGGTCGTCGGTGCTGAGCGCGACGGTCCGGGGAGCGGACGACAGCTGTGCGCCGGCGATCGCGGCGACGCTCGTGCCGCTGACGAGCAGGACGGCGACGGCGGACGCCACGACGGTGACGAGCGTGCCCCAACCCCGGCGACGGGCCTGCTTGCCGTGACTGGCGAAGGGGCGTCGTGTGGCGTCGGGCACGTGTTCTCCGTTCGGTGGTCCGTCGCGTTGGCTGCTGGCGCGGCGGACGTGGCTGCGGAGCAAAACTACGGTTCGCACGCATGAGCGCGCCCGGAGCGCGCCGTCAAACCACTGTGGAACGCTCAGACACTGCTCCGGAAGCCCCAGACGTGGGGTGTTCCGCGCCCCCACTTGGCAATTGCGGGTTTACCACATAAGATCGATCTTTGGTGTGTCATGCCCTCTCGGGTGTGGCGACCGACCCGCAGACCGGTTCGGGGATCACACCTGTTCCACAACCAAGCGACAGTGAGGCTATGGCCAAGAAAGACGGCGTCATCGAGATCGAAGGCTCGGTGCTCGAAGCTCTGCCCAACGCGATGTTCCGCGTTGAGCTGACGAACGGACACAAGGTCCTCGCGCACATCTCCGGGAAGATGCGCCAGCACTACATCCGCATCCTCCCCGAGGACCGCGTGATCGTGGAGCTGAGCCCGTACGACCTGACCCGCGGCCGGATCGTCTACCGCTACAAGTGATCCGCGAGCTGGAAAGGAACGGCACGGCAATCCTGCCGAGCACGAAGCCAGCGAGCACGAGGAAAGAACCATGAAGGTCAACCCCAGCGTCAAGCCCATCTGCGAACACTGCCGTGTGATTCGCCGCAAGGGCCGCGTCATGGTGATCTGCAAGAGCAACCCGCGTCACAAGCAGCGCCAGGGCTAGTCCCGGGCGCGTGACCGGCGCCGACGGTGTCCCTCGGACACCAGGCTGCTCGAGCACGACCCACAACTGAAGATCGACAACGCAGTACCAGAACCCGACCGCACGACGGCCGGGGGACACCTCGGGGCGGAGGCCCGAGCACCGGTACTGCGCCACACCTCCATCGACAACAGGAGCAGCCATCACATGGCACGTCTAGCAGGCGTCGACATCCCGCGCGAGAAGCGCGTGGAGATCGCACTCACGTACATCTACGGCGTCGGCCGTACCCGCGCCGTCCAGGCACTGACGGAGACCGGTATCTCCGGTGACATCCGCGTCAAGGACCTGACCGACGACCAGCTCGTCGCCCTCCGTGACTTCATCGAGGGCAACTTCAAGGTCGAGGGTGACCTCCGCCGTGAGGTCGCCGCCGACATCCGACGCAAGGTCGAGATCGGCAGCTACGAGGGTCTCCGCCACCGTCGTGGTCTCCCGGTGCGCGGTCAGCGCACCAAGACCAACGCTCGTACCCGCAAGGGACCGAAGCGCACCGTGGCAGGCAAGAAGAAGGCTCGATAGGAGACCCCGATGGCTACCCCCAAGACTGCCGCGCGCAAGCCGCGCCGCAAGGAGAAGAAGAACGTCGCTGTGGGCCAGGCCCACATCAAGAGCACGTTCAACAACACGATCGTCAGCATCACCGACCCGTCGGGTGCCGTCCTCAGCTGGGCGTCCTCGGGTGCCGTGGGCTTCAAGGGTTCGCGCAAGTCGACGCCGTTCGCGGCGCAGCTCGCTGCCGAGTCCGCTGCGCGTCAGGCGCAGGAGCACGGCGTCAAGAAGGTCGACGTCTTCGTGAAGGGCCCGGGTTCGGGTCGCGAGACCGCGATCCGTTCCCTCCAGGCCGCTGGCCTCGAGGTCGGCTCGATCAACGACGTCACGCCGCAGGCGCACAACGGGTGCCGCCCGCCCAAGCGCCGCCGCGTCTGACGCGAGGAGCAACCGGCCGCGCCCTGCTCGTCCCCTGACCGGATCCGTTCCGGCGAGGGCGGGCAGGGCCCGCGGCCATTCCTGGTCGTTCGATCGCGCACGTGTGTGCGCGTGATCACAACTCAACAGACCCGTCGGGGCCCATGCGGCCCCGTCGTACCGCCAAGTGTCATATAGCGGACACTTCGCCGAAAGGAATCCCACAGTGCTCATTGCACAGCGCCCCACCCTGACCGAGGAGCCGATCTCCGAGCACCGCTCGCGCTTCGTCATCGAGCCGCTCGAGCCCGGCTTCGGGTACACCCTCGGCAACTCGCTGCGCCGCACGCTCCTCTCCTCGATCCCCGGCGCGGCTGTCACCAGCATCCGCATCGACGGCGTCCTCCACGAGTTCAGCACCGTTCCCGGTGTCAAGGAAGACGTCACCGAGATCATCCTCAACATCAAGAGCCTGGTCGTCTCCAGCGAGCACGACGAGCCCATCACGGCGTACCTGCGCAAGCAGGGTGCCGGTCAGGTCACCGCAGCGGACATCTCCGCTCCGGCCGGCGTCGAGATCCACAACCCGGAACTCGTCATCGCGACCCTGAACGACACCGCGCGCTTCGAGCTCGAGCTGACGATCGAGCGTGGCCGTGGCTACGTCTCGGCGACGCAGAACCGTTCCGAGTTCAGCGAAGCCGGTCAGATCCCGATCGACTCGATCTACTCGCCCGTCCTCAAGGTCACCTACCGCGTCGAGGCGACGCGTGCCGGTGAGCGCACGGACTTCGACCGCCTGGTCGTCGACGTCGAAGCGAAGCCGGCCATCACGCCGCGCGACGCCATCGCGTCGGCCGGTCGCACGCTGGTCGAGCTGTTCGGGCTCGCTCGCGAGCTCAACACGGCGGCCGAGGGCATCGAGATCGGCCCCGCGCCGGTCGACGCCGTGCTCTCGAACGAACTGCAGACCCCGATCGAGGACCTCGACCTGTCGGTCCGCAGCTACAACTGCCTGAAGCGGGAGGGCATCAACACGGTGTCCGAGCTCGTCGCCCTGTCGGAGACGCAGCTCATGAACATCCGCAACTTCGGTCAGAAGTCGGTGGACGAGGTCAAGGACAAGCTCACCGAGCTCGGCCTGTCCCTCAAGGACACCGTCCCCGGATTCGACGGCGCCCACTTCTACAGCGGGTACGACGAGGACGAGTCCAACAACTGACCTCGCGCTCACGCGCAAGCGCGCTGACACCGCGCGCACCACTTTCACCACTGGAGAACTGACATGCCGAAGCCCACCAAGGGCCCCCGCCTCGGTGGCGGTCCCGCCCACGAGCGCCTGCTCCTGAGCAACCTCGCCAACGCCCTCTTCACGCACGGTCGCATCACGACCACCGAGACGAAGGCCAAGCGCCTCCGTCCGGTCGCGGAGCGTCTCATCACGTTCGCGAAGCGCGGCGACCTGCACGCGCGTCGTCGTGTGATCAGCATCCTGCGCGATAAGTCCGTCGTGCACACGCTGTTCACCGAGATCGCCCCCCAGGTCGAGGACCGCCAGGGTGGTTACACCCGCATCACGAAGCTCGGCTTCCGCAAGGGCGACAACGCCCCGCTGGCGTCGATCGAGCTCGTCCTCGAGCCCGTCTCGAGCACGCCCGCTCCGGTCAAGCGCAACTCGGCTCCGGCCGCTGCTGCCGCCCCGGCCGCCGACGAGACCACCGAGGAGGCCCCGGTCGAGGAGACCGAGACCACCGAGGAGTCCGCCCCGGTCGAGACCGAGTCCGAGACCGAGGCAGCTGCCGAGGTCGAGGCCGACGCCGCCGAGAAGTCGGACGACGCCGACACCAAGTAGTCCGGTGCGCCCCGGGCGCGCTGCACCACCACGACGAAGCCCCCGCGACCCAGGTCGCGGGGGCTTCGTCGTGCCCGAGGCTGGTCGCGCTCACCGACGGCTCGGCGTAACGTCACCGGCCGGGTGCGACGGAGGGAAGTCATGGCGTTCCAGCACGTAGCGGGTCTGGGGACACGGGTCTGGCGGTGGAGCCGGACCTCGGGCACGCAACCGCGCCTGCTGCACGCAGGCAAGGCCGCTGCCGCCGCGGTGATCGCCTGGTTCGTGGCGCAGCACATGCCGGGCGTCGCGGCCGAGTACCCCTACTACGCACCGCTCGGTGCCGTCGTCGCGATGCAGACCACGGTGTTCGCGGGCATCCGGAGCGGCGTGCAGACCCTGGTCGGGATCGCGCTCGGCATCCTGATCGCCGGGTTCACGATGTGGGTCGGGGACCCCGGTTTCCTGGCGATCGCCCTGGCGGTCGGCGTCGGTGTGCTCGTCGGTGGGTTCCGCGTGCTGGGCGAGGGCAGCTCGTGGGTGTCCACCGCGGCGCTCTTCGTGCTGCTCGTCGGCGGCGCGCACGCCGAGGGCTACTCGCTCGGGTACCTGGTGCAGATGGCCGTGGGCGTGGTCGTCGGGCTGCTCGTCAACTTCCTGGTGTTCCCGCCGCTGCACTTCTGGGACGCCGAACACCGCATCGACGCGGTGAACGGCGTGCTCGCCGACCACCTCGACGGCCTGGCTGCCGTGCTCGAGGAGGGCAAGCGCGACGAGAAGGCGTGGGACCACCAGCAGGACCGCCTGGACCGCGCCATCGCCGACGTGCGATCGCGCGTGGCGATCGCGCACGAGAGCCGACGGCTCAACCCCCGCGGTGCCCTGCGCGGATCCCGCGCGCGGCTCCAGAAGGACGGTGGACGCTTCCGCGCGCTGGAACGGGTCGCCTGGTACACGACGGACCTCACCGAGCTCGTGGCACGTTCCGGCCCGGTGTCCGAGGGCGTCGGGCGGCCGGACCCCGCCTTCGCCACGCCCATCGCCGAGGCGGTCCGGAAGATCGCCAGCACGATCCGCGGCGACTCCCCGGAGGACCAGGCCGAGGCGGCGATCGCCGACCTCGAGCAAGCGCTCGACGCCTCGCGCGAGAACCCCTCCCACGTCGCCGTCACGTCGGCCGCGCTCGTCGCCCTGCGTGGGATCGTCGAGTCCGAGCGACGCGCCACCGACGACCTCGACACCCGCACGGGCCCGTCAGCGTTCGGTCGGCCGCGCGGCTGAACGGGTGCAGGCAGCCACGACCCGGTGGACGGGGCACCTGCCGGGAGGCACGGACCACCCCCGCTACGGTGGTCACGTGGACGAGACGGCCGGGTTGCAGGATTCCGACAGCACCGCCGACGTGCGGCTGCGGCTCGACATCGCCTACGACGGGGCCGCGTTCTCCGGGTGGGCACGGCAGCCCGGGCTCCGGACCGTGCAGGGTGCCCTCGAAGCCGCCCTCGCCACCGTCTTCACCCGCTGGGGCGAACCGCCGCTGCTCACCGTCGCCGGACGCACCGACGCCGGCGTGCACGCCACCGGGCAGGTCGCGCACCTGGACCTGTCGGCAGAGCAGTGGGCAGCACTCACCGGGAAGCGTGGGTCGGGCCGCTCACCCCTCGACGGGTTGCGCAAGCGGGTGAACGGCATCGCGGCACCCGAGGGGGACGTCGTCGTCACCGGGGCCTCGGTGGCGCCCGCCGGGTTCGACGCCCGGTTCTCGCCACTCTGGCGCCGGTACGAGTACCGGATCGCGGACGCCGACGCCCCGCGCGATCCACGTCGGCGGGGGCACACGCTCTGGCACGCGGCGCGGCTCGACCCGGCAGCGATGGAGCGCGGTGCGCTGACGCTGCTCGGGCTGCACGACTTCGCGACGTTCTGCAAGCCGCGCGAGGGGGCGACCACCATCCGGACGTTGCAGCAGTTCCGCTGGGACCGCGAGCCGGACGGCGTGCTGGTGGCGCGCCTCCAGGCCGACGCCTTCTGCCACTCGATGGTGCGGGCCATGGTCGGCGCGACCATCGCCGTCGGCGAGGGCCGCTTCGGCCCGGACCGCCTCGAGGAACTGCGCGTCGCCGAGGAACGCACCAGCGCGTTCAAGACGGCGCCCGCGAAGGGACTGACCCTGACCGAGGTGGGCTACCCGGCGGACGCTGCGCTCGCGGAGCGGGCGGAGCAGACCCGGGCCCGACGCTCGGCGGACGGTACCGTCGAGGGATGAGCCCGCGCGAACCCCGTTCCGTCGTGTCCGTCGCCCCCGGAGTCGTCTTCGTCGAGGGCCCCGTGTCCAACTGGGTGGTGCTGGCGGAGGAGGACGGCGTCGCGCTCATCGACGCGGGGTACCCGGCCGACACGGACCTGGTGCTCGACACCGTGCGCGCCGCCGGACACGACCCCGCCGACCTCCGACGCGTCTACGTCACGCACGGACACGTCGACCACGTCGGCGGCATCCCCGGGATCCTGGAGCGGTACCCGCACGTCGAGGTGCTCGCCCACGCCGACGAGCTCGACAACGTCCGCGGGCCGGAGCGGCAGCAGGTCACCCCGGCGGAGATCGGCGGTCGGCTCGCCAGCCCACGCGTCCTCGCCTGGTTGGCACGGGCGATCCGGTCGGACGCCCTGCGGCCCACCACCGTGCCGTCGGCGCGTGCGTTCACGGGCGCGGACTTCGCGGGACGCGCGATCGCGCCGCTCCCGGCCGTCGGGCACACCGACGGTTCGACGGCGTACCTGCTGCCCGCAGCCGACGCGATCGTGACGGGCGACGCGGTCGTCAGTCGCCACGACACCCAGCCCGGGTCGTGGGCCCCGCGGCCGCGGATGATCACGCCGTTCTTCACCGCCGACCAGGACCGCGCGCTCGAGTCGGCGCGGGCGCTGCCGTTCCCGGCACTGGTACTGCCCGGACACGGACCAGCCGTGCGGCGCGTGGGCGGGACCTGGCTGCCGATCGGCTGATGCCGCCGCATCGCTGATGTTGCCGAACGCAATCATTTACCTCAGCGCAACCTGAATGTCCCCGCAGGTCGGTAGCGTGCGGGCATGGCCAACACCCTCGGGCGCACTCTGCTGTGCGCCACGGCGGCCGCGACGCTCCTCGCGGCACCACTCGTCACCGTCACCGCAGCGTCCGCGAACCCCGAGGGGACCGGCCTCGTCATCGAGGAGGCCTACCTGAAGGCGGGCAGCAAGGGCGCCTCCTACAACCAGAAGTTCGTCGAGATCGGCAACCCGACCGACGCCCCGGTGTCGCTCGACGGGTGGTCGCTGCAGTACCGCTCCGCGACGGGCACCGGCACCTTCTCGGCCAGCGCACTCGCGGGCACCGTGCCGGCGAAGGGCACCTTCCTGGTGTCGATGGCGGGCAACGGCGGGGCCACCGCGGCCGGCGAGGACCTGCCCGCCGCCGACGACACCGCGTCGCTCACCCCGTCGGGCACCACGGGCACCCTCGTGCTCTCCGACGCCACCGCACCGCTGGCGCTCGCCGCCGGACCCGTCGCCGCCGGCACCGACGGCGTCGTCGACCTGCTCGGCTACGGCGCCTCGAACACGTTCGAGTCGACCGTCCGCACCGTGACCGGGGACAACTCGGTGCCGAACGGCCTGGTCCGCCAGGGCACCACGGACACCGACGTCAACGGCGCGGACTTCTCGGTGACGACGACGCTCACCCCGCGGAACGCCGCGGGCGAGACGACGGCGCCGACCGAACCCACGGACCCGACCGACCCGGGCGACGGCGGGACCCCCACGCCCGGCACCCCCGCCGAGACGGTGACCATCGCCCAGCTGCAGGGCACCACGGACACCTCGCCGTACGCCGGCAAGAACGTCACGACCGACGGCGTCGTCACCGCGGTGTACGGCACCGGTGGCTTCGACGGCTACACGATCCAGACCGCCGGCACCGGCGGCGCGATCGACCTCGGCGCCCACACCGCGTCCGACGCCGTGTTCGTGTTCTCGTCCGCCACCGCCGGACTGGTGCAGCGGGGCGACCACGTTCGCGTCACCGGCGCCGTCTCCGAGTACTTCGGCCTGACCGAGCTCACGGTGTCCGGTGCCTCGTCGCTGCAGCAGCTCGACGACACCGTCGCGGCACCGCAGCCCGCCGCGGTCGCGTTCCCGTCGTCCGACGCCCAGCGGGAGTCGCTCGAGAGCATGCTCGTCGCTCCCCAGGGCGCCTTCACCGTCGCCGACAACTACACGACGAACCAGTACGGCGAGGTCGTGCTCGCCAGTGGGACGAAGCGTCTGGTCCAGCCGACCGAGGTCGGTCGCCCCGGCAGCGCCGAGGCGAAGGCCGTCGAGGCCGACAACGCCGCGCGCAAGGTCACGCTCGACGACGGCGCGAGCACGAACTTCCTCACCCAGGCGAACCAGGGCATCCCGGTGTCGTGGCTCACCCAGGGCCCCGTCACCGTCGGGGCCGCCGCCACCTTCACCGAGCCGGTCGTCCTCGACTACCGCAACAACGGGTGGAAGTTCCAGCCGACCGCGCCGATCACCGGTGCGACCCCGGCGGCCGACCTGCCGGCGTCGTTCTCGAAGGTGCGCCAGCCGGCACCGCAGGACGTCGGCGGTGACCTGAAGCTCGCCGGCTTCAACGTGCTCAACTACTTCCCGACCACGGGCGACGAGCTCACCGGCTGCAAGTACTACACCGACCGTGCCGGCGACCCCGTCACGGTGAACTCCGGCTGCGACGCCCGCGGCGCCGCTGAGCAGGAGGACTTCCTGCGCCAGCAGGTCAAGATCGTCAAGGCCATCAACGGGCTGGACGCCGACGTCGTCTCGCTCGAGGAGATCGAGAACTCGGCCCGCTTCGGCCAGGACCGCGACGCCGCCGTGGCCACCCTGGTCGACGCGCTCAACGCCGCCACCGGCCAGGACACCTGGGCGTATGCGAAGTCCCCGGCCGTCGTGCCCGCGAGCGAGGACGTCATCCGCCTCGCACTCATCTACAAGAAGGCCCGCGTCGAGCCCGTCGGCGAGTCCACGATCCTGCTCGACGACGCGTTCACGAACGCCCGCCAGCCCGTCGCGGACGCGTTCCGCCCGGTCGGTGGCACCGCGGACGACGACTTCCTGGTGATCGCGAACCACTTCAAGTCCAAGGGCTCCGGCACCGGTGAGAACGCCGACCAGGGTGACGGGCAGGGAGCGTCGAACGCGTCCCGCGTGGCCCAGGCGAAGGCCCTCGTGACCTTCTCCAGCGCCATGCAGGACCAGTACGGCACCGACAAGGTGTTCATGCTCGGCGACTTCAACGCCTACAGCAAGGAGGACCCGGTGGTCGTCCTCGACGACGCCGGCTACACCGACCTCGGCCCGGCTCGGGACAGCACCGAGTACTCCTACGTGTTCTCCGGCCTGAGCGGTTCGCTCGACCACGTGTTCGCCTCGAAGGCCGCACTCGAGACGGTCACGGGCGTGGACATCTGGAACATCAACTCGGTCGAGTCGGTGGGCCTGGAGTACAGCCGCTACAACTACAACGCGACGAACCTGTACACCGACGACGTGTACCGGGCGAGCGACCACGACCCGATCCTGGTCGGCTTCGACCTGGACGCCCCGGGCACGGACCCGGGCACCGAGCCCGGGACCGACCCGACCCCGGTGCCGAGCCCGACGCCCTCGAAGCCGACCCCCGCTCCGACCCCGTCGACTCCCGGGGCGGTGCCGCCGGTGGCCCCGTCGGAGACCGGTCTCACCGACGCGAACCGCGGGAGCGTCTCGGCGCCGTCGTCGGCTCGTGCGGGGGAGACCATCACGGTGACGGTGGGCACGCAGTACGCGGGTGACGTCGTGGACGTGTGGTTGTACTCGACCCCGACGCTGATCGGAACGGTGACGGTCGGCGCTGACGGCACGGTGCGCGTCACGATCCCGGCGGACACCTCCGCTGGTGCGCACCGGTTGGCGGTGACGGCTGCGGACGGCACGCTGATCGGGTGGAGCCCGATCACGATCACCGCGGACGGGCAGCTCGCGTTCACGGGCGCTTCCGGGCTCGGTGCCGGTGCGCTGGTGGCGTTCCTGCTGCTCGCGGCGGGTGCGGGTGTGCTGGTCGTGCGTCGCCGCCGTCGGGCTGCGGCTGCGGAGTAGTCCCCACGCCCCACGTCGGGGCGATGAGTGTGCAGAAGACGTCGGGTTCGCGGTGCGGACCCGACGTCTTCTGCTCACCCATGCGCGGTGGGCGCGACCGCGCGGAGGACTGGAGGCGCGGTGCGGGGCCGCCCCGCGCCTCCAGGCCGGTGGGTGGCCGCGTTTGACCGACGCACCCCGCGTCGGCTAGGCTCTCACCTTGGTCTGTGCGCCCCGCGCGCGGACAGTCAGATGAGCCCTCCAACCGAGGTGTTCCCCGTGCTTCTGCCCGCGGAACTCCCGACCGGAGTGGGATTCACGGACTCCTCACCTCGACACGAAAGCAGCACTCCTGTGACTCGCACGTTCTCACCGAAGCCGGCAGACGTCCAGCACGACTGGATCGTCATCGACGCCACCGACGTCGTCCTCGGCCGTCTCGCCACCCACGCCGCGGCGCTCCTGCGCGGCAAGCACAAGGCCACCTTCGCCCAGCACATGGACATGGGGGACTACGTCATCATCGTGAACGCCGACAAGGTCGCACTGACCGGTTCGAAGCTCGCGAAGAAGGTCTACTACCGTCACTCGGGGTACCCGGGCGGCCTGACGGCGACCTCCTACCCGGAGATGCTCGAGAAGCACCCCACCCGCGCCGTCGAGAAGGCGATCCGCGGCATGCTGCCGAAGAACACCCTCGGCCGCGAGCAGCTCAAGAAGCTGAAGGTCTACGCCGGCGCGGAGCACCCGCACGCCGCGCAGCAGCCCAAGGCGTACATCTTCGACCAGGTCGCACAGTAGTTCCGGCCACGACGACTTCAAGGACATAGAGAAACTCATGGCTCAGATCGCTGATTCCCTCGACCAGACCCCGGAGAGCTTCACCACGGAGAGCGCACCCGCCGCTGCCGAGGCTGCTCCCCGTCAGATCCTCAACGTCTCCGGCGGTGCCGTCGGGCGCCGCAAGGAGGCCATCGCGCGCGTTCGCCTCGTTCCGGGCTCCGGCACGTTCGTCGTGAACGGTCGCACGCTCGAGGACTACTTCCCGAACAAGCTGCACCAGCAGCTCATCAACGACCCGTTCAAGGTGCTCGAGCTCCTCGGCTCGTACGACGTCGTCGCCCGCATCACCGGTGGCGGCCCCTCGGGTCAGGCCGGCGCGCTCCGCCTCGCCATCGCCCGCACCCTGAACGAGATCGACCGCGAGAACAACCGCGCGGCCCTCAAGAAGGCCGGCTTCCTCACCCGTGACGCCCGCGTCATCGAGCGCAAGAAGGCCGGTCTCAAGAAGGCCCGCAAGGCGTCGCAGTTCTCGAAGCGCTAGTCGTCACCGGCTGAAGATCGCCATGCCGCGTCTGTTCGGTACCGACGGGGTTCGTGGTCTCGCCAACGGCGAGCTGACGGCCGCGCTCGCACTGGGTCTTGCCCAGGCGAGCGCGGCCGTCCTCACACACGGACACCATGCCGACGCCCGCCGGGCGTCGGGTCGACCGCGCCCGCGCGCGGTCCTCGCGCGTGACCCGCGCGTCTCCGGCGAGTTCCTCGGTGCCGCCGTCGCGGCCGGGCTCGCCTCGGCCGGCGTCGACGTGCTCGACGCCGGGGTCATCCCCACGCCCGCTGCGGCGTTCCTCGTCGCGGACATCGACGCCGACTTCGGCGTGATGATCTCCGCGTCGCACAACCCCGCTCCCGACAACGGGATCAAGTTCTTCGCCACGGGTGGTCGCAAGCTGCCGGACGAGGTCGAGGACCGCATCGAAGCGGCCATGCACGACCACTCCGCACCGACCCCCACCGGCATCGACGTCGGGCGCATCTCGCGGTTCGCCGACGCCGAGGACCGCTACGTCGTCCACCTGCTCGGCACGCTGCCGCACCGGCTCGACGGCATCCACGTCGTGCTCGACTGCGCCAACGGTGCCGCCGCTGGCGTCTCACCCGAGGTCTTCGTCAACGCGGGTGCCCGCGTGACGCTCATCGGTGCCGACCCCGACGGTTGGAACATCAACGACGGCGTCGGGTCGACCCACATCGACAACCTGTCGCGCGCCGTGCTCGAAGCCGGCGCGGACGTCGGCATCGCGCACGACGGCGACGCGGACCGTTGCCTGGCGGTCGACGCCGCGGGCAACGCGATCGACGGCGACCAGATCATGGCGATCCTGGCGTTGTCGCTGCAGGAGCGCGGACGCCTGAAGGACGACACCCTCGTCGCGACGGTCATGTCGAACCTCGGGCTCAAGCGGGCCATGGCCGACGCGGGCATCACCGTGATCGAGGCCGGTGTCGGCGACCGCTACGTGCTCGAGAAGATGACCGAGGGCGACTACTCCATCGGTGGCGAGCAGTCCGGCCACATCATCTTCAACGAGTTCGCCACCACGGGCGACGGCATCCTCACCGGGCTCCACCTGGTCGCCGAGATGGCGCGGACGGGCAAGACCCTGCAGGAGCTCGCCTCGTGCATGACGGTGTTCCCGCAGGTGCTGCTCAACGTCCGCGGCGTCGATCGTCACGGGCTCGCCGACCAGGGCGTGCAGGACGCCGTGACTGCGGCGTCCGCGGCACTCGGCGACACCGGTCGCGTGCTGCTCCGACCCTCCGGCACCGAGCCGGTCGTGCGGGTCATGGTCGAGGCTGCGTCGCAGGACGACGCCCAGCGCATCGCCGAGGAGCTCGCCGCCGTCGTGCAGGACCGCCTGGCGCTCGACGCCGCGTAGGTTCCCCTCCGCAAGACACCGGTGTTCGCCGGTTGAACACGCGCAGGACGCGGTTCAGCTCGCGAACACCGGTGTTTTGCTGCCCGCTCCCGTTCAGATCTTGCGGAGCAGGACCGAGTTCACCTTGTGGTTCGCGCCCTTCTTCAGCACCAGGGTGGCGCGGGAGCGCGTGGGCAGCACGTTCTCGAGCAGGTTCGGCTCGTTGATCGCCCGCCAGACCTCGGTCGCCGTCCGCACCGCGTCCTCACGCGAGAGCGAGGCGAACCGGTGGAAGAATGAGTCGGGGCTCGAGAACGCCTCTTCCTGCAGGGCGAGGAACCGGTCGACGTACCAGGACTCGATGTCCTTGGTCTTCGCGTCCACGTAGATCGTGAAGTCGAACAGGTCGGACAGCGCGAGCCGCCCGTGCACCGGGGGCGCCAGCACGTTGAGACCCTCGACGATGAGCACGTCGGGCTGCCGGACGACGATCTCGGCATCGGGCACGATGTCGTAGACCAGGTGCGAGTAGTACGGCGCCCGGACCTCGGTCGCCCCGCTCTTCACCTGGCTCACGAAGCGCAGCAGGGAGCGGCGGTCGTACGACTCCGGGAAGCCCTTGCGGTCCATGATCCCCCGGCGCTCCAGCTCGGCGTTCGGGTACAGGAAGCCGTCGGTCGTCACGAGCTCCACGCGAGGGGTGTCCGGCCAACGCTTCGTCAGCTCCCGCAGCAGACGGGCGACGGTGGACTTGCCGACGGCGACGGAACCCGCGACGCCGATGACGAACGGCGTGCGTCCGGCGCGCTCACCCAGGAACCGGCTCGTCTCGGCGTGCAGGTTCCGTGCGCCGGCCGCGTAGAGCGTGAGCAGGCGGGACAGGGGCAGGTAGACCTCCTGCACCTCCTGCATGTCCAACCGGTCGCCGAGTCCGCGCAGCTGCACGATCTCGGTCTCGGTGAGCGACAGGTGCTCCTTGGGTGCGAGCTGCGACCACTCGGCACGCGGGATCTCCACGAACGGGGTCGGGTGCGCGACGGCGGTCTCCGGGATCGGCATGGGATCGAGCGTACAGACGGGAGGCCCGGGCCACGTGAGCCGGTCGGCTCACGTGCCCCGGGCCTCCCGGCCAGTGCTCGGTGCGCGCCCGCAGGACGCGACGCGTCAGGCGGGCAGGGCCGCCTCGATGGCGGCGACGACCTCGGGGGCGTCCGGCTTCGTGGTGGGGCGGAAGCGCGTGACGGTGCCGTCGGGGGCGACGAGGAACTTCTCGAAGTTCCAGCTCACCCGACCGGCCTTGCCGTCGGCGTCCGGGGTCTCCTTGAGGGCCTGGTAGAGCGGGTGGGCGCTCTTGCCGTTGACCTTGACCTTCTCGGACATCGGGAACGTCACGCCCCACGTGGTGGAGCAGTACTCGTCGATCGCCTCGGACGAGCCGAGCTCCTGCAGGAACTGGTTGCTCGGGAAGCCCAGCACCGTGAACCCGCGGGGGCCGTACTGCTTCTGCAGGGCCTCGAGCTGCTCGTACTGCGGGGCGAGGCCGCACCGGGAGGCGACGTTCACGACCAGTACGGCCTTGTCGGCGTAGGCGCCGAACGTGGTGTCCTCGCCGTGCAGCGTGGTGATGGCGATGTCGTCGAAGCGTCCCATGGCCGAAACGTTATCCCCACCCCCGGGACTTCGCAGGGTCGGCGTCCAGGCAGACCGTAGGATCGGTCCCATGTGTGGAATCGTCGGCTACGTCGGCAGCAACAGCAGCCAGGACGTCCTCCTCGGTGGCCTCCGCCGCCTCGAGTACCGCGGCTACGACTCGGCGGGCATCGCCGTGGTCGACCCAGCCGGAGACCTCGTGTCGGCCAAGAAGGCCGGCAAGCTCCAGGCCCTGGTCGACGAACTCGAGTCGTCGCCGATCCCGGACGGCACGACCGGCATCGGGCACACCCGCTGGGCGACCCACGGTGGCCCGACCGACGGCAACGCCCACCCGCACCTGGCCGACGGCGACAAGCTCGCCCTCATCCACAACGGCATCATCGAGAACTTCTCCGAGCTCCGCGCCGAACTGCAGGCCGAGGGCATCGAGTTCCGCAGCGAGACCGACTCCGAGGTCGCCGCGCACCTGGTCGGGCGGACCTTCCGCGACACCGGTGACCTGACCGCCGCCATGCAGCAGGCCGTGCAGCGACTCGAGGGCGCCTTCACGCTCCTCGTTGTGCACGCCGACCAGCCCGGTGTCGTCGTCGGCGCCCGTCGCAACTCGCCCCTGGTGGTCGGGCTCGGCGACGGCGAGAACTTCATGGGCTCGGACGTCGCCGCGTTCGTCGCCTACACGCAGCGCGCGCTGTCGATCGGGCAGGACGAGATCGCCACGATCCGCCCCGACGGCGTCGACGTCATCCACTTCGACGGCACCCCCGCCACGCCGACCGAGTTCGAGGTCAACTGGGACGCCTCCGCCGCCGACAAGGGCGGCTGGTCTTCGTTCATGGCGAAGGAGATCAGCGAGGAGCCCGAGGCCGTCGCCAAGACGATCCTCGGCCGTGTCCACGACGGCGCCGTCACCCTGACCGACCTCGACCCGATCGCCGAGCGCCTGGCGACCGTCGACCGGGTCATCGTGATCGCCTGCGGCACCGCCGCCTACGCCGGCATCCTGGGCAAGTACGCCATCGAGCAGTGGGCCCGCATCCCGGTCGAGGTCGAGCTCGCCCACGAGTTCCGCTACCGCGACCCGGTGCTGAACGAGCGCACCCTGGTCGTCTCGATCAGCCAGTCCGGCGAGACCATGGACACGCTCATGGCCGTCAAGTACGCCCGCGAACAGGGCGCCCAGGTCCTGTCGATCTGCAACACCCAGGGCGCCACGATCCCGCGTGAGTCCGACGCCGTGATCTACACGCACGCCGGACCCGAGGTCGCCGTCGCGTCCACCAAGGCGTTCATCGCCCAGGGCGTCGCGCTGTACCTGCTCGGGCTGCACCTGGCGACGCTGCGCGGCACGCTCACCACCGAGCAGATCGCCGAGCAGGTGGCCGAGCTCGAGGGGCTCGCACCGAAGCTCCAGCAGACCATCGAGGACGCCGCAGGCATCAAGGACCTGGCCCGCTGGATGGCGGACACCCGGAGCGTGCTGTTCCTCGGTCGCCACGTCGGCTACCCGATCGCGCTCGAAGGTGCGCTGAAGCTGAAGGAACTCGCGTACATCCACGCCGAGGGCTTCGCCGCCGGTGAGCTCAAGCACGGTCCGATCGCGTTGATCGAGCCGGGCCAGATCGTCTTCGTCATCGTGCCGTCGCCCCGCGACCCGCGATCGCTGCACCCGAAGGTCGTCTCGAACATCCAGGAGATCCGCGCCCGCGGTGCCCGGGTCATCGCCATCGCGGAAGAAGGCGACGCCGCGGTGCTGCCCTTCGCCGACGAGGTCCTGCGGATCCCGCTCGCGACCCCGCTGTTCGAGCCGCTGCTCGCCGTGGCCCCGCTGCACATGTTCGGCATGGAGCTCGCCGCGGCCAAGGGCCTCGACGTCGACCAGCCACGCAACCTGGCGAAGTCGGTCACCGTCGAGTAGTCGAGACGGTGATCATCGGGATCGGGGTCGACGTGGTCGACCTGGAGCGGTTCGAACGGGTGCTGGAACGCACACCGGCGATGCGGGCGCGGTTGTTCACGCCGTCCGAGCAGGTCCGTGACGGCGAACCCCGTCCGATCGCGTCCTTGGCGGCACGGTTCGCCGCCAAGGAAGCACTGATCAAGGCCTTCGGGTCGAGCGCCGGGCTCAGCTGGCAGGACCTCGAGGTCGTGTCCGACGACCAGCGGAACCCCTCGCTCACCCTGCGCCAGGGTGCGCGCCGGGTCGCGGATGCGCGTGGCGTGACGAGCGTGCACCTGTCGCTCTCGCATGATGGAGGGATCGCGACCGCGTTCGTGGTCCTGGAAGGAACAGACGTGGTCCTGGAAGGAACGGCCCGGTGAGTGCGTTCACCGGCATCACGATCGATCGCGGAGCCCTGATCGAGAACTACGCGACGATCGCCGACCGGGTCGCCCCGGCTGGTGTCATCGCGGTCGTCAAGGCGAACGCCTACGGCCACGGGGCCCTCGACGCCGCGCAGGCCTTCGTCGACGCGGGCGCCGAGTGGCTCGGGGTCGCCGACATCGACGAGGCCGTCGCGCTCCGGCAGGGCGGGATCGACGAGGGGGTCCGGATCCTCACGTGGCTGCACGCCCCCGACGAGGACTTCCGTCGCGCCGCGCAGTTCGACGTCACGCCGGCGGTGTCGAGCGTCGAGCAGCTGTCCGCCGCCGCCGACTCCGACGTCCGTGCCGTGCACCTGTGCGTCGACACGGGCCTGAGCCGCAACGGGGCCGTCGAGTCCGAGTGGGCCGAGCTCTTCGCGACCGCAGGTGCCCTGGCCCGCGGCGGCAACCGCACCCGGGTCGAGGGGCTCATGTCGCACCTGTCGAACGCCTCGCGCACCGACGACCTCGACCAGGACGCCGCACTGCAGCGTGCGCTGGACGGTCTCGCCGCGAACGGCATCGTGCCGGACGTGGTGCACCTCGCCGCGAGTGCCGCGAGCATCGCCGTGCCGGAGACCCGCCACGACCTGTCCCGCGTCGGACTCGCCCTGTACGGACTGAGCCCCTTCGACGGCCGCACCTCGGCCGACCTGGGGCTGCGTCCGGCGATGCGGGTCACCGCCGCCGTGCTCCGCACCGTGCCGGTCGCCGCGGGTGACGGCGTCTCGTACGGGTACACCTGGCGCGCCGAGACGGAAACCCGCCTCGCTGTGATCGGCCTGGGCTACGCGGACGGCTTCGACCGCGACTTCGGCAACCGGGTCTCGGTGCGCATCGGGGACCGCACGTTCCCGGTGGTCGGACGCGTCGCGATGAACGCCATGCACGTCGACGTCGGCGACGCGGACGTGCAGGTCGGCGACGAGGCCGTGCTGTGGGGCGACCCCGCGAACGGCGACCCCGCCGTCGAGGACTGGGCCGACGCCATCGGCACGATCAACTACGAGGTGGTCGCCCGGATCGGCCGCAGCGTGGAACGGAGGACCACGTGAGCTCCGCACCGCTGCGTCAGGCACGCATCGACCTCGACGCGTACCGCGCCAACCTCGAGCGTGTCCGCGAGTGGATGGAACCGGTCGAGGTCATGGCGATCATGAAGGCCGACGCGTACGGGCACGGCCTCGAACCGATCGCGCTCGCCGCAGTCGACGCCGGCATCCGGTGGATCGGTGTGCTGACGGTCCCCGCCGCCCTGCGCCTGCGGTCGATCGGGGTGGGTGAGGACGTCCACCTGTTCACCTGGCAGCACGACCCTGACCTGGACTTCCGTGACGCCATCGACTCGGCCGTCGACCTCGGTGTCTCGAACGTCGCCGAACTGCAGCGCATCGTCGACGCCGTCGACCAGCGCCCCGCCCGGGTCCACCTGGGCGTCGACTCCGGACTGCACCGCGACGGCGCGGCCCCCGCGGACTGGCCGGCCCTCGTCGAGGCCGCGCGGGACGCCCAGCGGAACGGCCGCATCGAGGTCGTCGCCGCCTACACGCACCTGGCGGAGTCGTCCGACCACGAGGACAGCGCCGCGGTCGCCGTGTTCGACGCCGCGATCGAGATCGCCGAGGACCTGGGGCTCGACGTCCCGACGGAGCACGTCGCCGCGTCGCTCGCGGGGCTGGAACGCAAGGAGTTCCGCAAGGACATGGTCCGGATGGGTGCGAACCTGTTCGGCATCCCCGGGGCCGACGGGGTCTCGGCAGCAGACCTCGGGCTCGAGCCGGTGATGACCCTGACCGCGTCGGTGGCGAAGACGAAGCGTGTCCCCGTCGACACCGGCGTCTCGTACGACTACACGTACCGCACCGCGACCGAGACGACCCTGGCGCTCGTGCCCGTCGGGTACGCCGACGGGGTCCCGCGACTGGCGCAGGGCCGCATCGAGGTCGCGATCGGCGGCAAGCGCTACCCGATCGCCGGCCGCGTCGCGATGGACCAGTTCCTGGTGGACGTCGGCGACGACGACGTGCGGACCGGTGACACCGTCGTCCTCTTCGGCACCGGCGAGCACGACGAGATGACCGTGCTCGAGTGGGGCGCGGCGCTCGAGACCATCGGTGAAGAGATCGTCTGCCGGATCGGCAGCCGTGTGCCCCGGTCCTACGAGGGTCACGACATCGAGGGACGCGTCGGGGAGTACCTGCGGGGCGAGCGGCCGTGACCGGGTCGTCCCACGTCCTGCTCGACACCACCGTCGACGGCACCGAGGCGATGGGGGAGCTCGGTGCCCGGTTGGCCCGGGTGCTGCGCGCCGGAGACCTCGTCGTGCTGACCGGCCCCCTCGGCGCCGGCAAGACGACCCTGACCCGTGGGCTCGGCGCAGCACTCGGTGCGCGTGGACAGGTGTCCAGCCCGACCTTCGTCCTCGCCCGGACACACCCGACCACCGCCGGGCCGGACCTGGTGCACGTGGACGCCTACCGCCTGTCCGACCCGGTCGAGCTCGACGACCTCGACCTCGACTGGGACGCCGCGATCGTGGTGGTCGAGTGGGGCCGCGGGATGGTCGACGGCGTCAGCGACAGCCTGCTCGACGTCGAGATCACGCGGGCGACCGGTGCCGACGCCGGACCCGCAGCTCCCGACGACACGGACCCGGACGACGTCCCCGACGAGCCCCGCCGGGTCGTCGTCACCGCCTCCGGTCCGCGCTGGCAGGGCGTGGTCCTCTGACCCTGCGGCCCGTCACCGCGGACGACGTCGAGGCGCTCCGGGCGTTCCTCGTCGAGGCCGACCTGACCCTGGCCGGGCTCGACGTCCCGACCGTGCGGCTCTGGACCGACCGCGCCGACGACGGCAGCGTGATCGGCAGCACCGGCTTCGAGTCGAGCGCGGACGGCGTGCACGTCCTCGTCCGCAGCGTGGCCGTCGCTCCGCAGCACCGCGGGTCCGGAGCCGGCACCCGCCTCGCACGGTTCGCGATCGACCGGGCCACCGAGGCCGGCGCCCGGCGTGCGTGGCTGTTCTCCCGTCGCTCCGGTCCGTTCTGGCAGTCGCTCGGCTTCGCACCCGCGGACCGACAGGCCCTGGCTGCCGCGCTGCCGGAC
Source organism: Curtobacterium sp. MEB011 (assembly GCF_030209655.1). Taxonomy (NCBI): domain Bacteria; kingdom Bacillati; phylum Actinomycetota; class Actinomycetes; order Micrococcales; family Microbacteriaceae; genus Curtobacterium; species Curtobacterium sp. MEB011. Next base: position 171,980 of record NZ_JARVRN010000004.1, on the reverse strand, counting down.
ACCCACCAGGTCCGCCTGTTCCGCCGGACGGGGCAGCTGGAGCACGAGGTCGCGTGGTCCCTGGGACTGCCGGTGCGCTGACCGCCGCCTACGATGGACGGGTGCTGCTCGCGATCGACACCTCCGCCGGGACCTCCGTCGCCGTCGTCGACCCGGTCACCGGCCAGGCCCTCGCGACCCGCGACACCGAGGACAGCCGCCGGCACGCCGAGGTGATCGGCCCGTTCCTCGCCGACACCCTCGCCGAGGCGGGCATCACCGGCGCCGAGGTCACCGGTGTCGTCGCCGGCATGGGTCCGGGCCCCTTCACCGGCCTGCGGGTCGGCATCGCCGCCGCCCGCACCTTCGCGGCAGCCCGCGGCGTCCCCGTCCTGCCGCTCGTCAGCCACGACGCCGTCGCCCTCGACCAGCGCGTCGCCGGCCTCGCCGGCCCCTTCGTCGTCCTCACGGACGCCCGCCGCCGCGAGGTCTACTGGAGCGCCTACGACGCCGACGGCGTCCGCGTGGCCGGCCCCGGACTCGCCAAGCCCGCCGATCTCGACGACGCGATCCGCGCCTCCCGGCCCGCAGCCGTGGACTGGGACCGCGTGACCGTCACGTCCATCCCGGCCTGGAGGCTCGGCGCGCTCGCCGCGGGCCGACTCGCGTCCGGCGCGGCGTTCGACCAGGACACCCCCCTGTACCTGCGTGACCCCGACGTCACGGTGCCCGGTGCGCCGAAACGGGTGAAGCAGTGACCCTGCCGGACGCGCTCCGCCTGCGCCGAGCCCACCCGCAGGACCTCGACGACATCATGTGGCTCGAGCACGTCTCGTTCCCGACGGACGCCTGGTCGGCGTCGCAGATGTCGGGCGAGCTGTACTCACCGCACGGGTACTACGTCGTGATCGAGACCGTCGACGACACCGCAGCGCCGATGGTCGTCGGGTACGCCGGACTCTCGTCCCTGGCGGGCAACCCGGTGGCCGACGTGCAGACCATCGCGGTCGCCGCCGATCAGCGCGGCAAGGGGCTCGGACGGGTCCTGTTCACGGAACTGCTCGACGAGGCCCGGCGCCGCGGTGTGCGTGAGGTGTTCCTCGAGGTGCGGGCGGACAATCCCGTGGCGCAGGCAATGTACACGGCGTTCGGGTTCGAGCACATCGCGACCCGGCCGCGCTACTACCAACCGGACGGCGTCGACGCGTGGGTGATGCGGGCGGAGCTGCCCGGCCCGGACGCGGAACCGTCGTCGGACGTCGGACCCATCGGACAGGAGGCCCTCGGTGAGCGCGACTGAACCACTGGTGCTCGGCATCGAGACGAGCTGCGACGAGACGGGCGTGGGGATCGTGCGGGGGAACACCCTGCTGGCGAACGTGATCGCCTCGAGCATGGACGAGCACGCGCGCTACGGCGGGGTCGTGCCCGAGGTCGCCGCACGGGCCCACCTGGAGGCGATGACCCCGACGCTGCACGAGGCGCTCGAGCGTGCCGGCGTCACCCTCGACGAACTCGACGCCGTCGCAGTGACCGCCGGGCCGGGTCTGGCTGGAGCGCTCATGGTCGGGGTGGGGGCAGCGAAGGCGCTCGCCGTGGCCACGGGCAAGCCGCTGTACGGCGTCAACCACCTGGTCGGGCACGTCGGTGCCGACGTGCTGCGGGAGGACGGCAGCGAGATCGAGCTGCCGACGATCGCGCTGCTCGTCTCAGGTGGGCACACGTCGCTGCTGCTGGTGCGGGACCTGGTCGGTGACGTCGAACTGCTCGGCGAGACGATCGACGACGCGGCGGGCGAGGCGTTCGACAAGGTCGCGCGGCTGCTCGGACTGCCCTACCCCGGCGGCCCGCAGATCGACCGGGCCGCGGCCGAGGGCGACCCGACGGCGATCCGGTTCCCCCGCGGGCTGACGCTGCCGAAGGACATGGCCGCACACCGGTACGACTTCTCGTTCTCGGGGCTGAAGACCGCGGTGGCACGCTGGGTCGAACGCTGCCGCGACGAGGGCCGAGAGGTGCCGGTGGCCGACGTCGCCGCGAGCTTCCGCGAGGCCGTCGTCGACGTCCTGCTCACCAAGGCCCTGAACGCCTGCCGCGACACCGGTGTCGACCGGCTGCTGCTCGGTGGCGGCGTCGTCGCGAACGCCCGGTTGCGGCAGGTCGCCGAGGAACGCTGCGCGGCCGTGGGCGTGCGGCTGCGGATCCCGCCGTTCGACCTGTGCACGGACAACGGCGCGATGATCGCCGCCGTCGGCGCCCGACTCGTGGCCGAGGGGCACGCGCCGAGCGACCTCGGCATCGCGGCGGACTCGACCCTGCCGGTGACGACCGTCCAGGTCTGACCAGTTCGGCCCCGGTCCTTCTGGGGGAGCCTGTGGGAGAATTCACACGGGCGTCGGAGAGACCGGACGCCCGAGAGGGGTGGACGGTGTCCGATCAGAACGAGTGGCCGAAGCCGGGCGAGACGCCGAACGGCGCGGCGAACGGACAGCCCGACGGTGCACCCGCCCCGGACGCCCCGCAAGCACCTGACGCGCCGCAGGCCCCGTCGGCTCCGGAAGCGCCCCAGAACCCGTACGGCCAGCAGCAGAACCCGTACGGCCAGCCGCCGCAGCAGCAGAACCCGTACGCCGCTCCGCAGCAGCAGAACCCGTACGCCGCTCCGCAGCAGCCGCAGCCGAATCAGTACGGTCAGCAGCAGAACCCGTACGCCGCTCCGCAGCAGCAGCCGCAGCAGCCGAATCAGTACGGTCAGCAGCAGAACCCGTACGCGGCCCAGCAGCAGCAGGCGTACGGCGCACCGCAGAACCCCTACGGTCAGCAGCAGAACCCGTACGCGCAGCAGCAGCAGCCGTACGCGGCCAACCCGTACTCGTACCAGCCCTACGCGCAGCGCCCGAAGACGAACGTCCTGTCGATCCTGTCGATCGTCTTCGCGTTCGGCGGCGTCATCATCTGGCCGATCATCATCCTGACGAGCCCGGCCGGCGCGATCATGGGCCACATCGCCCTCGGCAAGATCAAGCAGAGCGGCGAGGGCGGCCGTGGCCTGGCGCTCGCCGGCATCATCGGTGGCTGGGTCCTGACGGGCCTGTTCATCCTGATCGTCGCCCTGGTGTGGATCTCGATCGCGAACTCGTCGAACTACTCGGACTACTCCGACTACTCCGACTACAGCTCGAACACCGGGGCCTTCGTCAGCTGACGTCGCCGCAGGGCGACGGAGGCCGCGAGCGGCCCCCGGCCCCCGGCCGTCAGCCGACCGTGTCGGTGAGCCGCTCGCACAGGATCGCCGTGTGGCGTCCCTCCAGGCGGGTGAGCACGAGTGTGACGCGACCCGATCCGCGCAACCGCAGCCGTTTGCGGAACTGCGCCGGGTCGACGTCGACGCCGCGCTTCTTGATCTCGACGGTGCCGATGCCGTCGGCGGCGAGCCGCGCGGCCAGCCGCTTGACGTCGAGCGGCATCGTGTCGTGCACCCGGAACCCCTGCGCGAAGGGTGTCGTGACGGCCCGGTCGGACGTGACGTAGGCGATGCCGTCGGACAGCATGTGCCCGTCGAGGCCCCTCGCCAGGTCGCCGATCAGTCGCGCGCGGATCACGGCGCCGTCCGGCTCGTACAGGTAGGCGCCGAGCGGTCCGACCTCGGCGTCGTCGGCGTCTGCCGCTCCGGTCATCTCGGCGATGCCGTGGCTGCCGATGACGGTGGCCGCGCGGCGTATGCCGGGCCGTGCGAGGGGGCCGAACCACAGGGCGAGCTCGACGACCTCGCGGTCGACGGAGGTCCACTGGGCCTCGGCGGTGTCCGGGATCAGGTCGCGGTCGATGCCGGGTCCGAGCTTCACGCCGGTCGGTGTCGTCGTCGCTGCGGCGAACACCGTGTCGAGCGAGGGGGACCAGTCGTCCGGGTCGGCGAGCCGGCGGGTGTCGGAGTGGCCGGAGGTGCGTCGTGCGGGGTCCATCCACGCGCCGTCCACCGAGGACAGGTCGAAGGACTCGGCGTCGCCGAGCTCCACCCGCGCGTTCGGCCAGAGGGCCAGGTTGTGGGTCGCGACGGCAGCCGTGACCTCGTCGCGGTCGACGGCGGTGACGTCCAGGTCGAGCGCCGCCATCGCCATGGCGTCCCCGCCGATGCCGCAGCCGAGATCGGCGACCCGGGTGAGCCCCGCGGCGGCGAAGCGTCCGGCGTGCTGGGCCGCGACCTGTAGTCGGGTGGCCTGCTCGAGACCGGCCTCGGTGAAGAGCATCCGGGACGCGAAGTCACCGAACTTGCCGCGGGCCTTGAGCCGGAGCTTCGCCTGGGTCAGTACGGCTGCGACGAGCCGTGGGTCGTGGCCCTCGGCGCGCAGCCGGGACACCACGCGGACGATCTCGCCGCCGTCGGAGACACCGGGGGTACGGTCGAGCAGGGCCATCCCGTCCGGGGTCAGCAGTGCGGTGAGTTCGGCGGCGTCCATGCGTCGATCCTCGCAGGTGCTGCGTGTTCTCCGGGTGTGCTGGCACTCGGATTGACCGAGTGCCAGTGGCCCCCTAGAGTTGACGTTGGCACTCTCCTGTGCGAAGTGCCAACCGGTTTTCATCTGTACCGAGTCCGTACCGAGAAAGAAGAGGTCACCGTGGCCGTCAGCATCAAGCCGCTCGAGGATCGCATCGTCATCCGCCAGGTCGAGGCGGAGCAGACCACCGCTTCCGGTCTGGTCATCCCCGACACCGCGAAGGAGAAGCCCCAGGAGGGCGAGGTCGTCGCCGTGGGTCCGGGTCGCATCGACGACAACGGCAACCGCGTCCCGCTCGACGTCGCCGTGGGTGACAAGGTCATCTACTCCAAGTACGGCGGAACCGAGGTCAAGTACTCGGGCGAGGACCTGCTGGTCCTGTCGGCCCGCGACGTCCTCGCGGTCATCGTCCACTGAGTCCAGTACGCATGACGGACGCCCCGTCCGGCCTTCGGGCCGACGGGGCGTTCGTGTGTCCGGGGCCGGTCTGCAGAGCGCTCCGGTCCTGATCAGCCCGCTTGCAGCCCGCTTGCAGCCCGCCTGGAGGCCCGGTGCACGTCCCTGGGACGGCGGTCGTTCCTAGGATGGTTCCGTGAGTGAACCGAGTCCGGCGCGACCCGTCCGCAGCGAGGCATCCGTCGGCGTGGTGCAGGCCGTCGTGGCCTACGGGCTCTGGGGGCTGATGCCCCTGCTCTTCGCGGCCATGGCCCCCGCGGCGGCGTTCGAGATCGTGTCGTGGCGGATCGTCTTCGGTCTGGTGTTCTGCGCGGTGGCGATCGCGGTCACCCGGTCGTGGCTCCGCACCCGCACCTTGGTGGCTCAGCGCCGCGTGATGCTCGTGATGGGGCTCGCCGCCGTCCTGATCCTGGTGAACTGGACCGTCTACGTCCTCGCGACGACGACCGGTCACACGGTCGAGGCCGCGCTCGGGTACTTCATCAACCCGCTCGTCACGATCGCCCTCGGGGTCGTGGTCCTGCGCGAACGCCTGCGTCCGGCGCAGTGGGCCGCGGTCGGGTTGAGCGTCGTGGCGGTCGTGGTCATCGCGATCGGCTACGGGCAGATGCCGTGGATCTCGCTGGCCCTGGCGTTCTCGTTCGGCCTGTACGGCTTGGTGAAGAAGCGCGTCGGCGGCACCGTGGACGCGCTGAGCGGCCTGACGATCGAGACCGTGTGGCTGCTGCCGATCGCGGTCGTGGCGCTGGTGGTGCTCGGTGTGACCGGGCTCGGCGGCGGCGTGACGTTCACGAGCGAGGGCTGGGGGCACGCTGTCATCACCGTGCTGACCGGGCCGGCGACCGCGGTGCCGCTGCTGCTCTTCGCCTCGTCGGCGCGCCGGGTGAGCCTGTCGACCCTGGGCTTGACCCAGTACCTGGCACCGGTGATGCAGCTGCTCGTCGGGGTCCTGGTGCAGCACGAGGAGATGTCGGCCGGGCGCTGGTTCGGCTTCGGCATCGTGTGGCTCGCGCTCGTGGTGCTGACGGCGGACTCGTTCGCCGCCGCACGCGCGTCCCGCCGCCGGGCGCTCGCACCCACCCCGGCCGAGCCGGTCTGACCCGGTCTCCACCGCGAAAGCGACAGGCCCCCGCGGAACTTCCGCGGGGGCCTGTCGCTTTCGCGAGCGGTGCTGGGCTGAACCCTACTTCTTCACCGCACCCTGGATGGCGCTCTGGTAGACGGGCTTGTTGTCGCCGTCGAACTTGTAGATGCCGATGTAGGCGCTCGACGGGTCGTTGTTGTCGTCGAACGGACCGATGCCGGACGGGCCGGTGTAGTGGATGTCCTTGCCGTCGTCCAGGAGCGTCTTGCACTCCTTGAACGTCGCACACTCCGTGCCGCCGTCAGCTCCCGAAACCGCAGCCATGTTGGCCTGGATCGTGCCGGAGTCGGTGCCCTTGCCCTTCACCGCAGCGAGGGCGGCGAGGACCGTGGCGTCGTACGACTCGGCCGCGTACGAGTAGTCGGCGAGCGTCTTGCCCGACGAGTCCTTGTAGAACGCGGCGAGCTGCTTCTTGAAGTCGTCCTTCGGCGAGGCACCGGGGATGGTGCCCTGGGCGCCGCTCAGGGTGCCCTTGTCGAAGTCCTTCGAGTAGTCCGCCGTGTTGCCGTCGGACATGTAGATCTTCGCTTCGTTCCCCTGCGAGACGAGCTCCGGGATGATCGACTTCGTCTCGTCGAAGGCCAGGACGACGATCGCGTCGGGCTTCTGGGCCAGTGCCGCGGTCACCTCGGACGAGAACGTGGTCTGGCCGGGCGGGAACTCCTGGCCCTCGCCCTTGCCGCCGTAGACGACCTGGCCGCCCGAAGCCTCGACCGCGGCCTGCACGGAGTTGCGGAGGCCGGTGCCGTACGTGTCGTTGAAGACCAGGAAGGCGACCTTCGCATTGCCGTCACCGGTCACGAGCTGACCGAGCGCGGAACCCTGCACCGAGTCCGGCGGTGCGGTCCGGTAGTAGTACGACGAGTACCCGGAGAGGTCGCTCGCCGTGTTCGCCGGCGAGATCTCGACGATGCAGTTGCTGGTCAGCTGGTCGATGACGTTCAGCGTGACGGACGAGGACTCGGCGCCGATCGCGACCGGGACCTTCGCGTTGACGAGCTTCGTCGCCGCGGAGCTCGACACGGTCATGTCGTTGCTGTCACCGGAGTCGGTCGCCGGGTCGATCGTGACGTCCTTGTCGAGGACACCGCCCGCGGCGTTGATGTCCTTGACGGCCAGGCCGACACCGGACTCGGCCGGCGGGTTCAGGTAGGCCAGCGAACCGGTCAGGGGCAGGATCGTGCCGATCTTCAGCGCGTCCGTGCCAGGGGTGTCGGGGGCCTTGCAGCTGGCGGCGGGATCCTTCTTCGCATCGCTCGACGCCGAGCTCGAGGGGGAAGCACTGCCGGTGGTGGAACACGCGGCGAGGAGGACGGCTGCTGCGCCCGCCAACGCCAGTGCCGCGGTGGCACGGGTGGTTCTGATCATCCGTGGAGCCCTTTCTCTGCGCGGAGGCTGTGCCGCTTCGGGTGAATGCGACGCCTCCACTGGATGTCGAGAAACGTAGGGTCCATGTGTTTCGCCCGTGTGACGGGGCGGTACGCAAAGGTGTTTCGTTACCGAGCCGTGACGTTCCTGTGCGTGGGGACAGGCATCCGTGCAGGAGCTGCGGTGCCGGCGTGGTGCCCTGACCTGGGCCAGGCGGATGGTCCGGCAGGGTGTTCGGGAGGCCCGGGGGCGCGCCGGTGGACGGCGGGCCGGTCAGCCGTGCTGGCCCGGCCAGCCGTGCTGGCCCGGTCAGCTCTGCTGTCCGGCTTCCTCGTCGAGTTCGGCCTGGGACCGCAGGACGCAGAACTCGTTGCCCTCCGGGTCGGCGAAGACCACCCATCCGCCGTCCGGGTGGCGCAGGTCGGCGAGCTCCACGGCACCGATGCCGCGGAGCCGCTCGATCTCCTCGTCGCGGGTGCGGTCGGTGGGGCGCAGGTCGAAGTGGATCCGGTTCTTCACGGTCTTCGTCTCGGGCACCTGGAGGAACAGCACCGTGTGCGATCGATCGGGTGCTGTGATCTCGCACTCCTCGTGCCCCGGAGCGTTCGGGTCGTCGGGCAGGTCCACGTACCCGAGCACCTGCTTCCACCACTCGGACTGGGCGTAGGCATCGCGGGAGTCGATCGTGGTGTGGGAGACAGCGCTGACCATGCCGCGACACTACCGCCGGGGAACGCAGCTGCGGGGGACGGGGCGGGGGACGGGGCGGGCGACGGGGTGAAGACGCCGTCGTACTGCTCCGACGCCGCGGTGCTCGCGAGACGCCGCCGAATCCGGCGGCGTCTCGGGGACTCGGCGGCGCCCAACCCACACGACGGCGTCTCGCGCTGTCCGCCAGCCGCTGCTCACGAGCCCGGCTGGCGACGTGCGCTGATCGGCGCTGCGCGGAACAAGGGGAGCCCGGCAGTCGACAGCACCGCAGCCAGCGCTCGTGCATCCGCAGCCTCCCGCATCGTCCACCGCGCGAACCCGCGCACCTCGGGTAGCCGTCGGAGCGCGTCCTCACGGTTCTTCTCGTCCCACAGCGCTCGAGGGTCGTCGTACTTCAAGCGACCGTCGAACTCCCCGATCACCCCGGCGTCGGGCCACCAGAAGTCCGTCCTGAACCTGCCGAGCGGTGTCTCGAACTCGCGCTGCAGCTCCGGAGCAGGACCCCCGAGGTCACCGGCGGTGACGCGGCTGATCGACTCGCCGGGCGATTCGGCACGGGCATCGGCGAAGTCGATCGCGGCGGCAGCCTGTCGGCATCCGCGCAGGCGCCCGGGTGGTCCGAGCGCGGCGAGTGCGGCGACGAGCCCTTCGCGGCCGACCAGGGCAGACCGGAGCACGTGGTCGAGCACGACGACGGCGTGGGTGAACGACTGTCGACGCGCGATGTCGAGCACGGTCCGCTCGAGCGAGGTCGTCGGGATCCCGTCGACCACGACGCGTTCGCCGTTCCGGATCCGCCCAGCGTGACGGACGACGCCTCGACCGGTGTGCGTCTTGTCGAGCCGGACGTCGATCACGTGCAGCCGCCAGTCGGTCGCGTCGAAGTCAGGCAAGCCCCAGAGCGCCGCGGCCGAGGTCCCCGAGACGACGCACTCGGACTGCAGGGACCCGTACCGTGCGCGGACGAACAGTCGCCGGCGTTCCAGGGGTGAGAGCGCCTCCCACTCCGGACGTTCGACGGCGGCGCCGTGGAACAGGCGTACCGGCTCGTGCAGGGCCGACGGGACACGGACCAGTGCTGTCCGGGCGAGCGCGTTCATCCCCGCAGCATGGAACGCGACCACGGCGCGAGGCGACTCGCACACCGGACCGGTGGAGAGCCTCCAGGCCGTTGCCGCCTGTGGAGGAGTCGCAAGACGCCGTCGTCTCCGAACCACGCCCGGAAAGCGTTGAGACGCCGCCGGATTCGGCGGCGTCTCAACGACACGACGGCGTCTTGCGGACCAGAACCGGCCCGGCCCGCGGTCTAGCTGCGGTAGTTCGGCGCCTCGACGACCATCTGGACGTCGTGCGGGTGGGACTCCTTGAGCCCCGCCGCCGTGATGCGGACGAACTTGCCACGGGCCTTCAGCTCGGGGATCGTGCGACCGCCGACGTAGAACATCGACTGCCGCAGCCCACCGGTCAGCTGGTAGACGACGTTGCCGACCGAGCCGCGGTAGGGCACCTGGCCCTCGATGCCCTCGGGGATGAGCTTGTCGTCGTTCGGCACGTCCGCCTGGAAGTAGCGGTCCTTCGAGTACGAGGTCTTCTTGCCGCGGGTCTGCAGGGCCCCGAGGGACCCCATGCCGCGGTAGGCCTTGAACTGCTTGCCGCCCACGAACACCAGGTCACCGGGGGACTCGTCGGTGCCGGCCAGCAGTGACCCGAGCATGACGGTGTCGGCACCGGCGACCAGGGCCTTCGCGATGTCGCCCGAGTACTGCAGGCCACCGTCGGCGATGATCGGCACGCCGGCTTCACGTGCGGCGAGGGACGCCTCGTACACGGCGGTCACCTGCGGCACACCCACACCGGCGACGACGCGCGTGGTGCAGATCGAGCCCGGGCCGACACCGACCTTGACGGCGTCGACACCGGCGTCGATGAGCGCCTGGGCGCCCGCGCGGGTGGCGACGTTGCCGCCGATGACGTCGATCGCGTCGAACGTCGGGTCGGCCTTGAGACGGCGGACCATGTCGAGCACGCCTTCGCTCTCACCGTTGGCGGTGTCGACGACGAGCACGTCGACGCCGGCGTCACGCAGGGCCTCGGCGCGCTGCCAGGCGTCGCCGAAGAAGCCGATCGCGGCACCGACGCGGAGCCGGCCCTCGTCGTCCTTGGTGGCGTCCGGGTACTGCTCGCTCTTGTCGAAGTCCTTGACGGTGATGAGGCCGCGGAGCTTGCCCTCGGCGTCGACCAGCGGCAGCTTCTCGATCTTGTGCTGGGCGAAGATGGCGATCGCCTCTTCGGGGTCGATGCCCTCGAGCGCGGTGATCAGCGGCGTCTTCGTCATGACGTCGCGCACGTACGTGGTGGCCTGCTCGAACGTGGCCACGAAGCGCATGTCGCGGTTCGTGATGATGCCGACGAGGGTGCCGTCCTGCTCGACGACCGGCAGGCCGGAGACACGGAACTGGCCGCAGAGCGCGTCGACCTCGGCCACGGTGGCGTCCGGGGTGGTGGTCACCGGGTTGGTGATCATGCCCGACTCGGAGCGCTTGACCTTGTCGACGTAGGCAGCCTGGTCCTCGATGGACAGGTTGCGGTGCAGGATCCCGATGCCGCCCTGGCGCGCCATGGCGATGGCCATGCGGGCTTCGGTGACGGTGTCCATCGCGGCGGAGAGCAGCGGGACGTTGACGGAGATCCGCTTGGTGAGCCGGGACGCGGTGGACGCCTCGCTCGGGATGACGTCGGTGTGCCCGGGCAGGAGCATGACGTCGTCGTACGTGAGTCCGATGAATCCGAACGGATCCGGCTGGTCCATGGGTCCCCTTCGTGGGCGAGTGAAGTGTCGAGACACCGGGAACACGACGACGGGTTCCGGATAGGACATGGTAACGCGAGCGGCTGTCGCCGCATTCCGCCTGGAGGCACGGATCGCGCCCGCCCCGGAGCATTCCTCCACAACGTCACAGTTCGGGTACGAATCACACAGGGAACGTGTTGGAAACACGGGTGTCACAAAATCCCCATAGGTTCCTCGTCATCCGAACGAGAGGCTCTTCCGTGGGATCCATCACTCCTCCGGGACGGGCGCAGCCGCGCCTGTTCCGCCTCCGCCAGACACGACGACGACCGGTCCTCGCGGCCGTGCTCGTCGCCGCGTTCCTGGCGACCTTCCTGATCGACTGGGCGGTCACCCTGCCGGCCTTCAGTGCCACGTCGGCTCCGGCCACCAGCCAGGCGTGCACCGTCAGCCCCGACAACGGGTGCATCCAGGGCACGATCACCGACTCCGAGCGTGATCCGGCCGAGGGCGTCGACGTCGACGTGACCGGCCCGAGCGGCTTCGACCAGACGGCCACGACCAACGCCGACGGCCGCTGGTCCGTCAAGGTCGAGACCGCTGGCGAGTACACGGTGAGCGTCGACCAGGGCACCCTGCCGAAGGGGCAGTACCTGACGAACGCCGCGGACGCCGAGCGGAAGGTGCAGGCGACGCTGAACGCCAACGTCGGGCAGATCTTCCAGCTGTCCGACCAGAAGGGCGCGACGACCTCGTCCGACTCGTCGGGTGTGAGCATGCAGCGGGCCTGGCAGCAGTTCGCCTCCGGGCTCCGGCTCGGCCTGCTGATCGCGCTGGCGTCCATCGGGCTCTCGCTCATCTACGGCACGACGGGGTTGTCGAGCTTCTCGCACGGTGAGCAGGTCACCCTCGGCGGTCTGCTGGCGTACGTCTTCGCCAACCAGCTCGGCTGGAACATCTGGGTCACCGGCATCGTCGTCACGCTGTTGTGCGCCGCGACCGGGTACCTGCAGGACGCCGCGATCTGGCGCCCGCTCCGGCGCCGACGCATCAGCCTGACGCAGCTCATGATCGTGACGATCGGGCTGTCGATCGCCGCCCAGTACGCGTTCCAGTACTTCTTCGGCGCCTCGACGGTCCGCATCCAGCAGGGCAACCCGGAGACCGTGCGGTTCGCCGGCGTGACCCTGACGGTGCAGTCCTACGTCGCCATGGGGATCGCGCTCGTGGTCCTCGTCGCCACCGGGCTCTTCCTGGCGAAGACGCGCTTCGGCCGGGCCACCCGCGCCGTGTCGGACAACCCGGCGCTCGCCGCGGCCTCCGGCATCGACGTCGACCGGGTGATCCGCTTCGTGTGGACGCTCGCCGCCGGCCTGGCGGGCCTGTCCGGCGTGATGCTCGGGCTCGTCCTGAACGGCGTGAACTGGCAGACGGGGCTCCAGCTGCTCCTGCTCATGTTCGCCTCGGTCACGCTCGGCGGCCTCGGTACCGCGTACGGCGCACTGGTCGGCTCGATGATCATCGGGGTCGTCGTGGAGCTCACGAACCTGGTGCTCCCCGGTGACTTCAAGTACGCCACCGCCCTCGTCATCCTCATCCTCATCCTGCTGTTCCGGCCGCAGGGCATCTTCGGCCGCGCCGAGCGGATCGGCTAAGGGAGCACGCGCATGGACTACATCCTCAACCTGCTGTCCTCGCTCACCCAGGAGGCACTCGCCCCGACCACGGCGGCGTTCGCGCTGGCCGCGATCGGCCTGAACGTGCACTTCGGGCTCACCGGGCTCGTGAACATGGGCCAGGCGGCGTTCCTGCTGCTCGGGGCCTACGGCTTCGCGATCTCGATCACCAACGGACTGCCGTTCGTGATGGCGGTGCTCATCGCCCTGCTCGTCTCGATCGTGTTCGCGATCATCCTCGGCGTCCCGACCCTGCGGTTGCGCGGCGACTACCTGGCGATCGTCACGATCTCCGGCGCCGAGATCATCCGCATGGTGGGCCGCTCGAGCCTGCTCACCTCGACCACGGGCGGCTCGAACGGCATCACCGGGTCGAGCTACCGCGACCCGTTCACCGCCCTCAGCCCACTGCCCGACGGCACCACCACGATCCTGTGGTTCACGTACGCCAACAACGGCGTCAACGGCTGGTGGATCCGCATCGCGGCGTGGGCCATGGTCGCTCTGTTCACCCTGGTGCTGTTCCTGCTCATGCGCAGCCCGTGGGGCCGCGTGGTGAAGGCCATCCGCGAGGACGAGGACGCCGTCCGCTCGCTCGGCAAGAACGTCTACTCGTACAAGATGCAGGCGCTCGTGTTCGGTGGGGCGCTCGGTGCGATCGCGGGCATCATCTACGTCCTGCCGAGTTCCGTGCAACCGGACGCCATGGGCCGCTCGATGACGTTCTTCATCTGGACGGCGCTCATCCTCGGTGGCGCGGCGACGGTGTTCGGACCGGTGCTCGGAGCCGTGCTCTTCTTCGTCGTCCGGCTCTTCATCCGCACGCTGGCCGGCGACTTCATCCCCGACTCGATCATGAACGCACAGCAGGCCGAGCAGTTCTCGTACGTGCTCGTCGGCGTCGCGCTCATGCTGCTCATCGTGTTCCGTCCACAGGGGTTGCTCGGCAACAAGAAGGAGCTGACGTTCAGTGTCTGAGACCTACGGCCACCCCAAGGCCGACCCGATCCTCACCGTCGACGACGTCACCCGCCGCTTCGGGGGCATGACCGCCGTGGACGTCGACCACCTCGAGGTCCAGCGCGGCTCCATCACCGCCCTGATCGGCCCGAACGGCGCCGGCAAGACCACGTTCTTCAACCTGCTCACCGGATTCGACAAGCCGAGCCCCGGTGCGAAGACGCAGTTCAACGGCGCCACGCTGCAGAAGACGAGCGCGACGCACATCGCGAACAAGGGCATGGTCCGCACCTTCCAGCTGACCAAGGCCCTGTCGCGGCTCACCGTGATGCAGAACATGCTGCTCGGCGCTCGCGACCAGCCCGGCGAGAACTTCTTCGCCGCCCTGGTCAAGCCGGTGTGGGCGAAGCGGGAGCGCGAGATCACGGCCAAGGCCGAGGACCTGCTCGCCCGGTTCAAGCTCGACACCAAGGCCGACGACTACGCGGGCTCGCTGTCCGGCGGGCAGCGGAAGCTGCTCGAGATGGCCCGGGCGCTGATGTCCGACCCGACGATGATCATGCTCGACGAGCCGATGGCCGGCGTGAACCCCGCGCTCACCCAGTCGCTCCTCGGGCACATCCAGTCCCTGCGCGACGACGGCATGACCGTGCTGTTCGTCGAGCACGACATGCACATGGTCCGGCACATCTCGGACTGGGTGGTCGTGATGGCCGAGGGCAAGGTCGTCGCCGAGGGCCCGGCGGACACGGTGATGGACGACCAGGCCGTGATCGACGCCTACCTCGGTGCGCACCACGACACCGACCTGGGTGACGACTCGCTCCTCACCGAGGAGACCTTCGAGGAACTGGCAGAGGAAGTCGCGGAAGAAGACGCGGCGGACGCAGCAGCAGAGGAGACGACCCGATGACGGACCAGGCGGACCCCACGAACGCGAGCAGTGCCTCCAGTCCGTCCCCGGCGGCCACGCTGGAACGCGAGCCGGTGCTCAGCGCGAAGAACCTCGTCGCCGGCTACCTGCCGGGCGTGAACATCCTGAACGGCTGCGATCTGGACTGCTACCCGGGCGAGCTCATCGGCATCATCGGGCCGAACGGGGCGGGCAAGTCGACGCTCCTCAAGGCGCTGTTCGGGCTCGTGTCCATCCGCGAAGGCTCGGTGACCCTGCAGGGTGACGACATCACGAACCTCAAGGCGAACAAGCTCGTGCAGGCCGGTGTCGGCTTCGTGCCGCAGACGAACAACGTGTTCCCGTCGCTGTCGATCGAGGAGAACCTGCAGATGGGGCTGTACCTGCGGCCCCGGAAGTTCACCGAGCGGCTCGAGGTCATCTACGACCTGTTCCCGGTCCTCGCCCAGCGGCGGAACCAGCGGGCCGGATCGCTGTCGGGCGGTGAGCGGCAGTCCGTCGCGATGGCCCGGGCGCTGATGATGGACCCGAAGGTGCTGCTGCTCGACGAGCCGAGCGCCGGACTGTCCCCCGTGCGTCAGGACGAGACGTTCCTGCGGACCCGCCGAATCAACAAGGCCGGTGTGTCGATCATCATGGTGGAGCAGAACGCGCGACGCTGTCTGCAGATCTGCGATCGTGGGTACGTGCTCGACCAGGGGAAGAACGCGTACTCGGGCACCGGGAAGGAACTCGCTGACGATCCCAAGGTCATCGAGCTCTACCTGGGGACGCTCGCCAAGGACGTCGACGCACAGCGCTAGCGCTGTCGTCGGCTACGGGTACCGCTGTGGGGGTGGTATCCGTGACGGGTGGGGCCGTGCGTGGTCGCTTCGCGCCGCACGGCCCCGCTCCTGTACCCGCCCGGAGGCGCGGCTCGCCTCTGGTCGCGTCCGATCGCGTGACTGTGGTCGCGTCTGGTCGGGTGACTGTGGTCGCATGACGCCGTCGTGTTCCGTCGACGCCGCGGTCCCGTCGAGACGCCTCGGAATCCAGCGGCGTCTCGTCGGGATGGCGGCGTCCTGCGCTGACGACGGCGTCCTGCGCTGACGACGGCGTCCTGCGCTGACGACGGCGTCTTCCGTTGACGACGGCGTCTTCCGTTGACGACGGCGTCGCCCGTCTCACCCGGCCAGGAGGCGCTACTCGCCCCGCGCGGGTCGGTATCGTTCCGCAGGTGCAGAGACTGTCGGTGGGCGCGATGGACGCCCTGGTGTGGGTGGTCTTCATCGCGCTGTTCGTCGGTGCGGCGCTGCTCGTCAAGGTCGCGGCAGTGCTCCTCGTCGTCCTCGTGGTGCTCGCGCTCCTGCTCGGGTTCGTGCTGCGGGTGCTCCGCAAGCGACGCCGGACCCCGCGCCGCCCGCGCTGACGGCTCCGCCGTCACGGCTGCACGGCTGCACGGCTGCACGGCTGCACGGTGCGAGGTTGCCGGCCGTCCGCACCGTCCGGCCCGTGCACGCCGCAGAGCCCGCCCGGTAGGCTGTCCTGGTGAGCGAAGTCGAGATCGGTGCAGGCAAGCGCGGACGTCGGGCGTACGCGTTCGACGACATCGCGGTGGTCCCCTCCAGGCGGACGCGTGACCCGCGCGACGTCAGCGTGCAGTGGTCGATCGACGCGTTCACGTTCGAGTCGCCGATCCTGTCGGCACCGATGGACTCCGTGTCCTCGCCCGCGACGGTCATCCAGATGGGCAAGCTCGGCATCCTGGGCGTGCTCGACCTCGAAGGCCTGTGGACCCGCTACGAGGACCCGACCCCGTACTACGACGAGATCAAGTCGCTCACCGACGGCAACGTCACGAAGCGCATGCAGGAGATCTACTCCGAGCCGATCAAGGCCGAGCTCATCACCGCCCGCCTGGCCGAGATCCGCGCAGCCGGGGTGCCGGTCGCCGGTTCGCTCAGCCCGCAGCGCACCCAGGAGTTCTCGAAGACGGTCGTCGACGCCGGTGTCGACCTGTTCGTCATCCGCGGCACCACGGTCTCGGCGGAGCACGTCTCCCAGACCGAGGAACCCCTCAACCTCAAGAAGTTCATCTACGAGCTGGACGTCCCGGTGATCGTGGGCGGCGCCTCGACCTACACGTCGGCGCTGCACCTCATGCGCACCGGTGCCGCCGGTGTGCTCGTCGGCTTCGGTGGCGGCGCAGCGTCGACCACCCGTGCCGCACTCGGCATCCACGCCCCGATGGCCACCGCCGTCGCGGACGTCGCAGGTGCCCGTCGCGACTACCTCGACGAGTCGGGCGGCCGCTACGTGCACGTCATCGCCGACGGCGGGCTCGACACCGCGGGCGACATCGTCAAGGCCATCGCCGTCGGCGCCGACGCCGTCATGCTCGGCACCGCGCTGGCCCGTGCGACCGAGGCCCCGGGTGGCGGCTACCACTGGGGTGCCGAGGCGCACCACCCCGAGCTGCCGCGTGGCCGCCGGGTCGAGGTGGGCACGATCGCCCCGCTCGAGAACGTCCTGAACGGACCGACGCCGACCCACGACGGCCGCGCCAACCTGGTCGGTGCCCTGCGCCGCTCGATGGCGACGACCGGATACTCCGACGCCAAGGAGTTCCAGCGAGTAGAAGTGGTCGTGGCGCCGTACCACCAGTGACGGTGGCACCCGGACACTGCTCCGGGTGACGCCACGGCGCCGACCGTGACCCGGAGGCGACGATGGCGAAGTCCAGCACGACGAAGCAGACCAGCACGGCCGGACGTCCGCGTGACGTCGCGCCCGGCGTGGGGTTCGACCCCACGGCGAAGCTCGGGCCGGACGAACGTGCGGCCGCGATCGAGACGCTGAAGACCAAGGAACTCGACGTCCTGGTCGTCGGCGGCGGCATCGTCGGTGCGGGCAGTGCGCTCGACGCCGTGACCCGCGGCCTGAGCGTCGGCATCGTCGAGGCCCGTGACTGGGGCTCGGGGACGTCGAGCCGTTCGTCGAAGCTCGTGCACGGCGGCATCCGGTACCTCGAGCAGCTCAACTTCGCACTCGTCCGCGAAGCCCTCATCGAACGCGGGCTGCTGCTGCAGCGCATCGCCCCGCACCTGGTGAAGCCCGTGCGCTTCCTCTACCCGCTCAACCACCGGGTCTGGGAGCGCTTCTACATCGGCATCGGCATGGCGATGTACGACGTGTTCAGCTGGTCCGGCGGCCGTCCGCCCGGCGTCCCGCACCACCGGCACCTCAGCCGGAAGCAGGTGCTCAGGAACATGCCCGGGCTCAAGAAGGACGCCTTCGTCGGCGGCATGACGTACTACGACGCCCAGGTCGACGACGCGCGCTACGTCGCGTCGCTCGTGCGCACCGCGGCCTCGTACGGTGCCGAGGCGGCGAGCCGCGTCCGCATCGAGGGGTTCATCAAGGTCGGAGAGCGCGTGGTCGGCGCGCAGGCACACGACATCCAGACCGGTGAGCGGTTCGAGATCCGCGCGAAGCAGGTCGTCAACGCCACCGGTGTCTGGACCGACGACACCCAGGCGATGATCGGCACCCGCGGGCAGTTCAAGGTGCGGGCGTCGAAGGGCGTGCACCTCGTCATCCCGCGCGACCGGTTCCCGTCGAACACGGGCATGATCCTGCGCACCGAGAAGAGCGTCCTGTTCGTCATCCCGTGGGGCCGGCACTGGCTGGTCGGCACGACCGACACCGACTGGTACCTCGACAAGGCGCACCCGGCGGCGACCGCGGCGGACATCGACTACATCCTCGAGCACGTCAACAAGGTGCTCGCCGTCCCGCTGACCCGCGAGGACGTCGAGGGCGTCTACGCCGGCCTCCGCCCGCTGCTGGCGGGGGAGTCCGACCAGACGTCGAAACTCAGCCGCGAACACGTCGTCGCGCACACCGTGCCCGGGCTCGTCGTCGTCGCCGGCGGCAAGTGGACGACGTACCGCGTGATGGGCAAGGACGCGATCGACGAGGCCGTCGCTGCCATGGACGGCAGGATCCCGGAGTCGACGACCGAGGACATCCCGCTCCTCGGCGCGGAGGGCTACCCGGCCGCGTGGAACCGACGCGCCCGCACCGCACGGAGCTGCAACGTGCACAAGGTCCGGATCGAGCACCTGCTCAACCGGTACGGCACCCTCGCGACCGAGGTGCTGCAGCTCGTCGAGCAGGACCCTGCGCTCGCCGAACCCCTGCCCGGGGCCGACGACTACATCGGCGCCGAGGTCGTGTACGCCGCCTCGCACGAGGGCGCCCTGCACCTGGAGGACGTCCTCGCCCGCCGCACCCGCATCTCCATCGAGGCCTGGGACCGCGGCGAGTCAGCGGCGCCCGTCGCCGCGAAGCTCATGGCGGACGTGCTCGGGTGGGACCAGGAGACGACCGAGCACGAGGTCGCGAACTACCTGAAGCGCGTCGCCGCAGAACGGGAGTCGCAGCTGCAGCCCGACGACGAGAGCGCGGACCGCGTGCGGCTCGAGGCTCCGGACATCGCGTTCGGCTTCGACGAGGACGACGTGGTCGTCGGTGGCGGCCGTTCGGACGGCGCGGAGGGCGCGAAGGCGTCCGACGAGCAGGTCATCGGCGAGAAGACGAGCGAGCCGGAGTGAGGAGGCCCGCAGACGCCGTCGTGTCAGCCAGACGCCGGCGTCTGCGGGCTGCGTAAGACGCCGTCGTCTCGGGTCGACGCCGTCTGGTCGCCGAGACGCCGCCAAATCAGGCGGCGTCTCGCGGTGGACGAGGCGTCTCGACGAGACGACGGCGTCTTGCGGAGTCCACCCGCGCCTCCAGGACGGAAGACCGGAAGACCGGAAGACCGGAAGGACGGACGACCGGACTGGAGGCCCGTGGTGCGTCCGTCAGACGGCTCGCGCCCGCAGGGCCGCGCGGCGCACGTGCACCGCCTGGCCGACCACGAGCGCCACCGGGATCCCGATTAGCGCGACGAGGCTCGTCACGTACAGGGCGCCCGACCAGATCGTGTGGGCACCGCCGCCGACCCCGTAGGCATCTGCGACGTCCATCTGCAGGGCGAACGCGGCCACGAACGACATCGGCGTCCCCATCACGACGACGGCGAGCAGCACCGCCGCGATGACGTGCGCCGTCGCCCGGGTGATGAGCAGCAGCACCGACAGTCCCGCGGCGAACAGGACGCCGACGACGGCGATCCCCACGACGGTCGCGATGTCCGCCCCGACCGAGAACCCCTGCTCCGAGAGCTCGGCGTGGATCTCGGCCAGGCTCGCACCGGGGACCGCGGCGAGCGGGTCCAGCACCAGTGCGTTCAGCGCCAGCAGTGCCGCGTACAGCGCGACGACCAGCACCCCGACGACGGCCACGACGATCCGTGTTCTCCCCATCCACAGAACAGTAGTGCGCGGAATGCGCGGGGTCACCGGGTGGTTATCATCGGGGTACTCGAAGAGGGAGCCATCATGGTCGACGTCCATCGCGTCAAACTCCCCGGAGTCGGCGTGCTGCACAGCTTCTACACCGACGACGGTGGCAAGTGCGGTGTCATCACGCACCGGTCGGGGCACTCCGACCTCATCTCGTTCGCCGACGTCTCCGACGGCGCGGACAAGTCCGAGAAGGTCTCGCTCCGTCTCAGCGAAGACGAAGCGCACACCCTCGCCGAACTGCTCGGCGGCACCCGGATCACCGAGGGCCTCGACAAGCTCGACGAGATCCCCGGGCTGTCCATCGACTGGTTCTCGGTCGACTACGACGACGCCATCGCGGGCAAGCCCCTCGGTGACCTGCACGACTCGGGCTTCATCGGCCTGACCGTCGTCGCCGTGGTCCGTGGCGACAGCGCCAACCCGGCGCCCTCGTCGGACTTCGTCGTCTTCCCCGGTGACACCATCGTCGTCGCCGGATCCCCCGAGAAGGTCGCCAAGGCGTTCTCCTTCTACCGCAGCGGAGAGCTTGCGGCCGCCTCGGCCGAGGCCCCGCGGAAGAGCTAGCGCATGCACCTGGGTGGTGAGCTGCTCACCATCGGTGTGCTCTTCGTCATCGCCTACGTCCTGGGCCGACTCGGCAAGACCATCGGTCTGCCGGCCATCCCGATCTACATGGTGGTCGGCCTCGTCGCGAGCCCGAACACGCCGTGGTTCGGCCTGAGCGTCGAGTCCCACACGATCGAGCTCATCGCGACGTTCGGGCTCATCCTGCTGCTGTTCAACCTCGGGCTCGAGTTCGACCAAGAGGAGTTCTACGGCAACGCCGGCAAGCTCCTGGTGTCGGGCGGCACCTACGTCGTCATCAACATGGGCGTGGGGTTCGCCTTCGGGTTCTCGCTCGGCTGGGGCACCCGTGAAGCCCTGATCATCGCGGGCATGACGGCCACGTCGTCGAGCGCCATCGTGACGAAGCTCCTCATCGAACTCCGCCGTCTGGCGAACGACGAGACCCCGATGATCCTCGGCGTCACCGTGATCGAGGACGTCTTCATCGCCGTGTACCTGGCGATCGTCTCCGTCGTGCTGTCCGGCGACACCAACCTCTGGGCCGTCGTCGGCAAGCTGGCCCTGGCGTTCGGGTTCCTGATCGTGATGTTCACGCTCGCGCGCTTCGCGGGCAAGTGGGTCTCGAAGATCTTCGCCACGCGTGACGACGAGCTGTTCACCGTGCTGTTCTTCGGACTCGCGGTCATGTTCGGCGGCATCGGCGACCTGCTCGGTGTGACCGACGCCATCGGCGCCTTCGTCATCGGCCTGCTCTGCGGAGCGACCCGGTATCGCGACCGCATCGAACAGCTCGCCCTGCCGATGCGCGACGTCTTCGCGGCGTTCTTCTTCGTGAACTTCGGGCTCGGTCTCGACCTGTCGACCTTCGGCGAGGTGCTCTGGCCCGTCCTCGGCGCCATCGGGATGACCATCGTGCTCAACGCGGTCGCCGGCCAGATCGTCGCGCGGATGAACGGCTTCAACGTCCAGCAGGGCATCAACACCGCCGTCATCCTGGTGAACCGCGGCGAGTTCGCGCTGATCCTCGCGACGCTGTCGGCTGCCGCCGGGCTGGAGGCGCGGATCACCGCCTTCGCGGGCCTCTACGTCCTCTGCATGGCGGTCCTCGGGCCGCTGCTCGCGGTGAACTCGGACCGGATCGGCCGCCTCGTGGTGCGCCCGGGCCGGCTCATCCGCCTGCGCGGACGCCTGGGCGGCCGACGTGCCGTCGCCGCGGCAGCCGCCGCCGAGAGCGCCGAAGCAGCCGAGGCCGAGGCGGACGCCACCGCCGCGGCACGGAAGGCCGAGCGGGATCGCCAGTTCGCCGAGGAGTTCGCCCTCGTGGAGGCCGCTGGCAGGGACGAGCGAGACAATGAGGGGCCCGAGCCGACGTCCGCACCCGTGACGTCGCCGGTCGAGATCCCCGCCGAGCGCCCCGAACGCCCGGTCCGACAGCGCGATCCGGAGTACTGATACAGATGTGGGCCGTTGCCCGACGACCGAGGTGGATCGCGCTGCTGTTGCTGGCGCTCGTGCTGGCGGCGGTGTTCGCCGGGCTGGGCAAGTGGCAGCTCGAGCGGTCCATCGCCAACGGCAAGCCCCTGCCGGCGACCACCGAGACCCGCCGCACGCTCGAGGCGGTCACGACCCCCGAACGCCCCGTCAGCGAGAGCCTCGCCGGGCAGAAGGTGACCGTCACGGGGACCTTCGTCGCCGACGACACCACCGTGCTGACCGGCCGCACCGGGGGTGGGAAGTACCAGACCGTCGGGCACCTGGTGGACTCGGATGGTGGGGCGAGCCTCCCGGTCGTCATCGGGTGGTCCGACCAGCGGTCGGCCGCCGTCGCCGGGGGCGAGCGCCTGGCGGACGGCCAGACGCTCACGATCCAGGGCCGGTACTACCCGGCCGAGTCCCCGGACCAGGACGCCTACAAGAAGGCCGAGTACTCGGCCGTCGCGCCCGCACGGTTCGTGAACACCTGGCAGGCCTTCGACGACCGCATGTACCTGGGGTACGTCGTCGCCGACGGCACCACCGCGAAGGCCGCCGACCTCGGCACCATCGCCGACCGTGCACCGTCGCGCGAGGTCCAGTTCGACTGGCTCAACCTGTTCTACGCGATCGAGTGGGTCGTCTTCGCCGGCTTCGCCGTGTTCCTCTGGTACCGGTTCGTCAAGGACGCCTGGGAGCGCGAGCAGGAAGAGGAGCGCGAGGCACTGCTCGCCACCGAAGCCGACGCGCTCCGACGGTAGGATTGCCGGCATGGCCCTGACCGTCCGAACCCGTGACATCCCCAAGATCCCGGGGGCGGTGAAGTGGTACCGCGTCTCGGCGTACATCACCGGTGTGCTGCTGCTCGCCCTGGTGGTCGAGGTCATCATCAAGTACACGCCGCTGCAGCTCGAGATGCAGCTCGGCAACGGCCCGTTCTTCGTGCCCAACGGCACGGCGGGCGAGACCCCGGGCACGTTCAACCTGTCGATCGCGATCCTCATCGCCCACGGCTGGCTGTACGTGCTCTACCTCTTCACGGACTTCCGTCTGTGGAGCATCATGCGCTGGAGGCCGTCGCGCTTCCTGCTCATCGCCCTCGGGGGCATCATCCCGTTCATGTCCTTCGTGGTCGAACACCGTATGCAGCAGAAGGCCATGGACACCTACCACGAGCTGATCGCTGCCCAGCAGCGTGAGAAGGAGGCCGCTCGGTGAGCGAGACCGAACAGCGTCCCGTCCTCGTCGTCGACTTCGGGGCCCAGTACGCGCAGCTCATCGCGCGTCGGGTCCGAGAAGCGAACGTCTACAGCGAGATCGTGCCGCACTCCATCACCGCGGACGAGATCCGCGCCAAGGACCCGGCGGCCATCGTGCTGTCCGGCGGTCCGTCGTCCGTCTACGAAGCAGGTGCGCCGTCGCTCGACGGTGACATCCTCGACCTCGGCGTCCCCGTGCTCGGCATCTGCTACGGCTTCCAGGCCATGGCGACCGCCCTCGGTGGCGAGGTCGCGAACACCGGTCTGCGCGAGTACGGCGCCACCGACGTGACGCTCGCGCCCGGCACCAGCACCCTGCTCGGCGACCAACCGGCGGACCAGGTGACGTGGATGTCGCACGGCGACTCCGTGGCGAAGGCCCCGGCCGGCTTCGAGGTGCTCGCCTCGAGCGCATCCACGCCCGTCGCAGCGTTCGCGTCCGACGAGCGCAAGCTCTACGGCGTGCAGTGGCACCCCGAGGTGAAGCACTCCGTGTACGGCCAGGCCGTGCTCGAGAACTTCCTGCACCGTGCCGCGGGCCTGCCGGGCGACTGGAACTCCAGCAACGTCATCGAGGAGCAGGTCGCCCGCATCCGTGAGCAGGTCGGCTCCGCGCGGGTCATCGCCGGACTGTCCGGTGGTGTCGACTCCGCCGTCGCCGCAGCCCTGGTGCACAAGGCCGTCGGTGACCAGCTCACCTGCGTCTTCGTCGACCACGGGCTCCTGCGTGCCGACGAGCGCAAGCAGGTGGAAGAGGACTACGTCGCCTCCACCGGTGTCCGGCTCATCACGATCGACGCCGAGCAGCAGTTCCTCGACGCCCTCGCCGGTGTCAGCGATCCGGAGCAGAAGCGCAAGATCATCGGGCGCGAGTTCATCCGCACGTTCGAAGGCGCAGCCGAGGCACTCGTGCTCGAGGCCCAGGCGTCCAACTCCGATGCCGAGGTCAAGTTCCTCGTGCAGGGCACGCTCTACCCCGACGTCGTCGAGTCCGGCGGCGGAGCAGGCACCGCGAACATCAAGTCGCACCACAACGTCGGCGGCCTGCCCGAGGACATGACGTTCGAGCTCGTCGAGCCGCTGCGCACCCTGTTCAAGGACGAGGTCCGAGCCGTCGGTCGCGAGCTCGGCCTGCCCGAGGTCATCGTCGGACGCCAGCCGTTCCCCGGCCCCGGCCTCGGCATCCGCATCGTCGGCGAGGTCACGAAGGACCGGCTGGAACTGCTCCGGGCCGCCGACAAGATCGCCCGCGAAGAGCTCACGGCGGCCGGCCTCGACGAGGAGATCTGGCAGTGCCCGGTCGTGCTGCTCGCCGACGTCCGCTCCGTGGGCGTGCAGGGCGACGGCCGGACCTACGGCCACCCGATCGTGCTCCGTCCGGTCTCGTCCGAGGACGCCATGACCGCCGACTGGACGCGTCTGCCGTACGACACCTTGGCGAAGATCTCGAACCGCATCACGAACGAGGTGCCCGACGTCAACCGGGTCGTGCTCGACGTCACGTCGAAGCCGCCGGGGACGATCGAGTGGGAGTAGGGCTCCCCTGAGCGACGGAAGGCCCGGTACGCGTCACGCGTGCCGGGCCTTCGTGTGTCCGGGGGCGCTGCCGGAGCGGTGGGCGTGGATGTTGCCGGGGTCGTCGAGTGGTCACAACACCCCGCGGGCCCGGTGCCGAGCGGTCACGAAGTGTCGAATGGCCCCGGCTCGGGCGACGCTTCGTGACCACTCGGCGGGCGACCGGCGGGGTGTTGTGACCACCCGGGACCGCCGCCGCCTTCCGCCCCCGCCTCCCGCACCGCCTCCCCCCCCCCGCTGTCGCCGACCACCGGCCCGGGGACGACGAAGGGCCCCGGCAGCGCCGGGGCCCTTCGTCGTGCGGTGGTGCTAGTTGCGCGAGCTGCTCGCGATGATGGCGAGGATGCGCAGGATCTCGAGGTACAGCCAGACGAGCGTCACGATCAGGCCGAACGCCGCGGTCCAGGCGTAGATGCGGGGTGCGCCGCGCTCGACACCGGTCTTGATCTGGTCGAAGTCGAGGATCAGCGAGTACGCCGCCATGACGACCACGAAGATGCCGATGAGCACACCGAGCGGGATGCCGAAGAGCGTCACGCCCATCAGGCCGAACGCGCTCTGCGTCACGCCCGTCCACATCAGGACCAGGTTGACGAGCGAGAACGCCATGTACCCGACCATCGCGATCAGGAAGAAGCGCGTGGCCTTCGGGGTCGCGCGGACCTTGCCGGAGCGGAACAGCAGCAGGGTGACGAAGAACACACCGAGCGTGCCGAACACCGCCTGCGCGACGATGCCGTCAGCTTCGGGGAACGCGGTCTGGAAGTAGTTCGAGATACCGCCGACGAACAGCCCCTCGAAGAACGCGTACGTCAGGATCAGACCCGGCGACGGCTTCTTCTTGAAGGTGTTGACGAGCGCCAGGACGAACCCGACGAGCGCGCCGACGACCCAGACGGCCGGCGGCAGGTTCCAACCGGCCACCGCGCCGACGACGAGCACGCCGAACGCGAGCAGCGTCTTGACGATGGTGTCTTCGTACGACATGCGGTCGGTGTCCACCGGGGACGCAGTCGGGCGGTCGTACATGTACTGCAGCTGCTCGGGGGTCATGCCGCCCTGTGCCTGCTGCGGGGTCTGTCCCCAGCCGGCCTGCTGCTGACCAGCACCGCGCCCGCCCCAGGTGTTTGCCCCCTGTGCGTTGAAGGCGGGGGACTGGTCGAAACCGGGCTTGAAGGCCATGGTGTCCTCTTCCTAGGAGATTCGAGTCCTCTCAGCCTAGGTGCGCTCGGTCGCGGAAGGCTGAGGATTCGCGGCGAGCGGACGCGGGCCCAGTGGGCCCCGACGAGGGAAGCCTAGGGTCGCCCGCTGCACGCGCGCCTCGAAGACGTCGAGAGTCCGCCGTCGAGCGCGGGGAGCCCGAGGGCGACGCCGGGTGCAACCAGGTCACGAGTGCGACCGAGATCGTCATGAGCAGGAACCACGCAACGATCTTCGTCGGGGCCACCGGGTGCCAGGCGGCGAGCTGCGCCGGGTAGCTCCACGCCCCGGCCCAGGTCGCGACGTTCTCGGCTGCCCAGACGAACACGGCCACCAACCCCATCGCGACGAGCACGGGCATCCGCATCGTCGCCCGGTGGATCCGGACGTCCATGGTGGTGCGGGCGAAGAGCAGCAGCACGAGCGCGAGCAGCACGTACCTTGCGTCGGCGACGAAGTGGTGTCCGAAGAAGTTCAGGTAGACGCCGCCCGCGACGACCGCCAGCAGCCACTGCCGCGGGTACCGGTCGAACCGCAGGTCGAACAGCCGGTGGACCCTGACCATGTACGACCCGACGGCCCCGTACATGAACCCCGAGAACAGCGGCACCCCGGCGACGACGAGCAGCCCTCCGGGTCCGTAGGTCCACGAGCCCATGTGGGTCTTGAAGACCTCCATCACGGTGCCGACGACGTGGAACAGCACCACCACCCGGAGTTCCCGTACGGTCTCGAGCCCGAACACGAGCATGCCGACCTGCAGCAGCACGGCCGCGGTCGTCAGGACGTCGTTCCGCATCGGGGCCGGCACGGTCAGGTGCACCAGGGCCATCGTCGCGAGCAGCAGCGCCCCGAACGCACACGCCCAGGCCTGCTTGGCACCGAACACCAGGAACTCGGTGACGAACACGCGGACGGGTCGGTGCGGTCGGTGCCCGGCGTCGAGCACACGGCGTGCGGCCCGGTCGATCCGGGCCTCGACGGCGGTGGAGAGCGATCGGACGGTCATGCGGTGATGCTCGGCGTCGGCGCTGGGAACGGCGGTCCCCGGCGCGACGAGTGTGTCCCGCGACACAGGTGGCCCGCTCGTCATCCCCGGCAAGTAGGGTCGCGCCATGACCCTCGTGATCGCCCACCGCGGCGCGTCCGGCTACCGCCCCGAGCACTCGCGGAGCGCGTACGACCTGGCCATCGAACTCGGCGCCGACGCGATCGAACCGGACCTGGTGCCCACGAAGGACGGCGTCCTGGTGCTCCGGCACGAGAACGAGGTCTCGGGCACCACGGACGTCGCCGACCACGCCGAGTTCCGGCACCTGCGCACGACGAAGACCGTCGACGGCCAGACGCTGACGGGCTGGTTCACCGAGGACTTCACGTGGGCGCAGCTGCAGACGCTCCGCACCCGCGAGCGCCTGCCCGCGCTGCGCCCGGGATCCGCCGAGCACGACGGCGCGCAGCCGATCCTGCGGTTCGTCGACCTGCTCGCGATCCTCGACGAGGCGCCCCGCCCGGTCGGGCTCGTCGCCGAGGTCAAGCACGCCGCGTCCTTCGACCGCGCCGGGTTCCCGATGGGCGAGCTCGTCGACGCCACGCTCGGCGAGGCCGGGTGGCGGCAGGACGAGCGGCTGACGGTGGAGAGCTTCGAGAAGGGCGTGTTGCGGGACCTGCGCGAGCGGGCGACCGGTGGTCGGCTCGTGTACCTCCAGGAGGCCCGTGGCAGCGCCGCGGACGAGGTCGCGTCCCACGGGGCGCTCGCCCCGACCTACGCCGCCGAGCGCTCCGAGGACGCGCTCGCGTCGTTCGCAACCGAGTTCCACGGCATCAGCGTCGACCTCGGCACCCTGATGGCCGGCGTGGACAGCGTCGCGCTCGACGACCCGACGCCGGTGCGCAGCGCGATCGTCGACCGTGCCCACGCCGCCGGGCTCACGGTGTACACGTGGACCCTCCGGCCGGAGAACCGGTTCCTGCCGTCGCCGTTGCGTCGCGGCGGGGACGTCGCGGCCTTCGGCGACTGGGAACGCTGGTTCACCTCGGTCATCCGCACCGGACTCGACGGCGTGTTCGCCGACCACACGGACCTGGCGGTGCTCGCCCGGTCCGCTGTCGGGGGTCCCGCCTAGACTGTTCCGGACATGACGATCGTGCTCGACCCCTTCGAATCGACGCCCGAACCGGGCGCCGGTGCCCGCGCGTACCAAGACCCGTTCACCGCGGGTCTGAACCCCCAGCAGAAGGAAGCCGTCGAGTACCGCGGCGAGTCCCTGCTGATCGTGGCCGGTGCCGGTTCCGGCAAGACGAGCGTGCTCACCCGCCGCATCGCGCTGCTGCTCGCCAACCGCGAAGCCTGGCCGTCGCAGATCCTGGCGATCACGTTCACGAACAAGGCCGCCGCCGAGATGCGCGAGCGTGTCCGGGCCCTGGTGGGCGGCGAGGCCGAGGGGATGTGGATCTCCACCTTCCACTCGGCGTGCGTGCGCATCCTGCGGCGCGAAGCCGAGCGGTTCGGGTTCCCGCAGTCGTTCACGATCTACGACTCCGCCGACTCCAAGGCGCTGCTGAAGCGGATCATCAAGGAGCTCGAAGCCGACTCCCTCGGGCTGACCGTGGGTGCCGCGGCGTCGAAGATCTCGAAGCTCAAGAACGAGCTGCAGGACATCGACACCTACGCGCGCAACATCAACGTGAACGACCCGCAGGAAGTCATGTTCACCGAGGTGTTCCGGCGCTACACGAACGAGCTCCGCCGGGCGAACGCGTTCGACTTCGACGACCTCATCGGCCAGACGGTGTTCCTGTTCCGCGCCTTCCCGGACGTCGCCGCCCTGTACCAGCGGCGCTTCCGGTACATCCTGGTCGACGAGTACCAGGACACGAACCACGCCCAGTACGCCCTGATCCGTGAGCTCACCCGCCCGGTGCCGGTCGAACAGGTCGACAAGCTCGAGGACTCCGGGCAGCACGTCGCCCGGATGCGCGAGACCGACGGCTCGATCGCGCCCGCGTCCCTGACGGTGGTCGGTGACTCTGACCAGTCGATCTACGCCTTCCGCGGGGCGGACATCCGCAACATCGTCGAGTTCGAGCGGGACTTCCCGAACTCCAAGACGATCCTGCTCGAGCAGAACTACCGGTCGACGCAGAACATCCTCGACGCCGCGAACGCCGTCATCGCGAACAACTTCGACCGCCAGGCGAAGAGCCTGTTCACCGACGTCGGAGCCGGCGAGAAGATCGTCGGCTTCACCGGGTACACCGGCCACGACGAGGCGCAGTTCGTCGCCGACGAGATCCAGCGCCTGCGTGAAGACGGCATGGACTACCGCGACATGGCGGTGTTCTACCGGACCAACTCGCAGACCCGTGCGCTGGAGGAGATCTTCATCCGTGCGGCGATCCCGTACCGGGTGCTCGGCGGTACCAAGTTCTACGAGCGCGCCGAGATCAAGGACGCCATGGCGTACCTGATCACGGTCGCCAACCCGGCAGACCCGATGGCCCTGCGCCGCATCCTCAACGTGCCGAAGCGCGGCATCGGCTCGGTCACCGAGACCACGCTGCAGCGCTACGCCGACGAGCACGAGACCACGATGCGCGACGCCCTGCGGCACGCGGGTGAACTCGGGTTCGGGCCGAAGGTGCGGAACGCCATCACGGAGTTCGCGGCGCTGCTCGACGCCGTGTCCGAGAAGGCGCAGACGCAACCGGTGGTCGACACCCTGACGCAGTTGCTCGACGGCTCCGGGCTGCTCGACAACCTGCGGAAGTCGCCCGACGCGCAGGACGCCGCGCGCGCCGACAACATCGACGAACTCGTGGCCGTGACGCGCGAGTTCCAGAAGAACAACCCCGAGGGCACCCTGTCGGACTTCCTGACCGAGGTCTCGTTGGTCGCAGCGGCGGACGAGCTCGACGACTCCTCGGGCACGGTCTCGCTGATGACCCTGCACACCGCGAAGGGCCTGGAGTACGACGCGGTGTTCCTGACCGGTGTCGAGGAAGACCTGCTCCCGCACCGGATGTCCGCCAACGAACCCGGTGGTCCGTCGGAAGAGCGCCGGCTGTTCTACGTCGGCATCACCCGCGCCAAGAAGGTCCTGTTCCTGTCGCTCGCGATGACCCGTGCGCAGTTCGGCGACGTCAACGTGGCGATGCCGTCGCGCTTCCTGCAGGAGATCCCCGAGGGGCTCATCGAGTGGAAGCAGTCGCCGGGCATGGCGAACAGCCGCGGTGGCACGCAGCCCCGGGCCCTGAACGCCAAGCGCGACGGTGGCTTCAACGGTGGTGGCGGCGGCGGTGGCTACCGCGGTGGTGGTGGCTGGGGCGGCGGATCGTACGACCGTGCAGCAGCAGCCTCGAAGACCCGTCCGAAGACCGAGTGGGCGAACCGGGTGTCCGGCCAGGTGCGCGACAACGGGGACATGGAACTCGTCGCCGGCGACCGCATCAAGCACGTCGACTTCGGCGAGGGCACGGTGTCCGCGGTGACGGGTCAGGGTGCCAAGCGCATCGCCGAGATCGCGTTCGACTCCGCGGGCCGCAAGAAGCTCCTCATCAAGATCGCCCCGATCGAGAAGCTGTAGGAGCC
Organism: Curtobacterium sp. MEB011; assembly: GCF_030209655.1. Lineage (NCBI taxonomy): Bacteria > Bacillati > Actinomycetota > Actinomycetes > Micrococcales > Microbacteriaceae > Curtobacterium > Curtobacterium sp. MEB011. The sequence continues at coordinate 141,431 of NZ_JARVRN010000004.1, read as the reverse complement.
CTCACCGGTCCACACCGAACCGGCAGCAGCGGCCGGTCTGGTGTTCACGGGACAGACCCGGGGCGTTCCCCCGCGGACCGTACGGTGCGGTGCTGTGCAGAACAGCCCTGACGACCACGAAGCCGCCCACGACGGTGCAGCAGCCCCCGCCGACGATCGCAGCAAGCGCATCCCGGTCTCCCGCCGTGGCTTCCTGGTCGGGTCCGGACTGGCCGGCGCCGCAGGCCTCGTGGCGTCGAACGGTTTCGGCAGCGCCCCGGCCGTCGCCGACGCGCTGACCGCAGCCCCCGCCGTCACCCCGGCGGCCCTCGGCGGGTCCGGCATCGCGGCCCAGCAGGCGGTGGCCCGTGGGCGCACCGGTCCGTGGCGACCCGACACGACCTCGCCGCGCTTCACCGTCGCGGTGATGCCGGACACCCAGTACATGTTCGACGGTGCCGCGGTCGACCAGGCCCCGATGCGCGCCTCGCTCGAGTACGTCGTGCGCGAGCAGGCCCGGCACAACACGGTGTTCCTCGTGCACCTCGGTGACCTGACCCAGAACGGTGCGGCGTCCGAGATGCGCGCGTCCGGCGAGGTCTTCGACGTGCTCGACCGTGCCGGAGCGCCCTACAGCGTGCTCGCCGGCAACCACGACGTCGACTCGTCGACCGACGACCAACGCGGCCGCACCCCGTACCTCGACGTGTTCGGTCCGCAGCGGTTCCGGAAGGCCCCGGGCTGGATCGGTTCGAGCCCCGACGGCTACAACACCGCCCACCGGTTCACCGCGGCCGGCCGCGAGTGGGTCGTCCTGGCCCTCGACTGGCGGACGAGCGCGAGCGGCCTCGCCTGGGCCAGCTCCGTGCTCGCAGCCCGGCCGCACTCGCCGGTGATCCTCACGACGCACGCCATCGTCGACTCGGACGCCGACGGCGGGGCGGCGTTCGACCCCTACGGGCAGCAGCTCTGGGACTCCTTCATCACGAAGCACGACCAGGTGTTCCTGACGCTCAACGGCCACTACTGGGGGCCGGGCCGCACGACGGCGAAGAACGCGGTGGGACACGACGTCGCCCTGCACCTGACCAACTACCAGAACCGGTACTACGGCGGGGCGGCCATGATCCGGCTGTACCACGTCGACCTCGAACGGAACGTCATCGACGTCGAGACGCTGTCGCCGTTCCTGCTCGCCGGCGGGCTCGGCGAGGCGAACGAGCTCGCCGCCCAGGAGGTCAACCTCAGCGGTGACGTCGACCGCTTCACCATGGCAGTGGACTTCGAGGCGCGCTTCGCGGGCTTCGCGCCGGTCGCACCACGGGCCTCCCGGCCGGCGGCACGCATGCTGGTACCGGGGACGCTCGCGTACTGGCGGTTCGACGGCAACCCGGACGGGGCGGCGCTCGCGCCGACCACGCGGGTGCGCGACCAGAGCGGCAAGGGCAACGACCTGGTGGTCGCCCGCCGGACCGGCGCCGTCGCAGGGGCGTTGCGCTGGACCGCCGCGCACCACCCCGACCAGCCGGGTGCCGGCAGCCTCGCGCTGCAGGGTGGCAAGACCGGGGGCGACCACCTGCAGACCGTCCGGGCGGCGCCGCTCAACCGCACCCACTTCCCTCGCGGGTACACGGTCGAGGCGTTCTTCGCGCTGCCGACCACCTTCGACCCGAGCACGAACGGGTTCAGCGCCCTGCTGTCGCAGTACTCGAGCGCCGGCCAGGTGGGGAAGGCGACCGGAGCCGACGGCGACCCGGACGAACCCGCGGTGACCCTGAGCCTGTCGGGGGACCGCGAACTGCAGTGGTGCGTGTACCCGACGAGCCAGGACGGATCGTTGACGAACTGGGGGCACGAGCTGCCGCTCGGAGCCTGGTGGCACGTGGCCGTGGTGAACGACGGGACGCACACCGTGCTCTACGTCGACGGGTGCCCGGTCGTGCGGAACCCGTCCACCCAGAACCGCGGTCTGAGCACGATCGGCAAGCCGTGGCTGCTCGGCGGGTACCGCTACGGCGGCAAGCTCGACAACGTGTTCGTCGGGTCGATCGGTGACGTGCGCATCGTCGGCCGGGCGCTGCAGCCGAGCGAGTTCATGAACGCCTGACGTCCGGAGGCGGACGCCTGGCCCGCGCGGTGGGTGGGGGCTCGGGCTGCCCGGCAGACGTGCGTCTGACACGCCCGGCCGTTCGGCGCGCCCCTCGTTCGGGTGGCACGATCACGGTTAGTGAGGTTAGCCTTACCTAACGTGACACCTCCCATCGAACTCCTGACCACCGCCACCGCCGAGCGCTACCGCTCCGCCGTGACGTCCACGGTGGACCGTCTGGCCGACCGGTTCGCCGCGGCCGACCGTCCGACCACCGACACCGCCCCGGACGTCCTCCGGGCCCGGGTGCAGGACGTCGACCTCGACGCCGAACCCCTCGGGACGGACCGCGCGCTCGCCGAACTCGACGAGCTGTTCGTCCGCGAGGCCGTCTGGTTCCACGACCCGGCGTACCTCGCGCACCTGAACTGCCCGGTCGCGCTGCCCGCGGTCGCCGCCGAGTCGGTCCTGGCCGCCGTGAACCCGTCGGTCGACACGTGGGACCAGTCCCGCATCGGCACCGAGATCGAGCGCCACGTCGTCGCCTGGCTTGCCGGTCGGATCGGGTTCGCCGCGGGGGACGGCATCTTCACCTCGGGCGGCTCACAGTCGAACCTGCAGGCCCTGCTGCTGGCGCGCGAGGCCCTCGGCACCGGCGGCACCGTGTTCACGACCGCTGAGACCCACTTCAGCATCGCGAAGTCCGCCCGGCTGCTCGGGCTCGAGACCGTGGTCGCCGTCGCGACCGACCACGCCGGCCGGATGGTGCCCGCGGCCCTCGCCGAGGCGATCGCTGCAGCCAGGGCCAACGGGCAGCGACCGATGGCCGTCGTCGCCACGGCCGGTACCACCGACCGCGGCGTGATCGACCCGATCGAACCGATCGCGGACGTCTGCGACCTGGAGGACGTCTGGCTGCACGTCGATGCCGCGTACGGCTGCGGGCTGCTCGTGTCGCCGACGCGCCGCCACCTGCTCGACGGCGTCGAACGAGCCAGGAGCGTGACCGCCGACCTGCACAAGTCGTTCTTCCAGCCGGTGTCGTCGAGCGCCCTGCTCGTGCAGCGCCCGGAGGACCTGCGCCGCACCGCGTGGTACGCCGACTACCTGAACCCGGAGGACGCCGCCGAGCCGAACCAGGTCGACAAGTCGCTGCAGACCACCCGCCGGTTCGACGCCCTGAAGCTCTGGGCCACGCTGCGGGCAACGGGGGCCGACGCGATCGGAGCTGCGTTCGACGCCGTCATCGACCTCGCCGCAGCCACCCACCGGATCGTCGAGGAGCACCCCGACCTGGTGCTCGTCGCGCCGACGCAGCTCAGCACGGTGCTGTTCCGCTGGCAGCCCGCCGGCATGACGGACGACGACGCCGACGCGCTGGTCGCCCCGATCCGCTCGGCGCTGCTCGCCGAGGGTCGGGTCCTCATCGCCAAGACGGTCATCGACGGCCGCCCGTGCAACAAGCTCACGCTGCTCAACCCCGAGACCACCCCGGAACAGATGCGCGCGTCGCTCGAGCACGTCGTCGCCACGGCCGCCCGGGTCAGGGCCACCACCACCGCCCCGGAAGGAGCGTCCCGATGACCGCCGACCGCGCAGCAGACCGCGCAGCAGACCGCGCAGCAGACCGCGCAGCAGACCGCACCGCCGACACCGTGCACGACGTCGTCGGCATCGGCATCGGCCCGTTCAACCTCGGCCTGGCCTGCCTGACCGACCCGATCGCCGACCTCGACGCGGTGTTCCTCGACGCCGCCGACGGCTTCGCCTGGCACCACGGCATGATGCTCGACGACGCCACGATCCAGGTGCCGTTCCTCGCCGACCTGGTGACGATGGCCGACCCGACGTCGCCGTTCTCGTTCCTCGCCTGGCTCAAGGAGACCGGACGCCTGTACCCGTTCTACATCCGCGAGGACTTCCACCCCCTGCGCAGCGAGTACGACGCCTACTGCCGTTGGGCCGCCGACCGGCTCGACACCCTGCGGTGGGGCCGCCGGGTGACCGCCGTCGAGCACGACGCGGACACCGACACGTTCACGGTGCACGCCGAGACCGATCAGGGTCCCGAGACGTACCGCGCACACCACGTCGTCGTGGGCATCGGCACCGAGCCGTCCGTCCCCGCCCCCTTGCGCGGGATCGGCGGGCCGGCCGTCCACTCCGCCGAGTTCCTGCCGAACCGCGACGCCCTGCGCGACGCCGGGTCGATCGCCGTCGTCGGCAGCGGGCAGTCCGCCGCCGAGGTCTACCGCGAACTGCTCGAGGACATCCGGCAGGACGGCTACCGCCTCGACTGGATCACGCGCTCGCCCCGGTTCTTCCCGATGGAGGACACCAAGCTCACCCTCGAGATGACGAGCCCGGAGTACACGGACCACTTCCACGGGCTGCCCGAAGCCGTCCGCGACCGCCTCGGACGGGAACAGCGGGGGCTGTACAAGGGCATCAGCGCCGACCTGGTCGACGACCTGTACGACCAGCTCTACCGGATCAGCGCGCGGGGTCCGGTCCCGACGACGCTCCGGACCGAGACGAGCGTCGTCGACGCCGCCTGGCTCGCCGACCGCGGCACGTACCGGTTGACGCTCCGCCACGAGCAGCTCGACCAGACGTACGAGCACGAGGTCGAGCAGCTCGTCCTCGCCACCGGGTACACCCCGCGGGTCCCGCGCTTCCTCGACCCGGTCGAGCACCTGGTCGCCCGCGACTCCCGCGGTCGCCTGGCGGTCGCCCGCGACCACCACGTCGACACCCTGGGCGGGCGCATCTGGGTGCAGAACGCCGAGGAGCACACGCACGGCCTGACCGCGCCCGACCTCGGCATGGGTGCGTGGCGGAACGCGTCGATCATCCGGTCCGTCACGGGTCACCCCGTGTACGGCCTGGAGGCCCGGATCGCCTTCCAGGAGTTCGGCCTGCCCGCCTCGGAGCAGTCAACACCAGAGCCGTCCACCGCCCATCCCGGCGCCGCGGAGCGCGCGCCGGCCCGGCCCGCGACCGAACGTGCGGAGGTCTCCGCATGAGCACGACCGTGACCACCACGGCGCCGGACGCGACCGCGCCTGTGGGAGCCGGGCCGGGCCTCCTGACCGTCGAACCCGTGGACCCGGAACGCGACGCCGCCGTCGTGCAGTCGTGGCTCGCCCACCCGGCGTCGTCGTGGTGGGAGATGGGCGACCTCGACGTGGACGGCGTCCGCACCTACCTGGCCGGCGTGCAGGCCGACCCCGCGCAGGCCGCGTGGCTCGGCCGCCGGAACGGCGAACCGTGCTTCCTGGCCGAGACCTACGACCCCTCGGCCGTCCTGCTCACCGACGTGTGGGCTGCCGAACCCGGCGACGTCGGCATGCACCTGCTCGTCGCACCGGTGCCGGCCGAGGGCCGCGTGCACGGCCTGACGAGCGCGGTCATGCGTGCCGTCGTCGAGCACTGCCGGGACGTCCTCGGCGCGCGTCGGGTCGTCGTCGAACCGGACGTGCGGAACACCGCCGTGCAGGCGAAGAACGCCGAGGTCGGGTTCCGTGCCCTGCGACAGGTCGACGTCGACGGCAAGCGGGCGCTGCTGTCGGTGCTCGACACCGACCGGATCGGCGTCCCCGACGACGACGGGCCGGCCGCGCACCTGCGGCCCGAGCACCTGGAACCCGCCGAACGGCACCTCGTCGCGAAGGCGATCGCGGAGTTCACCCACGAACGGCTCATCGCACCCGTGCCGGACGGGGACGGGTGGCGGCTCGACACGGGGGAGTCGACCTACCGGTTCCGGGCACGGCAGCACCTGCTCGAGCACTGGTCGATGGACGAGGCCTCGCTGACGCGGACCCGTGCGGGGGCGTCGGCACCACTCAGCGCGCAGGAGCTCGTGCTCGAACTGCACGAGGTGCTCGGGATCCCCGACGAGTTGCTCGGGACGTACCTGGAGGAGATCGCGTCGACGCTGGCGAGTGCTGCGGCGAAGCACCGACGGGGCGGACCGTCGGCAGGGCAGCTGGCGCGGGGGCGGGGCGGGGCCGGGTCGGCCGGTTCGGTCGGTTCGACCGGTTCGACCGTCTCGTCCGGGGCCGTCGACGACGCCGTAGCGTCGTTCCAGGACGTCGAGTCGGCGATGACCGAGGGCCACCCGGCGTTCGTCGCCGCCAACGGGCGGATCGGGTTCGGCCTCGACGAGTACCGGGCGTTCGCGCCCGAGTCCGGCGGCCGGTTCCGGTACCGGTGGCTCGCCGCCCGACGCGAGCACACGCACCTGGCGCTCGCCGCGGACCGGACCGAGCAGGCGCACTGGGAGTCGGAGCTCCCGGCAGCGGTCGTGGCCGGGTTCCGCGCCACCCTGGAGCGCCGCGGGCTCGACCCCGACGACTACGTGTGGCTGCCCGTGCACCCCTGGCAGTGGCAGCACCGGATCGCCGTGACCTTCGCGCCTGACCTGGGGCGGCAGGACCTGGTGGACCTGGGCGAGGGGCCCGACGAGTACCAGCCGCAGCAGTCCATCCGCACCGCGTTCAACCGCACCGAGCCGGTACGCTCGTACGTGAAGACGGCGCTCGCCGTGCAGAACATGGGGTTCCTGCGGGGGATGTCGCCCGCCTACATGCGGAACACGCCGGCCGTGAACGACTGGGTCGCGTCGATCGTCGCCGCCGACCCGACGCTCGCCGAGGCCGGGTTCTCGGTGCTCCGGGAGCACGCCGCCATCGGCTACACCGGCGACGCGTACCACCGGGTCGACGTGTCCTCGCCGCAGCGCAAGATGCTCGCGGCGCTGTGGCGGGAGAGTCCCGTCCCGCAGCTGGCCGAAGGCGAACGCCTGCTCACCATGGCGGCACTGCTGCACCGGGACGCTTCGGGGAACGCCGTCGTGTCAGCCCTGATCGAGGCATCGGGAGTCCCTGCCGACGAGTGGGTCCGACGCTGGCTCGACGCCTACCTGCTGCCCGTCGTGCACTGCCTGACCGTGCACGACCTGGTGTTCATGCCACACGGCGAGAACCTGGTGCTCGTCGTGCGCGACGGTGCCGTGGTCCGCGCCGTCATGAAGGACATCGGCGAGGAGGCCGCGGTGCTCGGCCGGCACGACGACCGCCCGGTGCCCGCCGACATCGACCGGATCGTGCACCCGGTGTCCGACGACGAAGCCGCGCTCGCCGTGTTCACCGACGTGTTCGACGGGGTGCTGCGGTTCGTCGCCGCGATCCTCGACGACGACGGGGTGCTACCGGAGGCCCGGTTCTGGCAGGTCGCGGGGGAGTGCATCGACGCGCACGCCGCCGCACACCCGGACCGCCGACGTCCCCTGGACCTGCGGGTGCCGACGTTCGAGCACTCGTGCCTGAACCGGTTGCAGCTGCGGAACACCCTGTCGATGGTGGACCTGGCCGACCAGTCGTCGTCGCTCATCCGGGCGGGCGCGATGCCGAACCCGACCGGGCGGTAGGGGGCGCCGGCGCTCGCGATGCGCGAGACGTCAGGGCTGCAGGCGGGTGGCCGACCACGCAGCGTCGGCGAGGACGTACTGCAGCCGGCGGTGCATCCGGTCACGGCTGCCGTGCCAGAACTCGACGACGTCGGGTTCGAGTCGCCAGGCCACCCAGCCGGCCGGCCGCGGCACGGCGTCGTCGGTCTCGTCGAGCAGGTCGTTCGCGTCGTCGATCAGGTCCTGCAGGGTCCGCGGTTCGAGCACGTCGGACTGGTCGGCGATCGCGGTCGCCGCGCGGGACTTCGGGGAGCGGTCGGCGAACAGCGCGTCGGACTCGTCGTCGGAGAGCTGCACCGCCCGGCCCTCGAACCGCAGCTGCTGCATGGTCTCGCGCCAGTAGACCTGCAGCGCTGCGTGCGGGTTCTCGGCGAGCTGGCGTCCCTTCGGGCTCAGGGTCGAGGTGCCGAACACCAGCCCTCGGTCGTCCAGGCGCTTCACGTCCACCGTCCGGGCGCTCACCCGACCGTCGGCGCCGGCGGTGGCGAGGGTCATCGACCTCGGCTCGGAGACGTCGCGCTCGTCGGCGGCCTCGAGCCACTGTCGGGCCAGGTCGAGGGGTGATGCCGGGGGAGCGTCGAACTCGGGCAGCTGCAGGGAGTCGTCACCGGACAGGGAGGAGGACATGCCTCCACCCAACCGTGCTCAGGCGCTCCACGTCCAGGCTGCCGGGGGACGACCCCCGCGGGGACCGGCCGCGGCGGGGGCGTCGACACGGCTGAGCACCGGGTTCGTCCGGAGCATCCGGTTCAGGTTGCCCGGGTCCGGGCTCGCGCCGGTCAGCGCGGTGAGCAGCCGACGGGCGTCCGCCGTGGTGAAGGGCGATCCGAGGAGCGCACGTGTGAGGGGAACGTCCGACCAGCACCGCAGTCGCACGTGCTCCAGCGCGGCGTCGACGATCCGGTCGTGGTCGAAGGGCAGCGCGAGGGGGCGGACCGCGGCGGCGTGCCACGTCGCCGCCGAGTCCGTGCCCGGCTCGACGACCGCCAGGAACGCGATGCTGATCGCGGCGCTCCGGGGGTCGCGGTCGGGTCCGTCGAACGCGCCGATCTGCGCCAGGTGGCGGACCGCGGCCGCGTCGATCCCGGTCTTGGTGCGCAGCGCGCGCCGCGCACCGTCCGCCAGGATCTCGGTGCCGTCCAGGAGCACGCCGGGCAGCGCCTCCAGTCCGGCGTACGGGGCGTAGGCCCGACGCGCTGTGGCGACCCGCAGGCCGTCCGCCCCCGCGAACGACACCGGGACGACGTCGATAGCGATGAGCGGTTGGTCGCGGGTCGCCGATCCGGCGGCCGTCACGCGATGGTCGTCCGGCGGGCGGCGCGGGCCGCACGTTCGTCCCGCAGCGTCTGCCGGACGTCGGCGAAGGACTGGAGGCGCGTGAACCGTCCGTCGATCCACACCGGCTGGAGCAGGCTGGTCGCCTCGTCCTCGGCCGTGGCCTGGTCGGTCTGCCGGATCTCGCCGGTCTCGTCGCGGTGCAGGGCGATGCGGCCCTTCGCGCTCTTCTTGCCGCTGCCCGTCTTCGGGTCCTTCTGGATGTCGACCGGCTCGCCGTCCACCAGTGCCCAGGTCGCCTTGACGGCGCTGCCGAGGTTGTCGCGCGTCATGTACTGGTACGTGTACGACCCGATACCGAGCACGATGTTGTCGCTCGAGTAGCCCTTCGCGGCGAGGCGCTCGTAGATGCGCTGTGCCCGGTCGAGCGTGATGCTGTCGCCGTAGATGACGCCGATGTGCTGATCGAGGACCTTGAAGCCCTGGTCGTTCACGGTGTGGCCGAAGATCTCGTCGAGCAGTTCGACGACGCCCTTCTCCTCGTGGCTGCGCCCGGGGGCGAGCAACTCGGCCTCGTCCACGCCGTGCACGGTGCCGGTGACGATCTCGACCGGGTCGCCCGAGTCGGGTCGGATGACGAGCTTGCCGTCGCGGGCCGTGATGCGGTCCTTCAGGGCCGGGAGGGTCTCGGTGACGACCTTGAACAGGTCGAAGCCGTCGCTGACCGCCGACACGATGCCCGTCGGGTAGACGTCGAGGATCTGCTCGAACGTCGCGAGCTCCCCGTCGGCACCACGGACGCACATCACGCTGTGCTCGGTCGCGGGGACGCTCGCTGCCACCAGCCCGTTGTCGCCCGGGTAGTACCGGTCGATGAAGTCGAGCGACGGCATCGAGTCGGTGCCGAGGAACGAGAGCAGGTGGCCCGCCCCGCCCGCCGCAGCCGACTCGATGCTCGACTGCCCGCGGAACGAGAAGTCGTGCGCGGCGAAGTCGATGCCGGCCGGGACGGCACCGGTGCGCGCTGCCCAGTCCTCCATCAGGTCGCGGTAGGCGAGCGCCTTGGTCGCGACCGTGGACGGGTGCCAGATCGATGCGGACAGGGCGGTCTCGATGTAGTTGGGCAGCCAGAAGAACTCGTCGATCGTGTTCTCGACGGTCAGGGTCGCTACGCCGATCGGGGCGAGGGTGCCCTCGGGCAGGGCACGGATCTCGAGCGGCAGGTAACCCAGGCGGTGCAGGGCGCGGACGTGGTCGGTGCCGATGTGGTTCGGGCCGAAGTACCCCTGCAGGGCTTCTTCGAACAGTCGGGCGACCTCGTCCTCGTCCGCGGCGAAGAACGGCGCCCAGGCCTCGACGAGCGAGCGCTGGATGAACGCCTGCAGCCCGAAGACCACGGCGTGCGTCGACTCGGGCATGTGCGCGTTCGACCGGTTCGTCCAGTTGATCAGGATCCGGGTGGTGCCCGCGGGGTAGACCTGCCGGTGCGAGTGCTTGTACCCGTCGACGGCCAGCAGCGGCGCGATCGGGCTCGCCGTGGTGATGCGGGGTTCGAGGCCGGCGGCAGTGCCGGTCGCGTTGGCTCCGGCGGTGGTTGCGGGCGCGGTCTGGGTCATCGGATCTGCTCCGTCAGGTAGGGGGTGAGTGCGATCGTGCGCAGGCCGTCGATGGCGTTCTGCGCGGGGTACGAGTCGGTGGTGACGATCTCGCCGAAGTGGTCGGCGAGCTGCGCTGCCCGGCCGGAGAAGACACCGTGCGAGACCCAGAGGCTGAGCCGCTCCTTCGGCAGTCCCGTCGAGCCGGCGAGGCCCATGAACGTGCCGCCACCGTCGCAGATGTCGTCGACCACCAGGAACCGGCCGGTTTCCGGCAGCGGTTCGCAGGTGAAGCCGTCGAGCTTGCCGGTGTCGGGGTTGCGGTGCTTCTCGGCGCGGTACACCGGCAGGCCGCATGCCCGGGCGACCGCGGTCGCCCGGGGGACCGCGCCCTTGTCCGGGGCGATGATGCCGGTGTACGGGTCGCCACCGCCGTGCTCGGATGCCCCGACCACCGCGTCTCGGACGACCTGTTCGCTCGTGACGACGGTGAGGTTGTCGACCAGGCCGACGATGACCGGCGAGTGCGGGTCGAACGCGATGACCTGGTCGACGTGGAAGCCGTTGAGGATGTCGGCGTAGACCTTCGCGCCGAACGGCAGGCCACGGTCCTGCCGGGCTCCGGGCAGGTAGGGGACGAGCGCGACGGACTTCGAACCGCGCTGTCGCACGGCGTCCGCCCACATGCCGAGCATGATCAGGTCGTCGCCGTTCGTGCCGCGCAGGGTCGCGATCTCGGTGAGGCCCCCCGGCTCGGCGGTGTCGTTCGCGACCTTGACGTGGGCTTCACCGGCGGGGAACCGCATGGTGCAGAACGTCGGTGTCGTCTGGTTGCCCTGGGCGTCCCAGGTGCTGAGTTCGACTGCCATGGCTCGACCGTACCACGGTAATTGTCAGTGTGACAATTATTGTTCCGGTGTAATCACGGGGAGGGGACCTGCACCGACACGAGTGCACCGTCGCCGAGGTGCACGAGTGCCGAGCCGACCTGGACGCGCTCGACGATGCTGCTCCGTGGCAGGCGCATGCCGAGGAGGTCCCCCTCGGTGATCGCCTGTGGGCTCAGCAGCGCACCCGAGCGGTTGCGCTTCATGTCGACCTGCCAGCCGGTGAACCCGACACCGAACTCGGCGGTCAGTCCGGCGGCGACGATCGCCTGACCGTTGTCGGCCGCCCGCTTGACGAACCCCTGCAGCCAGCTCTTCGCCGGCGCGTCCTTGACGAGCTCGGCGTCGTCGATCACCAGGACGCGTCGACCAGGCTGCCCGTCGAACAGGGGTGCGAGGTCGTCCTCGGTCAGATCGGCACCCTCGTGCACCGCCAGGACACCCGGTTCCGCCGCCAGCCCGCGCAAGGGGGATTGTCGCGGGGTCACGAGCACGACCTCGCCGCCCTCGCGCAGGACCGAACGGGTCATCGAGAGCAGGACGGCGCTGCGTCCGGACTTCGCGGGGCCCCCGACGACGAACGAACCGGCCGCGGCCAGGTCAGGCCCGATCGCGGTGAGGTCGTCGCCGCCGATGCCGACCAGACCGAACAGGCCGGCGTCGTCGTCGCGCATCTCCCACGCACGGTCGAACGGCACGGGGCCGGACAGTTGGTCGACGCGGAAGGGACGTCGGGCGCGTTCGACGGCTCGGTCGCGTTCCGTCGCGAAGGTCGCGAGCGCCGTGATGGCGGCGGCCTGCGACTGCCCGGTGCCGGCTGCGGCGAGCAGCGCGATCTGGGTCTCCGTCGCGGACTCGGAGGCGAACGCGCGTCCGTCGGGGACCTGCTCCGGGAGCTTGCGTGGGTTCAGCGACGCCAGTCCGTAGTCGCCCCGGTCCGACAGCCGGAGGACGAGTTTGTCCTCCACCAGGGTGGCCATCCGGCTCGAGAGCAGCTGTCGGTCCCCGGTGACGACCAGGTGGATCCCGACGCTGGCGCCTTCGCGCAGCAGTGTCATCACCTGGTCGGTCGGAGCGCCGTGGTCGAGCTCGCCGAGTGAGCCGACGAAGCCCTCCCAGCGGTCGAGCATGAAGACGATGTGCGGCAGGCGTTCCGCCGGGACGACGGCCGCGGCACGCTGCTCGACGATGCTGGCGAAACCACCGTCGGCGAGCACTTGCTGGCGCCGAGCGAGTTCCTGGGTCAGCTTGGTCAGCAGCCGCTGGGCTCGTTCGGTCTGGACTCGCTGGACGACGGCACCGGCGTGCGGGAGCGCCTGGATCGGCAGCAGCGCGCCGTTGCCGCAGTCGAGCGCGTACACGTGGACGTCGGCGGCCGAGGTGTTCCGGGCGATGGCCGCCGCGAGCGTCCGCAGCACCTGCGACCGGCCGCTCCGCGGGGCGCCGACGACGTACAGGTGCCCGTCGGAGTCGAGGTCGAGGCTGCGCACCCGCTGCGCCTGCTCGCCCGGGAAGTCCTGCAGCGCGAACGGGAGCGGCCCGACCCTGGCATCCGTGGCAGTGCTGTCATCGAGTTCCCACGCGCGGTCGTTCAGGTCGGTGAAGAGCAGCGTCTCCGGCAGGGCATCGAGCCATGGGCGGTAGGGAGCCGGACCGCCGAGTTCCGCTGCGGCCGCGGTGACAGCGCCGACGAGCTCCTGCAGGTCCGTTCGCTCGTCGGTGTGCTGCACCTCGGACTTCGGCGGTGCGGGCGGTGCAGTGCCGAGCGCCGACCACGAGACGGCACCGGCCCAGACCTGCTTGCGCTGGGTCGACTGCCCGGGGCGACGGCCACCGACGCGGCCCGACTGGAACGGCAGCAGAGCTCCGGCACCCAGACGGATGTACCCGCGGCCGGGGGTGCTCTTCTGGATCTGGGCCGCGTCGCCGGCGTCGATCACGTCGGTGCTCTCGCTCGAGTCGGTGACCCGCAGCGCGATCCGCAGGTTCGTGTTCGCGCGGATGTCGTTCGAGACGACACCGGTCGGACGCTGCGTGGCGAGGATCAGGTGGATGCCGAGGGACCGACCGCGCTGGGCGATGTTCACCAGGCCGGTGACGAAGTCGGGCAGCTCCCGCACCAGGCTCGCGAACTCGTCGATGACGATGAGCAGCCGCGGCATCGGCGGCAGCGGCTCACCACGACCGAGGCGGTCGAGGTAGTCCTCGATGTCCTTCGCTGCCGCATCGGCCAACAGGTGCTCGCGGCGGCGGAGTTCCGCGCCCAGGGACTCGAGCGCTCGCTCCACCAGGTGCGTGTCGAGGTCGGTCACCATGCCGACGGTGTGCGGCAACGGTGCGAAGTCGCGGAAGGCCGCCCCGCCCTTGTAGTCGATGAGGACGAAGTTCATGCCCTCTGGGGTGTTCGTCGCCGCGAGCGAGGCGACGATCGTCTGCAGGAGCTCCGACTTGCCCGAACCAGTGGTGCCCGCGACGAGGCCGTGGGGGCCGTCCTTCCGCAGGTCGAACGCGAACGGGCCGTCCAGGCTCTCGCCCACGACGACCTCGGTCGTGCGCGGTCGCACCGACCACTTCCCGGTGATCGCACGGGCCGTCGGCGGCTCGAGCAGCATGACGTCGAGCAACCGCGACGAGGTGGGCAGTCCGCCGGCGTCGCTCTCGTCGTCGGCGTCGACCATCGGCGCGACCGCGCGGGCGACGGTCTCGAACCAGCCGTCCGGGATCCGGTCCGGCCGCACGTCGGTGACCGTCGCCTGGCGCTGCGCAGCCACCCGGATGCGTTCCGGTCCGACGGTGACGACGACGGAGCACTCCTCGGGCAGCAGCCGGGCCTCTTCCTCGATGCAGATCGCCCGGACACCCACCGCCGGCCCTTCCTTGAGGATGCGGATCAGGCCGGGCAGTGCTCGGAGCCGCCGGGCGCCGTCGAGCACGACGACGACGTCCGGACCGGGGATGCCGCGCATGTTGGACTCACGCATCGCCCGCTGTCGCGCATCGATCAGCTGACCGACCTCGGCCACCCGGGCGCCGAGCGTCTCGGCGTCGTTGCCGATCGCGATCACCGCGTCCTGCCCGAAGCCCGGCCGGGCCTGGGGGATCCACCGCAACCACGCCCACTCATCGTCCGACCGGGCGTCAGTCAGCACGACGAACTGCGTGTCACGGGGACTCTGGAGCACCGCGAGCTGCGCCACGAACCACGACGTCAGGTGCCGCGTGTGCTCGTCACGACCCGCGACACCGACGACGCCCTGCCCGCCCAGGTCGACGATCACCGGCACGTCCTCTGCCAGCTTGTCGACCGCACGACGGTGCTCGAGCGCCGCCGGGTCCTCGAGCACGACGCCGGACGGCACGTCAGCGGTGCCCACGCGCAGCGTCAGGTAGTCAGGATCGGTCCGGCGCCGCTCCCACAGGCGGGCACGACGCCGCAACGCGACGTCGAGCACGGTTGCGGGGTCGGGCGCGCTCGTCCGCAGCTCACGCTGGTACCGGACCACCGCCTCCAGGGCGTCCGCCTCGACCGCCTTCTTCGTCTCCTCGTACTCGGCGACGCGCTGCTTGTGGGTCTTCTTGCCGTTCCGGCGGTCCCACCAGGCGTTGCCGAACATGATGATCGGCGACATCAGACCGAACGCGAGGTACGCGACGTTGTGGAAGATCGAGATCATCACCGCAGCCATGCCGAGCGGCGCCAGCGCCGCGATGATCGGGATGGAGCGCCGCGACTGCTGCGCCGGCACGGCCGGCAGCTTGAAGACGGACGGGTGGTCCTCGGGCAGGAGCCGTGGCGGCCGGGTGTAGTCGAGCGAGCCGCCACCGGCGGTCAGGGTGATCGCCGCTCGGTCGGCGTCCGGCACCGCGACCGACAGCAGGGTGTCGCCGATGGTGACGATGCTGCCCGGTTCGACCGGGGTCTCGTCGTCGACCTCGGTGCGGTCCACCAGCACCGTGGAGCCCTCGGTCGGGGTGATCGTGAACCGACGGTTGAGATCGAGCCGCAGGATCGCGGCGTACTCCGGGGCGGTGCGGTCCGGCAGGGGCACCGTCGCATCAGGCGCGGAACCGACGTGGGCGATGCCCGCGTCGAGCACCACCACGGTGCCGGCACCCGGACCGCCGACGATGCGGACGCTCGGCAGGTCACCGGGCAGGGGCAGCACCGGAGCCGGTGCCCCGAACGTCAGCCGAGCGCCCTCGAGCAGCACACCATCACCGATGCGCGCGTGCGGGGTGGTCGGGACGGAGTCGACCGCGACGTCCACGATCGACGAGGCTCCCTGGCCGAGCCGCTTGGCGACGACCTCGACGATCTCGCCGAGCAGGGTGTCCTCGTCGCACTCCACCACGAAGTCGGCAGAGGCATTCGACGGAAGGTGGCTCGCAGTGAACGTCAGGCGCACGTGGAGCGCCCCGCACCGGAGATCGTGGTCGTCGTGGTCGCAGCGCGGTGGTCGGACGAAGCCCCCCGCAGCGTCATGCTGCCGCTCATGGCCTGATTCTCGCAGGTTCCCCGGTCCGGCAGGCACGGTCCGGTCGTTCCTGTGGACACCGATTGCAGACTGGAGGCGCGGTGGAGGAATCGAGGCCGGTCACGTCGTGCGTCGGGCGCAGAATCACCGCCGTGCCCCGCGGATGTGTCGGCTCCCGATGGCAACGCCGAGGCCAGCGGCGACTGCCCACGAGATGTACCGGACGAGCCATGCCGTCTCCCCGTTCCACGGACCGACGTCGTACTTGCCGCCGGGGAGGAACGACAGGCCGACGCCGATGGCGAGGACGATCAGGGCGTCGCGTGTGAACGACCACCACGGGTTCTTCGGCGTGTTCCGCCTGCGGCGTCGAGTCATTTCCTGGGCACCTTCCTGGTATCGGCAGCTCGGGGAAGCCACATCGGGCGCGTGAGGAACTGGAGCACGAGGACCAGCGACAGGACGAACAGGACGACCACGCTGATCGGGAACCACCCCGGCCGGATCCCGATGATCCCGAACGACTGCAGGAAGAGCGAGACCAATCTCATCCCACCGGCTCCGCGACCGGGATGGGATACCTCGACGCCCGGTGGGTCGGGGGCGATGGCGGAGCAGAGAACAATCAGCGCACCGCCGAGCACAGCACCCGCTGCCGAGAACGCGCGGATGCGTCGACGCGCGTCGGCTCGCGGCAGACGCGCGGCCTGGATGAACATGAAGGTCGCGCTGACGAGGGCGATGATGATCGCTCCGACGACGATGAGCGCGACGATCGCGGCCGAGGCGATCCCGATCCCGAGACCCGGACCGATCGCGAGCGTTTCCAGCGCCACCGCGAACCGGCGGCCAGGCGGAACGACTGTGAAGTCGAGGGCCGTCACCAGGACGATGTGGCTGCCGACGATGGTCGACGAAGCGGAGAGGAATTGCCGACGAGCAGGCCGCTCGGCGAGGACCAGGGCCCAGAAGTAGCCGAAGCCGACTGCGCCGTACGTGCACCAGAGGGCAATTCGGCTCCGTTCCGGCGTGCCGTCGGTCGGGAACGTGATCCACAGGCAGACCGCGATCAGCCCGAACGCGGTCAATGATGCAAGCGTCCAGGCCTGCGCCCGACGAGACATCTTCCGGTCCGTGATGTCGAGGAAACGATACGTTCTCGTCATCCTCGACGACACCCTCGGCTGGTACCGCTACTGCGCACGGAGCGAACGCGCGAGTGACTCGACGTCGGGTTCGAGCGACGGGATGAATTCTGGTGGAAGCTCCATCCGGAGCTGTGTCGCGAGGCCGTCGACCACGAACGCCGCAACCCAGCCGACTCGCTCCCCGGCACGGTTCAACGCGGCGCGCAGCCCCTGAACCCCTGGGGTGATGACGGCGGGCTCCGCGACATCGATCTCGACGTCGGTGCTGTTGCCCGGACCGACGAGCCGTCGGAGCTGTGCGGAGACGTCTTGCTCGGCTGGTTCCCAGCGCACCCGCACCATGAGCACCTCTTCCGGGAGTTCGGCGAGGTGGACGAAGTACTGCTCGTTCGGTTCGGTTGCCTGCGCGACCGACCCCAGCAGCGTCTGCAGGAACATCTGCTTCGGATGCGGGCTGAAGAGGCGACCGGGGAGGACGTCGCGCACGGCCGGTTGCGCCCACTTCATGATCTTCTTGACGGGCGCGCCGCCGAGGTCGTTCGGGACGGGAAGCCACGTCTCATGGGTC
The DNA here is from genome assembly GCF_030209655.1 of Curtobacterium sp. MEB011. Lineage (NCBI taxonomy): Bacteria > Bacillati > Actinomycetota > Actinomycetes > Micrococcales > Microbacteriaceae > Curtobacterium > Curtobacterium sp. MEB011. The sequence continues at coordinate 123,942 of NZ_JARVRN010000004.1, read as the reverse complement.
CCCGGGGCTGCGATCTGCATTCCGCTCCTCATCGCGCTCATCTGGTCGGTGGCTCACCGTATTGCATCGTGATCGCTCCGACGAAGTCGTCCACGATCGCGGACAGGTTCGTGAGTCGGGTGAGGTCGGCGTCGGCGTACGAGACGCGGACAACAGTCCCGGCGACGGCGAACGCGTACGAGACGATCCCGGTCACGGAGCGGTCTTCGCCCCCGACGTGGAACCGCACCGCGCGGACACCCTCTCCGAGGCCGGCCGCGGTGAAGGGCTCGACGATCGGGGTCTCGATGGCTGCTGGGTCTTCGACCCCGACGGCCAGAGCCAGGTCTCCGGTGTCGGTGTCGTGACCGGCAGCGATGACGCGGACGAGGGCGAGGTCCGCGTCCGCGGAGGGCAAGTAGACGGCGCGGAGTTCGTCGGGGTTGCTCGATGCGGCAACTGCCGTGAGTGACAGGGAGAGCCACTCGAAGGCCTCGGGCCGTGCGAGTGTCTTGGCCCGTGCGGTGGACGCGGCCCAGTCCTGCAGCAACTCCGGGGAAGCGAAGGACTCCCGTCCGGGTACGAGGATCCACTCGGGTCCAACGTTCGCGACCACGACTCCGGTGGCGATTCGCGAATTCATGCTGGTCCCCTGTCGGCAGCGGACATCACGGTGCCGTCACCGTCGAGCCAACGGAACGTCCCGAGGAGCGCATCGAACAACTCGGTGAGTGAACGCACCACGGCGGTCACGGCGTCGAGGCCGTGCTCGTCCGTCACGGCACTCACCACCGTGAAGACCAGCCCCAGCAGGAACGTGTCGTTGCCTGGCACCTGGACCAGCGCCGTCTGACGGGCCAGGACCTGTACGCCGTCTTGCACCGGCTCATCGGGGTCGAGTGGAGCATCGTCGACGACGCAGACCGAGCCTCCTACCGACCTGACTCGTGCACGACCTCTCGCCATCCGAGCGAGCAGGAGTTCCTCAGGGCTGTGCCCGGACGAAGCGGTCACCTCGACCTTCGCAACAGTGATGTTCGCTGCGATGGCAGTGGTGGGGATCGGCCCTTGCGTCATGTAAGTGTCGAGGAGCCGGTGGTCCGGGTCGCTCGCCAGCGCCGTGTCGAACTGGGTACCGACGGCAGCGCGCCAACCAGGCTCGTCCGGCGCGGTCGCTACGGTCCCGACCAGGTCGAGCATGCTGTCGCGATCCAGAACAGGGATGTGCATCCAGCCCGCAGGGAGGGCGATCGCGTACGATCTCGCGACAGCCTCAGCTGCTACCACGCTGCGCCTGTCCGGAAGGTCGTCTTCTTGGCCAAGTCGTTCCATGCGGGAACGTAGTCCTTGAGCCATCCGCCCCCGTCGAGCGCCATCCCGGTCCACCCCGCGCCGGTCCCGACTCGGATCCAGGTCTGGAGTTTCGCAACCGCTTCGGCGCTCTGCCCTGCAGCGCCGACACGGGAGCGGTTGAGCCACTGCGCCATCTGAGCGATGTCCTCGTCACCGGCCGCGGCGAACCGGTACCAGGGACGGAGCCCCTCGCTCGCGACTCGTTCGAAGCTCCGGTTCACCCGGACGACGGCGTTCGCGACGTCGTCCCCGCCTCGGACGAGCGATCCGACACGCGACATCCCTACCTCTGACACCGCGGTCCGACCAGCCGACACGGCGAGCTTGCCAGTACCGAACGTCGCCATGCCGACCAGGTCGAGTCCGACGTCCGCCCAGGAACCGGTACCAGCCGCTGCCTTGGCGGTGTCGCCTACCAACGCCGTACCCATGAGGATGAGCGCGGCGGCTCCGAGCCACGACGTCAACGGGAACAGCAGCGCAGCGATCGCGAGGACCGTCGCCGCGAACTGCACGACCTTCAGTACGACCGAGATCCACTCGTCGTTGTCTTTCATCCACTGCTTGAAGTCGTCCCACGCGCTGTCGTTCAGGCCGTCGTCAACGCTGTCGTCGATCTTCGCTATGGCTCGCTGCGCGGCAGTATCGAGCCCTTCCAAGGCGGCAAGCATGCTGCTCGCGGCCTGGGTCGCGTCTGCTCGTGCTCCATCGGCCCGCGACCGCTGCGTGTCCGCGAGTGTCTGGTACTCCTGCTGCTGATCGGGATCGGTGGAGCTGTTCGCGAGGTCCTGGTAGCGGTCATGGGAGCGGCTGGAGGACTGCGCTTCGGTTTCGCTCTGATCGTGCAGCCGAGTGGCACTGGATGCCTCGTCGATCGCCGTAGTGAGCGCCGTCGCGTACTCGGACAGTGCGTCTCCGGTGCCCGAGTAGCGGCCTTCGGCGCGCCCGAGCTTGTCGGCGAGGTCGCCTGCCTTTTTCAGGAAGGCGGTGACCGCTTTGCTCTCCGAATCCGAGCCGTCCAGTCGCTTGAGGGTGCTGGCCGCGTCGCTGATCGCGGTAGCGATCTGGTGGTAGCGCTGCGCCATGTCCTGAACGGCAACGGGATCGCCCGTAGGACCTGCCACGAGCGCGCTCACTTCTCGCTCGCAATCGACTTGACGAGTTCCGATTCGGTGTCGTCGAAGGCGCCATCGACGTTCAGTGCGAGCTTCGCGAGCTTCTCGATGGAATCGCTGAGTTCGCGTCGGTGACTGTCCCACCCCGATGAGAACGACCGGATGCGGTTCGCAAGCGCGGCATGCCCAACGGCGTCCGCCGCGTCACCCGAGTGCTGGTCCGCGTGGTCGAACTCGTTCTTCACCGCGTTCAGGTCGCTCCAGAGCGACTGCATCTTCGCGCCCTGGTAGCGCAGAGTCCCGCCTGCCAATGTCTTCCTCTTCCCCCGGTGTCACGTGGTCATACTGAGAGGAGTGGCCGACGTCCGAAGACGCCGGCCACCACCGTTCAGAGCCGGTCTCAGCCGATGCTGGACGCGAGCTGCTCGTCGGTCGACTCGAGCGTGTTCGCCGCGCTCTCGAGGAACCCGGCCATGCCGTCGATGGCCTGGACCGTCTGCGTCGCACCGGAGTTGAACTCCGAGTACGTCGAGTCGAAGGCCTTCGAGGACTTGTCGGTGACGTAGCCCGACGAGACGAGGTTGTCGATCTGGCTCTTGAGCTGGCTCAGCTGGTCTTCGATGGCTTTCTGGCCGTTGCGAAGCTGCGAAGCCTGGTTGCGAAGATCGTCGTAGGTGACGTTGACATTGGCCATGGCGCATGCCCTCCCGATGCGTATGTGAAGTACCGGGAGCCCCCCGGCGCTTCTCGACCATACTTGATCCCGTTGCAGCCCGCACCATTCCTGAACGATCTCCATGATGAAGGGGGACACCGTGGCACGACGCCGCAAGGACGACGAGGGGCCGAAGCGCCCCGCGGTCACGCGTGCAGACGTCGAGCGCGACCGGCAGGCCGGCTACCTGTCCCGCGCCTGGGTGCTGCCCGCTGCCCCGGTGTCGGACGACGAACCCGACGCCGTCGTCCAGACCGAGCAGCCGCTGCCCACGATCGGGGTCGTGCCGCGCCTCGTGCTCGAGATCGCCCCGGGCAACGTCGTCCCGCTCGACCAGCCCGTGGTCGTGGGGCGACGCGTCCCGACCGCGCCGGGGCGACGAGCGGTCCTGCTCGACGACCCGGGGAAGTCGGTGTCGCGCGAGCACGCCGCGATGCGGCCGACGGGTGACGGCGGCCTGGTTGTCGAGGACCTCGGTTCGTCGAACGGCACCGTGGTCGTGCGCGCGTCCGGTGCCCAGGAACCCAGCGTGGGCGGTGCGCAGGTCATCGCCCGGCCCGGTGACGTCGTGATGGTGGGGGACTACGCCGTGCGCGTGCTCGCAGGCTGACCAGCACCAGCACCAGCACCAGCACCAGCACCGCCACCAGCACCGGCGCCACCAGCCCCACCAGCCGCGCTGCGTCGCTCGGCGGTCCGCCGCATCGCCCGCAGCAGCACCGGCCCCGGCACCCGCAGCAGCGCCCGCGGCACGAGCGACCGCACCCCGGCCACCACCCGCACGGTCCGCCGGAAGCGCCGCTCCTCGCGCCGCCCCCACGCGAAGCCGTACGCCGTGCGCACCGGTTCCGGCAGCATCCCCACGGTCACGATGCGCACGAGGGGCATCGCCGCCCGCACCCACAGCGGCGCGAACCGCGGGTGCAGCAGGTCACGGACGACCCCGCGGGCGTCGTCGGTGACCTGCAGTCCGTCGAGCGTCTGCTGCCAGTACCGGTCGAACGCCGCCACCGAGGTCGGCCAGCGCTCCGCTGGCACCCGCAGCGCGGTCGCGATCGGCGCGTAGGCGGCGAGGACCTGCTCGGCCCGGGCAGCGGAGACCTTCGTGCCGAACAGGTCGTGCGCCCGCCGGGCGGAGTCGAACAGGGTCGCGGCCACCCAGAGCTGCCGGTCGACGTCGTCGGCGCCGGCGACGGGCCCGTGCGCGTGGTTGACGAAGCCCGTCGCGGTCGCCGAGTCGGACTCCGTGCCGATGACGACGGCGTAGATGAACATCAGGGTGTGGGCGAGCCGCTGCTGGGGTCGCCGGGCGAAGTCCGAGTGCCGTCGGACACCGGCCGCGACGACCGGGTCGGCGATCTGCAGCAGGATGGCGCGGCCGCCCGCGGCCACGGGTGTGCTGTCGGCGAGGAACCGACGCAGGTGACGGTCGTGGACGTGCGCGGGAGACGGACGGGAGGCCCGGTGCGGGTCGTGCGCCGAGCCTCCAGGCCGTGGGGTGGTCACGCCGCACCCCGTCGGCGTCGCGCCCGCAGGACGGGTCGCAGGTCCACAGCGATCGCCACCAGGAGCGCGACTGCGCCGACGATCACGGCGACCCGTGTGGAGGCGGGGTCGACGGGCGCGTCGCCGGTCAGGGCGAGGAGCGTCGCGACGAGCCAGATCGCGGGGAGCGGCCAGAGGCGGGTCGGGGAACCGGTGACCAGCGCGCCGAGGACGCCGGCGACGAGCAGCGGGACCCAGCGGCCACCGGGCTCCGAGCGGGCGGCGAGGTGCGCTGCGGCGGCGACCAGCAGCATCACCGCGACGGCCAGCAGCCGCGCCGCCGAGGGCATGCTGCGGACGCTGGCACGGACTCGTCGGAACACGGCCCGATGCTACCGAGCCGTGTTCCGGGGGAGCCTGGTCAGAGCGGCTTCGTGCCGAGGTCGCCGCCGAGGTCCGGGCGCTCCTCGTCCTGCTCCCACAGGTCGGGCGAGCCCTCGCGCGGGGATCCGCCGGTGGGACCGTCGTCGGAGCCGTCACCGGGCTGCGGTTCCACCGTCTCACCGGCGACCGCGTCGTTCGTGACGGTCTCGAGCGACTCCTCGGCCTCGTCCACCTCGTACGGGCCGACGTGCTCACGGTCGATGTCGTCGTCGCGACGCTGCTGGGAGTCGAAGTCGTCGACGGGGCTGATGCCGGGGTCGCTCATGGTGGTTCCTTTCCGTTGCGGGCTTCCTGCCTACCCGCGGGTGCTTGGCGGCTGTCCGGTTTCGTGTCGTGTTCACCCGGGCGTCACCTTCCGGTCACGCCGTCACGGCAGCATCGCCGATGCTCGGGGGAGTGGAGCGCGGTCGCCGACGGGTGGTCGAGCGGCCGCGCCTTCCCCGCCCGGGTCGGCTGCGCTGGTGCGCTGGCCGCCGGTGTGCTCCGTCCGTGCTCCGTCCGTGCCGCTGTCAGACGCGTTCGAGCAGTTCGCGTTCCTCGACGTCGGCGAGTGCGAGGGTGCGGTAACCGGCGGACTCGAAGAACACCGTGATGCGGTCCTCTTCCGTGCTCATCACCACGCCCGTGCCCCACTCCGCGTGCTCGACGCGGGCATCCGGTGGCCAGACGGCGTCGTTCGCACCGTCGGCCACGTGGGCGGAGGCGTCGCGTGCCGTGCCGGACGAGCAGGTGTCGCAGTTGCCGCAGGGCTCCGGCAGCTCGTCGCCGAAGTAGCCGAGCAGGAACTGCCGGCGGCACGCGGTCGTCTCGGCGAGCTGGCGCATCATCGCGATGCGGGACTCCTCGACCCGTTCCCGTTCGGCGGCTCGGTCGGCGGTGGCGCGGGCCGCACGGTCGGCGTCCCGGGGGCCGTCCGGCATCCGGGAGACACCGTCGACGTCGTCTCGGAGGGCACCGGCGTCGAGCAGGGCGTTGAGCGCACGGCCGGCGGTGCGGGCCGACAGCCCCGAGGCTTCCGTGAGCGCGGAACGGGCGATCGAGCCGCTGGGCGGGACGGCGTCGAAGACGGCCCGCACCGATGCGGGCCGGGGGGAGCCGGACGCGAAGAAGGTGCGCAGGCCGAAGTCCTCGGCGCGGTAGTGCAGGGTGGCGCCGGCCGGTTCGGCGTCCCGCCCGGCCCGTCCGATCTCCTGGTAGTAGGCGTCGACCGACTCCGGGACGTGGGCGTGCACGACGTACCGGACGTCGGGCTTGTCGATGCCCATGCCGAACGCGCTGGTCGCCACCACCACGTCGACGTCGCCGTCCAGGAACCCGGTGTGCACGGACTCGCGCTCCGCCACGCGCATGCCGGCGTGGTACGGCTGCGCGCGACGACCACGGGTGGCGAGGGCATCGGCGTACTCGGTGGTCGCGGCGCGGGTGGCGACGTAGACGACCGTGGCCCCGTCCAGTTCGGCGACCTGGTCGACCACGGCCTGGCGCTTCTCGGCGTCCTCGGCGTGCCGGATGACCTCGAGTCGGATGCCGGGTCGGTCGAACCCCGACGCGAGCACGAACGGGTCGCGCATGCGGAGCCGCTCGACGATGTCGTCCCGCACCGGAGCGGAGCCCGTCGCGGTCAGGGCGAGCACGGGTGGGCGGCCCAGGCGCTCCGCGGCCTCGCCGAGCGCCAGGTAGTCGGGTCGGAAGTCGTGACCCCAGGACGAGATGCAGTGCGCCTCGTCGACGGCGACCAGCGCGACGCCGGCATCGCGGAGTCGCTCGAGCACGTCGTCCTTCACCAGCTGTTCGGGCGCCAGGAACACGTAGCCGACCTGGCCCGCGGCAACGGCGTCCCAGGCATCGGCGACGTCCCGGGCCTTCTTCGTGGCGTTCAGGGCGACGGCGCGGGGTGCACCCGGATGATGCTCGAGCCCGACCACCTGGTCCTCCTGCAGCGCGACGAGCGGGGAGACCACGACGACGAGCCCGTCTAGGCCGAGGCCGGCGACCTGGTAGATCGCCGACTTCCCCGAACCGGTGGGCATGACCGCCAGGGCGTCGCGGCCTTCGAGGACCGCGTCGATGACGGACTCCTGGTCGGGGCGGAGCTTCCAGCCGAAGACCTCGGTGGCGCGGGTACGGAGTTCAGGGTGCACCGATCCACAGTGCCGAGCGGGAGCCTGAGGCCGGTCCCAGCGATGCGCGCAGCGGCTCACGCCCGTCGGAGCCGGCCCGCTCCGGCATCCGTGCACCGGCCGTCCATCGAGCAGCGCTAGGCTGCGTGGCGGCCGTTGTCTCGACATCGAGCGACCCTCGATGTGGAGTGCGCGACCGGGAAACCGATGCCGATCGCACGAACCGTGCGGGAAGAAGAACAGCGTGGATCTTTTCGAGTATCAGGCCAGGGACCTCTTCGAGTCCTACGGCGTCCCCGTGTTGCAGGGGATCATCGCCGACACCCCCGAGCAGGCGAAGGCGGCGGCCGAGAAGATCGGCGGCGTCGTGGTCGTCAAGGCGCAGGTGAAGGTCGGCGGTCGCGGCAAGGCCGGCGGCGTCAAGGTCGCGAAGACCCCGGACGAGGCCTTCGAACACGCGCAGGCCATCCTCGGCCTCGACATCAAGGGCCACACCGTCCAGCGGGTCATGGTCGCCCAGGGTGCCGACATCGCCGAGGAGTTCTACTTCTCCGTGCTGCTCGACCGGGCCAACCGCTCCTACCTCTCGCTCACCAGCGTCGAGGGCGGCATGGAGATCGAGCAGCTCGCCGTCGAGAAGCCCGAGGCACTCGCCCGGGTCGAGGTCGACCCGCTGACCGGCATCGACAAGGCCGCGGCGCTCGAGATCGCCGCGCAGGCGAACTTCCCATCGGAGCTGCAGGACGCCGTCGCCGACGTCTTCGTCAAGCTCTACGACGTCTACAAGGGCGAGGACGCGACCCTCGTCGAGGTCAACCCCCTGGTCCGCACCGGCGACGGCCAGATCCTGGCACTCGACGGCAAGGTCTCGCTCGACGAGAACGCCGACTTCCGCCACGAGGGCCACAAGGACCTCGAGGACACCGCCAGCGAGGACCCGCTCGAGGCGAAGGCGAAGGCCCACGGGCTGAACTACGTCAAGCTCGACGGCCAGGTCGGCGTCATCGGCAACGGCGCGGGGCTCGTCATGTCGACGCTCGACGTCGTCGCCTACGCCGGTGAGCGCCACGGCGGCGTGAAGCCCGCCAACTTCCTCGACATCGGCGGCGGCGCCTCGGCCGAGGTCATGGCCAACGGCCTCGACGTCATCCTCGGCGACCCGCAGGTGAAGAGCGTGTTCGTGAACGTCTTCGGCGGCATCACCGCGTGCGACGCCGTCGCGAACGGCATCGTCGCCGCGCTCGGCATCCTCGGCGACGCGGCCACCAAACCGCTCGTCGTGCGTCTGGACGGCAACAACGTGGAAGAGGGTCGTCGGATCCTGGCGGAGGCAGCGCACCCGCTCGTCACCGTCGCCGCGACCATGGACGATGCGGCCGAGCAGGCCGCCGAACTCGCCGCCGCAGCGGCCTGAAGGGACTGACCATGTCGATCTTCCTCAACAAGGACTCCAAGGTCATCGTCCAGGGCATCACGGGTGGCGAGGGCACGAAGCACACCGCCCTGATGCTCAAGGCCGGCACGAACGTCGTCGGCGGTGTCAACGCCCGCAAGGCCGGCACCACCGTCACCCACGGCGACGTCGAGCTGCCGGTCTTCGGCTCGGTGCGCGAGGCCATCGACACCACCGGTGCCGACGTCTCGATCGTCTTCGTCCCGCCGGCGTTCGCGAAGGACGCGGTGACGGAGGCCATCGACGCCGAGATCCCGCTCGTCGTCGTCATCACCGAGGGCATCCCCGTGCAGGACTCGGCCGAGTTCTGGGCGCACGCCAAGGCGAAGGGCGGCACGACCCGGATCATCGGGCCGAACTGCCCCGGCATCATCACCCCGGGGGAGTCGCTCGTCGGCATCACCCCTGCGACGATCACCGGCAAGGGGCCGATCGGCCTCGTCTCGAAGTCCGGCACCCTGACCTACCAGATGATGTACGAGCTCCGTGACCTGGGCTTCTCGACCGCCATCGGCATCGGCGGCGACCCCGTCATCGGCACCACGCACATCGACGCGCTCGCCGCGTTCGAGGCCGACCCCGAGACCGAGGCCATCGTGATGATCGGTGAGATCGGTGGCGACGCCGAGGAGCGCGCGGCCGAGTTCATCAAGGCGCACGTCACCAAGCCGGTCGTCGGCTACGTCGCGGGCTTCACCGCTCCCGAGGGCAAGACGATGGGCCACGCCGGCGCGATCGTGTCCGGTTCGGCCGGCACCGCCGAGGCGAAGAAGCAGGCGCTCGAGGCCGCCGGCGTCAAGGTCGGCAAGACGCCGTCCGAGACCGCCGCGCTGCTGCGCGAGGTCGTCGCCGCCCGCTAGCGACGAGCCCGTTCCGCAAAACACCGGTGTTCGTCGGGTGAACCGCGTCCTGCGCGTGTTCGTCCTGCGAACACCGGTGTTTTGCGTCGGCAGCCGCGCGGCTCCGGGGTGGCCGCGCGAGGGGCACGTATCCTCGCTGCGATGAACCGCCTGGGAACCGCTCTGCTCGCCGCGATCGAGGCGGTCGTGACGGTCGGCGTCGGCATCGGGATCGCCCTCGTGCCGCTGACGCTGCTCTGGGGGTTCGAGTACGGCCTGCAGGTCGACTGGGACGTCTTCTGGAAGGCCACCGGCAGCGTCTGGCTCGTCGGGCACGGCGTCGACGTCTCGTTCCTGCTCGGTTCCGCACTCGCCAAGAGCACCGGGGTCAGCGGCGCTGCCGACCCCATCCACGTCACCCTGGCGGCCCTCGGGTTCGCGGTCGTGACCGCCTGGCTCGGCGCCCGTGCCGGACGCCGGTTCGCCGAGACCGAGCACCGCACGACCGGCCTGCTGGTCGGCACCGCCGTCGTCGCGCTCCTCGGTCTGGCCGTCGCGCTGTCGACGACCTCCGCCGCCACCCACCCCACGCTCTGGCAGGCCGTGGTGCTGCCGGCGCTCTGGTTCGGGATCCCCGCACTCGCCGCGTCCGAGGTCTGCCGTCGTCGCCGGGACATGCCCGCCGACGCCGTCACCCAGCGGGTCATCGACCTGGTCGACCGCGTCCCCGCCGTCTGGCGGTCCGTCGCCGGGTTCGGCCTGCGCGCCGGGACCGCCGCGACCGCCGTGGTCGTCGGCGTGGCCGCGGTGCTGGTCGGCCTGCTGCTCTTCACCTCGTTCGCCGAGGTCATCACCCTGTACGAGCAGTCGCACGCCGGGGTCATCGGTGGTGTCGCGCTCACCGTCGGACAGCTCGCGTTCCTGCCGGACTTCGTCGGGTGGGCGACCTCGTGGCTGATCGGCCCCGGGTTCGCCATCGGCACCGGGTCGAGCGTGTCCCCGATCGCCACGACCCTGGGCCCGATCCCCGGCCTGCCGGTCTTCGGCGCGCTGCCGACCTCGGGTCACACCTTCGGGCTCGTCTGGATCCTGGTGCCCGTCATCGCCGGGTTCGCGATCGGCGGCTCGATGCGGCCCCGGTTGGTGCGGGCCCTGGGCACCGCCGACTCCGCGCTGCACCGTGCGTTCGGCGGCGTCGCGGCAGGACTCGTCGCCGGCGTGCTCACGGGGCTCGTCGCCTGGGTGTCGTCCGGATCGCTCGGCCCGGGACGCCTGGCCGACGTCGGCCCGAACGCCCTGGCGGTCGGTGGGTTCGCCGCACTCGAGGTCGGCCTGCCGGCGATCATCGCCCTCGCCGCGGGCAGTGACCTCGTCCGACTGCCGGAGGGCGGGTGGAGGCGCGAGCGCTGGACCGAGGCGGACGAGGCCGACGAGGACCACGACACCGCTCGCGCCGGAGCAGACCTCGGCGAGGGGTCTCTGCTCGCTGCGCTCGACCAGGCCGGGGCCGGACGGACCACCGACGTGCACCGCTTCGTCGTCGAGGAGTCCCACGACGGGTCGACGGCAGCGCGCCCGCGGGTGACGACCGAACGCGCGACGACCGAACACACGACCGGGCCGATCGGCAGCGAGGTCGTCGGGGACGAGCCGGCCGATGCGACACCGCCCCGCCCCGCCCGCGAACCCGACCCCGCCTCCGCACCCACGCCTCCACCCCGTGCCGGCGACACCGACCACGACGTCGAGCTCCCCGACTGGGCGAAGACCGACGCGGTGGCCGCCGACCGCCTCGCCGCCGAGCCCGAACCGGTGCGACGCGGTGCCGGACGAGCAGCCCTGGGCGGCCTGCGCGACCGTCTGGCCGGCGCGGCCGAGGGGGTCCGGGGACGAGCCGGTGCACTGCGCGGCCGCGTGACCGGCTCCGACGCCGAGCCGCAGCAGCCCGCCCCCGAGCCGCCCACCGCCCCCGCGGCAGCACCGCCGCGCGTGCCCACCGACGCCCAGCCCGCGTTCCCGTGGAGCACCGAGGAGTTCGTCGCCGGCCGGGACGACCTGGACGAGACCGCCGAGGCGGACCGCGTCGACGTCGTCCACGACACCCGGGCGCCCGCACCGGAGCGGGAGCAGCAGCCCCGCCAGGCGAAGTGGGACGTCACCGACCAGATCCCCGAGGACGAACTGCCCTGGTGGCGACAGCCGAAGGACGACCGGTAACAGCGCCCGCCGACGCCGTGCCTCCCGGTAGGGTTGGTGCCGTGCTCGAACTGGTCGTCCTGATCTCCGGTACCGGGTCGAACCTCCGAGCCCTGCTCGAAGCGACCTTCGACGCCGAGTACCCCGCCCGTGTCGTCGCCATCGGTGCCGACCGCGACGCCGAGGGGCTCGGGCTGGGCGAGGAGTTCTCGATCCCGACCTTCACGGTCCCGTTCACCCGCTACGACTCCCGCGCCGAGTGGGGGCAGGCCCTGGCGGAGCAGATCCGTCCGTGGTCGCCCGACCTGCTCGTGCTCTCCGGCCTGATGCGCCTGCTGCCCCCGGCCGTGGTGTCCGAGTTCGCACCGGGGATCATCAACACCCACCCGGCGTACCTGCCCGAGTTCCCCGGCGCCCACGGCGTGCGGGACGCACTCGCCGCCGGCGTGACCGAGACCGGTGCGAGCGTCATCGCGGTCGACGACGGCGTCGACACCGGGCCGATCCTGGCCCAGGAGCGCATCCCGGTGCTGCCGGGCGACAGCGAGTCGACGCTGCACGACCGCATCAAGCCGGTCGAGCGCCGCCTGCTCATCCAGACCATCCTCGACATCGCCAACGGCACCACCGAACTGAAGGGCACCCCGAGCGCATGAGCGTGCACGCAGCCGACCCCAGCCTCTACCGCGACCGGGACGTGGTGCCGGTCCGCCGTGCACTGATCTCGGTGAGCGACAAGTCCGGCCTGCTCGAGCTCGCCGGCGCCCTGGCCGACTCCGGGGTCGAGATCGTGTCGACCGGTTCCACCGCGCAGACCATCCGTGACGCGGGCTACGCCGTCACCGACGTCGCGAGCGTCACCGGGTTCCCGGAGTCGCTCGACGGTCGCGTGAAGACGCTGCACCCGTCGGTGCACGCCGGCCTGCTCGCCGACCTGCGGCTCGAGTCGCACGAGCAGCAGCTCGCCGACCTCGACATCGCGCCGTTCGAACTCGTCGTGGTGAACCTCTACCCGTTCGTCGAGACCGTGGCGTCCGGCGCCGACACCGCGACCGTGGTCGAGAACGTGGACATCGGCGGCCCCGCGATGGTCCGTGCCTCGGCGAAGAACCACCCGAACGTGGCGATCGTCGTGTCCCCGGCGTCCTACCCCGAGGTCGTCGAGGCCGTGCGTGCCGGCGGCACCACGCTCGAGCTCCGGAAGCGCCTCGCCGCCCAGGCCTTCGCGCACACCGCCGCGTACGACACCGCGGTGGCGTCCTACTTCGCGAGCGACGTCGTCTCCGCCGCCGCAGCCCCGACGGCCTCCGGCGACATCCGGACCCCTGGCGCGTTCGACGAGTACCTGTCGGTCGGTGCCGAGCTGTCCGCGACCCTGCGCTACGGCGAGAACGCCCACCAGGCCGCGGCGCTCTACACGACGCCGGACGGCACCGGTATCGCACAGGCGACGCAGCTGCACGGCAAGGAGATGTCGTACAACAACTACGTCGACGCCGACGCGGCGGTCCGCGCGGCCTTCGACTTCGACGAGCCCGCCGTCGCGATCATCAAGCACGCCAACCCGTGCGGCATCGCGATCGCCCCGGCCGACGCCGCCGACCCGATCGCCTCGGCCCACGCCGCCGCGCACGCCTGCGACCCGCTGTCGGCGTTCGGCGGGGTCATCGCCGCGAACCGCCCGGTCACCCTGGCCATGGCCGAGACCGTCAAGGACATCTTCACCGAGGTCGTCGTCGCCCCCGGGTTCGACCCCGAGGCGCTCGAGGTCCTGTCGCGCAAGAAGAACATCCGCCTGCTCACGCTGCCGGCCGACTTCGCGCTCGCCGACCGCGAGGTCAAGCAGGTCTCCGGCGGGTTCCTGGTGCAGGACGCCGACCGCTTCACGGGCTTCGACCAGTCCACCTGGACCCTCGTGGCCGGCGAGCCCGCCGATGCGCAGACCCTGACCGACCTGGCCTTCGCGTGGCGTGCCAGCCGTTCGGTGAAGTCGAACGCCATCCTGCTGGCGAACCAGGGCGCGAGCGTCGGTGTCGGCATGGGCCAGGTCAACCGGGTCGACTCGTGCCACCTCGCCGTGAACCGTGCGGGTGACCGGGCTGCCGGCAGCGTCGCGGCGTCGGATGCGTTCTTCCCGTTCGCCGACGGCTTGCAGGTGCTGCTCGACGCCGGTGTCCGTGCGGTGGCGCAGCCCGGTGGCAGCGTCCGTGACGACGAGGTCATCGCTGCGGCGAAGGCTGCTGGCGTGACGATGTACTTCACGAGCGAGCGCCACTTCTTCCACTGATGTGCACTGCCACTTCGTCCACCGATGTGAACAATCGGTGGCAGACCATTGCGCGGCGACAGTCACTGTGAATAGTCTTTAAGGCTCCGCGGCAGGCAGCCGACGATCCCTCGGGACCGGCGGCACCGCGGACACAACGGTGACGAAGACGACGACTGGAGTGACGATGGACAACATGACCGGAACCGTGGCGACGGCCGCCCGCGCAGGTCTCGTGTCCGTCGTGGGGACCACTCCCGCACGGCGATCCCCGATCGCACCGCGACCCCGCGTCGCGGCCGCCGTCTAGTCGGGCCGTTCCCACGGCCCCGCGACGCAGCACCACCGGCGTCCGCGAACCACCCGCCTGAACCCGGGGGACGACGCTCCCCCGGTGCCTCCGGCCCGACCGACGTCACGCGAGTGACGGCGGAGACGCGACCACGCGCCCGGCCGATGATCACCACGCAACGCCACACCGAGCCTCCAGGCCGAAGCCGCGCGACGCGAGCAAGCAAGCAGCAAGCAAGCAAGCAAGCAAGCAAGCAAGCAAGCAAGCAAGCAAGCAGCAAGCAAGCACGCACCGCGCAGCGCGACCCGGGGACCCGGCAGACGCATGAGGACGCAACCATGTCCAAGTCGCCCACCACGGCGCGCCCGTCCACCTTCCGCGCGATCGCGCGGATCTACCCCTACGTGAAGCCCTACCAGGGGCGCCTCATCGGCGGCATGGCCGCAGCGATGGGAGCCTCCCTGGTGGCGCTCGCAATCCCCTACGTGCTGCAGTGGCTCGTCGACGGTCCGCTGTCGTCGCGCGACTCGGCACAGATCTGGCCCGCCGGGCTCGGGGTGCTCGCCCTCGGTGTGCTCGAGGCGTTCTTCATCGCCTCGCGCCGTCGGCTGGTGATGCGTCCCTCGACCCGCATCGAGACGAGCATGCGCAACTCGCTCTACGCGAAGCTGCAGGACCTGCCGGTCGCGTTCCACGACCGCTGGGAGTCCGGGCAGCTGCTGTCCCGTTCCGTGTCCGACCTGTCGCTGATCCGGCGCTGGCTGGCCTTCGGGGTCGTCCTGCTCGTCGTCAACATCGTGACGATCGTCGTCGGCTTCGTCGTGCTGTTCACCTTCGGGTGGATCCTCGGGCTGATCTTCCTGATCGCGTCGATCCCGCTGTGGATCAACGGCCTGCTGTTCGAGC
Organism: Curtobacterium sp. MEB011; assembly: GCF_030209655.1. Taxonomy (NCBI): domain Bacteria; kingdom Bacillati; phylum Actinomycetota; class Actinomycetes; order Micrococcales; family Microbacteriaceae; genus Curtobacterium; species Curtobacterium sp. MEB011. The sequence goes on along the minus strand of NZ_JARVRN010000004.1, from coordinate 108,779 downwards.
GCCGGTACTCCGCCGTCGCACGCCGCAGCCAGGACCAGGTGGGCGACCTCGCCACGAGCGTCGAGCAGTCGGTGCACGGCATCCGCGTGCTCAAGGCGTTCGGTCGCGGCGGCGCGAAGCTCGAGGAGTTCAGCGAGCAGGCCGAGGCCCTGCGCGGCACCGAGATCAAGAAGGCGAAGGCCATCGCCGGCATCTGGCTGTGGCTGCTGCTCGTGCCGGACGTCGCGTTCGCGCTGTGCCTGCTCGCCGGCATCTGGCTGGCCTCGCAGGGGCAGCTCAGCGTCGGCCAGCTGTTCGCGTTCTTCGCGACGGCGACGGTGCTGCGGTTCCCGATCGAGTCGATCGGCTTCCTGCTCTCGATGACGTTCGACACCCGCACGGCGGTCGACCGCTTCTTCGAGGTCATGGACTCCGAGAACACCATCACGGACCCGGAACACCCGAAGACGATCGCCGAGCCGCACGGTGCGCTGTCGTTCAACGGCGTGCACTTCCGGTACCAGGACTCCGCACCGCAGTACCCGGACCTGATCAACGGCGTCGAACTGCAGCTGCAGCCGGGCGAGACCATGGCGCTCGTCGGGCTGACCGGCTGCGGCAAGACCACGCTGCTCTCGCTCGTGCCGCGTCTGTACGACGTGACCGGCGGTTCGGTGACGATCGACGGGGTCGACATCCGCGACCTCACCCGCGAAGAGCTCCGCCGGCACGTCGGCGTCGCCTTCGAGGACGCCACCCTGTTCTCGTCGACCGTGCGTGAGAACGTGCTGCTCGGTCGACCGGACGTGCAGGGTGCCGAGGCCGAGGCGCTCATGCGTGAGGCGCTCGACATCGCGCAGGCGTCCTTCGTGGACGACCTGCCCGACGGCGTCGACACCCGGGTCGGTGAAGAGGGGCTGTCGCTGTCCGGTGGGCAGCGCCAGCGCCTGGCACTCGCCCGTGCGATCGCGGCGCGGCCGTCGGTCCTGGTGCTCGACGACCCGCTGTCGGCGCTCGACGTCGACACCGAGGCTCGGGTCGAAGCGGGCCTGCGACGCGTGCTCGCCGACACCACGTCGCTCATCGTGGCGCACCGTCCGTCGACGGTGACGCTGGCCGACCGGGTCGCCCTGATGGAGAACGGCGTCGTCACGGCCGTCGGGACCCACCACGACCTGATGGCCACCAACGAGCACTACCGCTACGTCATCTCGTCGCTCGACGACGACGACGCGACCGCACGACAGGAGGCGATGGCATGAGCCAGCAAGAGAAGAACCTGCCGCTCGACATGTCGGCCGGGCCGGGAGGCGCGGATCCCGTCGTCGACGACATCGCCGACGCGCAGGCTGCCGCCCCCGTCACCGCCTCGATCACCACCATGGGCGTGCGCGGCGAGGAGCGTGAGGACTTCACGAAGGCCGAGAGCAAGCGCCTGCGGCGCCGGTCCCTCGCCCTGCTCGGGTCCCTCGCCGCACCGCTGAAGCTCCGGCTGGTGCTGCTCGGCATCGTGGTCGTGGTCTCGACCGCCGGCACCGTCGCGGGTCCGGCGCTCATCGCATGGGGCATCGACAACGCCCTGCCCGCGGTGATGGACCAGAACGACTGGGTGCCGGCGTTCGGCGTCGTCTCGACGTACATCGTCGTGGCCGTCCTCGGTGCGGTGCTCACCGCCTGGTACACGGTGCTCGCGGCGCGGATCAGCCAGGCGATCCTGTTCGACCTGCGTAAGCGGGTGTTCCTGCACACGCAGCGGCTCTCGCTGGAGTTCCACGAGACCTACACGTCCGGCCGGATCATCTCGCGCCAGACGAGTGACCTCGACTCGATCCGCGAGCTGCTCGACTCGGGGCTGAACCAGCTCATCCAGGGCGTGCTGTACATGGCGTTCACCGCCGTGGCCCTGGTGCTGCTCGACCCGACGTCCGGGCTCGTGCTCGCGGTGTCGCTCGTGCCGCTCTGGTTCCTGATCCGCTGGTTCCAGACGAACTCGCAGACGCTGTTCCGCTCCACCCGTGTCACCTCGGCGCGCGTGATCGTGCACTTCGTCGAGACGATGACGGGCATCCGCGCGGTGCAGGCGTTCCGCAAGGAGTCCCGCAACCGTGACGAGTACGGCGGCTACGTCGAGGACTACCGGGTGGCGAACACGAAGGTGTTCAACCTGTTCGGGACCTTCGACCCGGTGCTCGTGCTCATCGGCAACGCCACGCTCGCCGCGGTCGTCATCGTCGGCGGCTTCCGGATCGTCGGCGGGACGCTTGAGGTCGGTGCGCTGCTCGCGGTCGCGCTGTACGCCAAGCGCTTCTTCGACCCGGCGCAGGAACTCGCGATGTTCTACAACGGGTACCAGTCCGCCTCGGCGGCGATGGAGAAGATCTCCGGCGTCCTCGAGGAACGGCCGAGCGTGCCGGACCCCGTGAAGCCCACCCGTCTGGCGGACGCCACCGGGAAGATGGACTTCGACGACGTCGTGTTCGCCTACAACAAGGGCAAGGTCGTGCTGCCGGAGTTCGACCTGCACATCCCGTCGGGGCAGACCATCGCCCTCGTCGGTTCCACCGGCGCCGGCAAGTCGACGCTCGCCAAGCTCATGGCACGCTTCTACGACCCGAGTCAGGGCTCCGTCAAGCTCGACGGTGTGGACCTGCGTGACCTCGACACGAAGGACATGCGCCGCGCGATCGTCATGGTCACGCAAGAGGCCTACCTGTTCTCCGGAACCGTCGCGGACAACATCGCGCTCGGCAAGCCCGGGGCGTCCCGCCAGGAGATCGAGGCGTCGGCCAAGGCGGTCGGCGCGCACGAGTTCATCATGGCGCTGCCCGACGGGTACGACACCGACGTGAACAAGCGCGGTGGCCGTGTCTCGGCGGGCCAGCGGCAGCTGCTCTCGTTCGCGCGGGCGTTCATCGCGGACCCGAAGGTGCTCATCCTCGACGAGGCCACGGCGTCGCTCGACATCCCCTCGGAGCGACTCGTGCAGGAGGGCCTGGAGACCCTGCTCGCCGACCGCACCGCGGTGATCATCGCGCACCGGCTGTCCACCGTCGCGATCGCCCACCGGGTGCTCGTGATGGAGCACGGCCGGATCGTCGAGGACGGTACCCCCGCCGACCTCATCGCCGGCACCGGGCGCTTCGCCCAGCTGCACGCAGCCTGGCGCGACTCGCTCGTCTAGGCCCCGGTCGGGCTGCACCACGTGGTTGGCTTGCTCCATGAGCAACGACAGCGTGGTGCAGCCCGGCGGCGTCGCCCTGCACGACCCCTTCTACGGTGCCCCCTTCACCGAGGCCGTTCGCCGGTTCTGGCGGAAGTACACCGTGTTCACCGGACGGGCATCGCGCGCCGAGTTCTGGTGGTGGTGGCTGACGTCGCTCGCGATCGGGCTCGTGCTGCAGCTCGTGCCGCAGGTGTTCACGCCGGACACCCCGGTGCTCGAGAACCCCGTCGGGTCGTACCTGTTCATGCTGTGGGTGCTCGCCACGCTCGTCGGCTCCCTCGGCCTCGGCGCCCGACGACTGCACGACGCGAACCTGTCCGGCTTCTGGCAGTTCCTGCACGTGCTGCCGGGCCTCGGCTCGCTGATCGTGTACGTCCTGTGCCTGCTGCCCGCGAACCCGAAGGGTGCGCGCTTCGACCGCTGAGGCCGACCCACGCGGCGCGGGGTCAGAACGGGTCGTCCGCGTCCGTTGCCGGTGACCAGCGCGCACGACGCATGTCGAGCCTCCAGGTCGTCGTCCCCTGCACGAGCGGGGTTCCCTCGGCCCGGTAGTGCTCGAGCGCCCGGGCCTCGTGGTGGAGCGGCGGGTGCCCACCCGCGCGCACCACACGCCACCACGGCAGGTCGGCGCCCTCGTGCGCCATCACCTTGCCGACGGCACGAGAGGCCCGCGATCCGAGGGCTGCCGCGACGTCGCCGTACGTCATGACGTGACCGGGCGGGATCATCCGCACCACCTCGGCGACGGCGGCGCCGAAGTCGACCGATGGGTCGTCGGTGGGCACGTCGTCGGAGCGTGCTAGAGCGTCAGGACCGCGAAGTGGTCGCCGTACTGGGTCTCGCGCACGACCTCGAAGCCCACGGCGCGGAAGAACGCCTCGGGGCTGTCGTCGCCGCCGGGCTCGTACACGACCGTCAGTCGCTCGAACCCGCGGCTGCGCGCTTCGTCCGCCAGACCGTGCACGGCGAAGCGACCGACGCCACGGCCCTGCGCGCTGGCTGCCACGTTGACACGCCAGATGCAGCTGCGCAGTTCTTCCTGCGCGTTGTCGGCGTCGAACGAACCGATGATCAGGCCGAGGACCTCGTCGTCGTCGAGGACGACACGGGTCCACGCGGAGCTCGGCTTGACGTCGGTCTCGGCGACCCCGTAGGTGGTCGGCTGCACGAACTGTTCCTGGCCCGGCTTGAGCGTCAGGGAGTTGGCCGCGGCAGCGGTCTTCGCGGAGAGTTCTTCCAGGCGCAGGTCGGACATGCGGCCAGGGTAACGGTGCTGACCCTGCGGAAGCCAGTGGCGACGGCAGACCGAGACCGCACCGTTGTCGCGGCGGAACCGGGCGGCCGACCGGCGGGTGCTGCTCACGGCATGACGTCACCCGAGTTCGGGCCGAGCGTCTGCCCGGTGTACAGGTCACCCGCCGGGGACGACGCGAGGAGCAGGGCGGTCGGCGCGACCTCGGCCGGGATGCCGAAGCGTCCGATCGGCAGCTCGGCGGCCTTGTCGGTCCGCCACTGCTGGGTCATCCGGTCCGTCATCGGGGAGACGATCGGGCCGGGTGCGATCGCGTTGACGAGCACACCCCGCCCGCTCCACTCGATCGCGGCGCTCTTCGTCAGCGCGATGACGCCGGCCTTCGCTGCCGCGTAGTGCGCGACCTCGGAACCGCCCTTGATCGCCAGCTGCGAGGCGAGGTTGATGATGCGCCCGTGCCCGTCGCGGAGCATCCGCCGACCGACTGCTCGCATCACCAGGAAGACCCCGGTCAGGTCGATCGCGATGACACGCGCCCAGTCCTCCGTGGTGAGTTCCTCGAGCGGCGCCTGCGAGAGCACGCCGGCGGCGTTCACCAGGACCTGGATCCCACCGGACTCCTCGTCGACCGACGCCACGGCGGCCTCGACCCGGTCCTCGTCGGTGACGTCGAGCACGATGGTCCGGACGCCCAGCCGCTCGGCGAGGTCCGCCAGGCCGTCGGCGTCGAGGTCGGCGGCGACGACCCGCGCTCCTGCGGCGACGAAGGTCTCCACGATCGCGAGCCCGATGCCGCTCGCACCGCCCGTCACGAGCGCGGTCGTCCCGGTGAGGTCGAACACCGTCCGGTCCGGCATCAGTCGGCCATCAGGATCGTCAGGCCGCCGTCGACGACGAGTTCCTGCCCGGTGACGTAGCGCGCCTCGTGGCTGAGCAGGAACCGGATGGCCGCGGCGGCCTCCTCGGCGTGGCCGACACGACCCCACGGGATCCGAGCACCCGCGGCGGCGAGGCCCGCCGGACCGAGCGAGTTCTGGGCGTCCGAGGACTGCGGCGTCTCGATGAGCCCCGGGATGATGGTGTTCACCCGGATCCCACGCGGTGCCAGTTCGGCCGCCGCACTCCGGGCGAGGCCGATCACCGCCGCCTTGCACGCGGCGTAGTGGCTGTGCGCGACCCAGCCGTACACCCCGCCCGCGATCGACGAGACGGCCACCATCGACCCGCCCCGGTCGAGGTGTCGGGCGCCGGCCCGGAGCGTGCGCATCACACCGTGCAGGTCCACCTGCAGGATGTCGTCCCACGCCGCGTCGGTCATGGTGTCGAGCGGCTGCCGACGGAGCACCCCCGCTCCCGCCACGACGTGGTCGACGCGCCCCCAGCGGTCGACGGCCGCCTGGAACACGGCGTCGACGTCCTCGGTGCTGCGGACGTCCGCGGCGACCGTCAGCGCACTGCCACCGGCCGCCTCGACGGCGTCGACGACGGGTGCGGGATCGTGCGGGTCACCCGCGAAGACGGGGATGACGATGTTCGCGCCGTACTCGGCGAGCTGCACGGCGAGGGCCGCGCCGATCCCGCTCGCGGCGCCGGTGATGACGACCACGCTCCCCGCGAACTCGGAGTACACGCCTGCCGGTGTCGTGACGCTCAATGCTCGATCACCGCCACGCGCTTCGTCGCGAGCATGATCAGACCGGAGAGGACCATGCCGCCCGCACCGACGATGAGGGCTGCCGGGCCGAGCCCGATGCTCCCGGCGACGAGGGCCGTCAGCACAGCCGAGCCGATGATGGTGCCGGGCTGTCCCATCGCGGTGACGAACGCGGAACCGGTCGCGCGGCAGCTCGAGTCGAAGCACTCCGCCTGCAGGAAGAGCAGCGACGCGTACGGTCCGAGCAGGAAGAACAGCGTCAGCATGTACGTGACGAGGACGTAGCCGAAGTCGTCCGGCCCGAGCACGAAGAGGGTCCAGCACACACCGGCGAGCACCCAGCCCACGACGATCGTGGTCTTGCGGCCGATGATGTCGCCGAGCCAGCCGTGGAACAGGTAGCCGGCGGCGCCGACCACGTTGGACAGCACGATGATGAGCAGCGACATGCTCGGGTCGACACCCTTGACGCCCTCGAGCATCGTCGTCCCGAGCACGCTCGTGGTGGTGATGCCGAAGTAGTTCACGATCCAGGCGATCGAGAGCACGACGGTGTTGCGTGCGTACCGTCGGCCGAAGATCGCCCGCAACGGGTTCGGACCCTCGTCGACGATGCCGAAGCGGGCGGCGACCTCGGCGGCCTCCTCGGTGCGACCGGACTTCCGCAGCTGCCGCAGGTAGGTGTTCAGACGGTGCTGCGGCGTCTCCTTGATGCCCTTGCGCAGGAACAGCACGAACAGCGCCGGGACGGTGGCGATGAGGAACGCGAGCCGCCAGGACTCCTGTCCGAACAGCCCGTTGATGCCGGCGATGAACGCGGCCGCGAGGAGCGCGCCGATCGGCCACCCGGTCTGGACGAGGCTGTAGAAGAAGCCGCGACGCTTCTTGACGCCCTCGAGCTCGGTGAGCGCGAAGACCTCGTTGAGGTAGGTGGAGTTGACCGACTGCTCGGCCATCCCGAACCCGCTCAGGGCCCGGAAGCCGACGAGCGAAGCGACCCCCGTCGACGCCGCCGTCAGCAGCGAGGACATGGCCGCGCCGCCGATCGTGATCATCATGCCCCGGCGCCGACCGAGTCGGTCCACGAACAGACCGACGAGGACGACGACGACGAAGACCCCGACGCTCACGAGGGTGTTCGCCAGCAGGGCGGTCTGCTCGTTCCACCCGAAGTCCTCGGCGATGCGGGGGAGGAGCGTGCCGAACATGATGAAGTCGTAGACGGCGAGGGTCCAGGCGAAGAACGCCAGCGTCGCGCCGCGCTTGGTCTCCTTCGGCCCGATCGTCGGGAACGTCCCGGTGGCGAGCTCGAGGTCCTCGGGCTCGTGGATGGTCGTGGTGGACATGGTCTTCCTCTCGGTACGGCGGTGCGGCGCTGCGACGGTGTCGCGGCGCGGGCTGACGGGCGGAGGCGGAGCGTCGGTGCGGTCAGGGGTGTCCGGTCGGGGATGAGCCCCGGCCATGGGCGTCGAACGCCGCGTGGATGCGGTCGTCCGGGGCGTCGAGGGCGAGCAGCGCGGCCAGCAGGAGGCGCGCCTTGAGGCCGTCGAGGGTGCCGGCGGGGACGAGTCCGGCGCCGAGCAGGTCGATCTCGCCGCCCGCGAAGCCGTACGTCGTCGTGAGCGTCGCGCCGGCGCCGGTCCGCGACGCCAGCACGACCGGCATCTGCGCGGCGAGTGCGCGGACGGCATCGACCGTGCGCTCGGCGACGTGCCCGCCGCCGAAGCCCTCGATGACCGCGCCGCGGTACCCGAGTCCGTCCAGGGTCGACAGGACCCGGCCGTCGTCAGCGAGGGTGACCCGCTGCAGGGCCACCGGGGGCAGCGGGGCGACGCGTGTGGTGAGCGCGGGTACTCGGGCCGCGGGAGCGTGGAAGACGGGCGAGCCCTCGGTGACCCGTCCGAGCGGACCGGAACCCGGAGAGGTGAAGGCGCCGGTCGACGAGGTGTGCGTCTTGCGGACCGCCCTGGCGGCGTGCACCTCGTCGTCGAGCACGACGAGGACACCGCGTCCCGCTGCTGCCGGTGCCGCGGCCACGTTCACGGCCGCCAGCAGGTTCGCCGGACCGTCCGCACCGGGCGAGGAGGCGTGGCGCATCGCTCCGGTGACGACGAGGGGCTCTGAGCGGTCCCACGCGAGGTCGAGCAGGTACGCGGTCTCCTCGATGGTGTCCGTGCCCTGCGACAGCACGACGCCCGAGGCTCCGGAGCCGACGGCGTCCCGCGCGGCGTCGAGCGCGCGCTGCACGTCGTCGAAGTCGAGCGAGGGAGAGGGCACCATGCCGAGCTGGCGGGCCTCGACCCGTGCGACCTGCGCGATGTCCGGCACACCGGCGAGGAGGTCACGGGCTGCGATCCGCGGGACGGCGCCGAAGCCGCGCGGATCGCCGGAACCGCGCGGATCGCCCGAGGTGACGCTCGCGATGGTCCCGCCGAGGGCGAGGTACACGATCCGCGGGAGCGTGGGGTCCGTCACGGCCGGGTGTCCCTTCGTCGATCGACCGCGCGGGCGAGGCTGCGGTGTTCCCAGTCGGTGTCGTCCCGCGGGTCGGCCCTGCGGACGCGGGTCGCGACGGCCGACCAGTCGGTGCGCCCGGCTCCGACCTGTTCGACCGCGTCCAGGACGCCGTCGACGCCCTGCGCCACGACGCGCTTGCCGGTCGGCCCGACGATCACGAGCCGGACGGTGCCCGGGACCTCGTGGACACGGATCCGGTCGTCCGCGAAGAGCCGGGTCGCCCAGGCGGCCAGCCGGAGCTGCGCCCGCTTGCGCGCGGCCGGGGAGTCCTCGACACCGGCGGCGTACCAGTCACGGTTCCCGCCGTTGCCGCCACATCCGCCGCACATCAGGACTCGCGTGGACGCTCGGGCTGCGCGAACGGGAAGCGGACGCGGAAGTCGTCGGCGATCTCGTTCATCGTGACGAACCGGACGCCCTCGTGGCCCCTGATGTACTCGATGAGCCGCTCGATCATGAGCAGGACCTGCGGGCGCCCGGAGACGTCGGGGTGGATCGTGATCGGGAAGACGGCGTAGTCGAGTTCGCGGTACACCCAGTCGAACTGGTCCTTCCACATCTGCTCGACGTCGCGCGGGTTGACGAATCCGTGGCTGTTCGGGCTCGACTTGATGAACATCATCGGGGGCAGGTCGTCGACGTACCAGTTCGCCGCGATCTCGACGAGGTCGATCTCGCTCCCGTGGACGAGCGGCGTCATCCACGTGTGCGGGTCCTGCGAGTAGTCGATCGGTGTCCACTGGTCGCCGACGATCGAGTAGTAGGGGACGAAGTCCTTGTGCTGCTGACTGTGGTCGTAGCTGAACCCGAACTTCTCCAGGAGTGTGGGCGTGTAGCTGCTCAGTTCCCACCACGGAGCGACGTAGCCCGTCGGCTGCCGACCCGTGAGCCGGGTGATCAGCTCGACCGAGCGCTCCATCACCGCGTCCTCCTGCGCCTCGGTCATCGCCACCGGGTTCTCGTGGCTGTACCCGTGCGCACCGATCTCGTGGCCGGCGTCGAACAGGGCCTTGCACTCGTCCGGGAAGGTCTCGAGCGAGTGGCCGGGGATGAACCAGGTCGCTGCGATGTCGGCGCGGTCGAACACCTTCTGCAGACGCGGCACGCCGGTGCGCCCCGCGAAGATCCCGCGCTGGATGTCCGAGGGGGAATCCGCCCCGCCGTAGGAGCCGAGCCAGCCCGCGACCGCGTCGATGTCGACGCCGAAGGACACGAAGATCTCTTTCACCATGGGACACCGTCTCTCATCGTTGCTGCAATTCGTGCAATCGTTTGCATTGCCCGGAATCCTGACACCCGACTGTTTCGACCGACGTCCAGCCGTGTAACCAGTGTGTTTCGGATCCTCCGGGCCGTCGTCGGTCGAGGTGCTCGCAAACGTTCGCGCCGCACGGTGTCACGACGATCCGTCACCTAGACTCGACGGATGGGCAGTGCAGGCGACGACCCGGCCGGACACGGTCAGCAGGATCGTCGTGGTGACGTGAACCTCCAGGCCATCGCCGCGCTCGCCGGCGTGCACGTCTCGACGGCGTCGCGCGTGCTCCGACAGGCGGAGCCGACCAAGGGGTGGAGCGACTCGGCGCAGCGGGTGATCGCGGCGGCGGCCGAGCTCGGGTACCGCCCCAACCGGATCGCAGCGTCGCTCCGGACCCGGCGGTCGAACACCATCGGCGTCGTGATGCCGCGGCTCGCCGACACGGTCATCGCGACGATCTGCCAGTCCGTCGAGTCGGCTGCCCGCTCCGCCGGGTACCAGCTCCTGCTCACGACGCCCCCGGACGACATGGGCGCGCAGCTGGACGCGGTCGACTTCCTGCTCTCCCGACAGGTCGACGGCCTCATCGTCAGTTCGCTCCACCTGTCGTCCCCGAACCCGCGGCTGACGGACCTCCCCGTGCCGGTCATCGCGACGAACCGCCACCCCGGGGACTGGATGCCCGCGGTGGTCGGTGACGACGTCGAGGGCGGCCGGATGGCCACGGAACACCTGCTCGCGTTGGGGCACCGCCGCATCGGCGTCATCGCCGGTCCGCGCCACGCCAGCACCGCCGTGGAGCGGGTGGCCGGGTTCCGTCTGGCACACGAGCGACGGGACCTCGTCGTCGACGACGCGCTCGTCGTCCACAGCGACTTCGAGGTCGAGGGAGGCGTCGTCGGCGCGCACACGCTGCTCTCGCTGTCGGACCCGCCGACCGCGATCTTCGCCGTCAACGACACCGCGGCGATCGGCGTGATGGGCGCTGCACGGCAACGCGGCCTCCGCGTGCCCGACGACCTGTCGATCGTCGGCTACAACGACATCTCCGTCGTGGCGCAGCTGCCCACACCCATGACGACCGTGCACTCACCGACCGCCCTGATGGGCACCGTGGCGGTGGAGCGACTGCTCGCGGCGATCGGCGACGGGACACTGCAGGGTGCGACGCTCCCGGTCTCGCTCGTCGTGCGGTCGTCGACCGGGCATCCGGCGGACTGACCCGGCACAGGGCACCCGGGCCGGGCACGCGAGCGGGCGCCAGAGCGGCGGACGCTGGCCCACCCGCCGGGTACCCGGGCGGGGTCGCGGTATCGTCGCGGCATGGCAGAGCATCGACGCGGAGCGAACCTCCCGTCGATCGGCGGGTTCAACCGCACCGTGGTCCTCGACGCCGTCCGCCGCTCGCCCGACGGCCTGAGCCGCGTCGAACTCGCCGCCCGCACCGGCCTGAGCGCGCAGACCGTGTCGAACGTCACCCGGTTCCTGATCGATGCCGGGATGATCGTCGAGTCCGGCACCGTCGTCTCGGGCCGCGGCAAGCCCCGCACCATCCTGCGGCTCGAGCCCGGCAGCCGGTACGCGGTCGGCGTGCACGTCGACCCGGCCGTCGTCACCTACGTGCTGCTCGACCTCGCCGGCACCGTCGTCGCTGCGTCCACGACCTCGACCCCCACCGCCGACGACCCGTCCCAGGTGGTGCGCACCATCGCCTCGGCCGTCGACGGGCTCGTCGCCGACGCCGGGGTGGCCGTCGACAGCGTGCTCGGCGTCGGGATCGCGAGCCCCGGACCCATCGACGTCGAGGCGGGCATCGTGGTCGACCCGCCGTTCCTGCCGCGGTGGCGGGACGTACCCCTGCGCGACGCGCTCGCCGAGGCCACGGGCTACCCGGTCCTGCTCGAGAAGGACGTCACGGCCGCCGCGGTCGGTGAGATGTTCCTGGCGGGGGAGTCCTCGGCCCGCAACTTCGCGTTCGTGTACTTCGGCACCGGGTTCGGCGTCGGGCTCGTCGTCGACCACGAACCCGTGCGCGGGGTGGGGTCGAACGCGGGCGACGCCGGACACATCATGGTCGACCAGGGGCCGCTCGCGGGCACCCCGGACGGCTCGGGCACGCGTGGCGAGGTCGGCGCTGCCGTCGCGCCGGACCGGCTGGTGCGGGTCGCGCGGTCGCGGGGCCTGGCGTTGTCCGGCGGCGGCGTGAGCGCCGAGGCCGGCGCCGCCGACGATGGCAACGACGCCGAGGCCGACGATGCCGACGGCGCCGAGGCCGGTGCCGCCGACGCCACGGACAGCGGCGCGACCGACGTCGACGCCGTGGACGCCGCGTGGGACGAACTCGCAACGGCGATCGCTGGCGGGGACGACACCGCCGTCACGCTCGCGGCCGATGCCGGCACCGTCATGGGCAACGCCGTCATCCTCATCGTCAACCTGCTCGACATCGACCGCGTGGTGTTCGGCGGCCCGTTCTGGTCGCGCATCGCGAGTGCGGCGCTGCCCGCGGCGCGTGCAGCCATCGTCGGGTCGCCGCTGCTCGTGCCGAAGCACCCGGTGCAGGTGGTCGAGAGTGACCGCGGTGCCGACGTCGCCGCCGTGGGTGCCGCCTGCCTGGTGCTCGACGCCGCGCTCTCGCCGCGGGCCAGCACCCTGCTCATCCGGCGCTGACGACCCCGGCAACGAGACGGGCCCGATCCGTGGGCACCGCCCCGGCCCGCTACGCTGCGGTCCGACGCACCCGCCGTGGGTGCGGGGACGACGGGGGACACATGACGGACAGCGGCACGGACAGCACGGACAGCACCGACGGCACGATGGACCCGCGGTGGGCGAGGGTGCGCCCGCTCGTCTTCCGCACGATCATCGGCGCGGTCGTCGCCGCCGGGCTCGTCGGGATCGCCGCGGTGCTCCTCGGCGACTTCGGCATGGTCGCGGTCCAGCTGCTCCTGACGATCGTCGTGGTGGTCGTCTTCGCGTTGCTGTCCTGGTACGACGCCGACGTGTCGTCCCGGCGGTCGGGGATCTTCGCGTTCGCGAGCATCGCCACGTCGATGTACCTGCTCGTCGCCGGCCTGTACAAGGTGTGGATCGTGCCGACGGGGCCGGACGGTGACGGCATCTGGTACGTCCTGGAGCACTTCTGGCACTGGATCTGGCTCGTCGGCGTCGCCCGGGTGGCGCTCCTGCACGTCCACCTGCTGCTCGTGATCCACCGCCGCTACCCGACGCCCGTCCTGCAGGTCGTCGCGAAGACCACCGTCGGCGTCATCGCCCTGCTCGCGCTGCTGCTCTCGATCCCGCTGCTCGCGCCGGACGTCGACTACGCGCGGGGCTACTGGCGGCTCGTCTGGGTGGTGGTGATCCTCGACCTGCTCGGCACCGTCGTGGTGCCCCTCAGCAACGCGCTGTTCCGGCCCCGAGCGCCTCGGCCATCGGCGACGTGGCCGGTGCCCGACCAGCAGCCGGCTTGGGGCGCGACGCCGACGCCCGCCGCTCCGGAGCCAGAGGCTGCCGTGCCCGCGCCGCCCGCTCCCGCGCTGCACCCTGAGCCCACCCCGGCACCGGCACCGACGCCCGAGCCCGGCACGGTCGTCGCGTCCGACGGACGGCGCTACGCGGCCCGTCCGACGGCCTCCCGCGCGCTGGCCTGGCCCCGCTACGTCGACGGCACGCCCCTGCCCGCGCTGCCCGACGGGACGCCCGACTTCTCGGAGGTCACCGAGCGCTGACACCTCGAGCAACGAGTGTGCAGAAGACGTCGGGTTCGCCGTGCGGACCCGGCGTCTTCTGCGCACCGGGTGCGGTGGGCTGTGCCCGCGGCGGACGGGAGGCGCGGTGCGGGCCCGCCCCGAGCCTCCAGGCCGACACGTCGCGCGTCCAGCGCGCCGGGCGCGACCCGGGACACCGCCCGTTCACCGGGCGGCCACCGGCCGGTCGCGTGGATGCTGAACAGTCGTGCAGGTCTTCAGCCCGATCGTCCCGAGAAGGACCCTGCATGCGCGCTCCTGCCCTGCGCCCACCCACACTCCGCATCGGCGCGGCCGTCGCGACTGCCCTGGTCGTCGCCGCCGGTGTCGTCACCGCCAGCCCGGCCCTCGCCGCCGTCGGTGACGACGACCCGTCCGTCGGTGCCGTCGCCGCGAACGGCCTCGTCGTCAACGAGGTCGAGTCGAACGCCGACGACACCGATTGGGTGGAGCTCGAGAACACCTCGGGCACCGCGATCGACCTGACCGGGTACGCGTTCCTCGACTCCGACAACTCGCACGACGCGTACGTGCTCCCCAGCGGCTCGACGATCGCCGCCGGCGGGTACTTCGTCGTCGACCAGCTGTCCGCGACCGCCCCCGGCTTCGACTTCGGGCTCGGTGGTGCCGACACCGCGCGCCTCTACGACCCTGCCGGCGACCTGGTGCTCCGGTACGCCTGGACGACCCACGCGGGTGTCACCTACGGCCGCTGCGCCGACGGTGTCGGGCCGCTCGTGGACACCACGGCGTCGACCAAGGGGGCTGCGAACGACTGCTCCTCACCCGTGCGGATCAACGAGGTCGAGTCGCAGGACGGCACCCCCGGCGACTGGGTGGAGCTGACCAACACCGGCAGCACCACCGTCGACCTGGGCGGGTACGTGCTGCGCGACAGCGACGACGACCACGCGTACACGATCCCCGCGGGTACGACCGTCGCGGCCGGGGGCTTCACCGTCCTCGACGAGGCGGCGTTCGGCTTCGGACTCGGCAAGGCGGACTCCGTGCGGCTGTTCGACGCCCGCGGCGCGGTCGTCGACTCGACCTCGTGGACGGCGCACGCGACCACGACGTACGGCCGCAACCCCGACGGCACCGGGGACTTCGCCGAGACGGCAGCACCCACGAAGGGTGCGGCGAACCGGTTCGCCGGCGTCGTCACCGCCGAGGCCTGGCCCGGCGGCCCGGACGAGACCGTGCTCGACGACGAGGACACCTTCACCGGTGACCTGAGCGGCCTCGACTGGACGACCTCGACGACCTCGCGGGACGGGCAGCTCTGGGCCGTGCAGAACGGCGACGGCCTGCTCTACCACCTGACCTCGGACGGCGCGGGCGGCTGGGCGCCGTCGAACGCCGCGGGCACCGACCTGCGCTACGCCGACGGCACGGGCACCCCGGACGCCGAGGGTGTGACCGTCACGAGCGACGACCCCGGCGCCGTCTACGTGTCGACCGAGCGCAACAACGACGTGTCGAGCACGAGCCGCCCGTCGGTCCTGCGCTACGCCACGACCGACGGCTCCGAGGCCACCCTGCGGGCCGCCGACGAGTGGAACCTCGCCGCGGACTTCCCCGGGCTCGGCGCGAACGCCGGGCTCGAGGGCGTCACCTGGATCCCGGACACCTGGCTCACCGCGCACGGCTTCACCGACGAGCGCACCGGCGCCGCCTACGCACCGTCGCGCTACGCCGGACACGGCGAGGGGCTGTTCTTCGTCGGGGTCGAGGGCACCGCGAGCGTGTACGCCTACGCCCTGATGGACGACGGGTCCTCGGCGCGCATCGCCACGATCGCGACCTCGCTCGCCGTCGTCGCCGACGTGCAGTTCGACCCGACGCTCGACGCGCTCTGGGTGGTCTGCGACGACGTGTGCTCCGGCCGGACCGCGCTGTACGAGGTGACCGACGGGGCCTTCAGCGCCTCGACGCTGTACGAGGCACCCTCGGCCGCCGACCGCACGCTCGCCAACGAGGGCTTCGCGATCTCGGGCGTCTGCACCGACGGGGAGCGCGCGACCTTCTCCGCCGACGACAACGACACGGACGGGTTCTCGCTGCGGACGGGGACGTACCCGTGCGAGGGCGGCGACACCGATCCGGGCACGGAGCCGACGCCGACGCCGACGCCGACGCCGATCCCGTCGCCGGGCGACGGCGGCACGACCCCGACGCCGACTCCGGGTGGGACGCCCACCGCGGTCCCGACCCCTGGTCCGTCGGCTGCGCCGGTCGCCCCGGTGGCGCCGTCGGAGTCGGTGTTGACGGAGGCGAACCGTGGTGGGGTCTTGGCTCCGGCGTCGGCTCGTGCGGGGGAGACCATCACGGTGACGGTGGGTACTGCGTCTGCCGGTGACACGGTGAACGTGTGGTTGTTCTCGGAGCCGACGCTGATCGGCACGGCTGTGGTCGCTGCTGACGGGACGGTCCGGGTGACGATCCCTGCCGACACGGTGGCTGGTGCGCACCGGTTGGCGGTGACGGCTGCGGACGGCACGCTGATCGGGTGGAGCCCGATCACGATCACCGCGGACGGGCAGCTCGCGTTCACGGGCGCCGCAGGGATGGGTGCCGGTGCGCTGGTGGCGTTCCTGTTGCTCGCGGCGGGTGCGGGTGTGCTGATCGTGCGTCGCCGCCGTCGGGCTGCGACTGCGGAGTAGTCCCCACGCCCCACGTCGGGGCGATGAGTGTGCAGAAGACGTCGGGTTCGCGGTGCGGACCCGACGTCTTCTGCTCACCCATGCGCGGTGGGCGCGACCGCGTGACGGACGGGAGGCGCGGTGCGGGGCCGCCCCGCGCCTCCAGGCCGGTGGGTGGCTGCGTTCAGTGCTCGGTGCCGTGCATGGTCTGGGTGTCGTCCTGACCGGGGATGGCGTCCTTCGTGGTCCAGCCGTACCAGCGGCCGTCGATCTCGGTGACCGCGCGACCGTCGCCGCAGGTGACGAGGCCCTTGGTCGGAAGACGCTCCGGCAGGAAGTCGGCGGTCATCGCCGTGCCGCCGTATGACGTGTCGAGCGGGGTGCAGGCGTCCACGTCGACGCCGTCCTTCGAGGCGAACCCGATGACGTACCCGGGCTGCGAGACGTGGAGGCGGACGTCGATGTCCTTCGCGTCCTTCGGCACCCACTTCGGCATGAAGAAGGCCAGGTCCTCGGACTCCCCGGAGCGCGGGGCGTCCGAGTACGTGTCGAAGTGCTTCTGCGGGGTCTTGTTCGGCACCATGTCCTGGATCGCGCTGCAGCCGGCGGTGAGCAGCAGGGCGGACACCGCGGCGGTGGAGGCGAGGGCGATCCGGAGGGTGCGGCGGGCGGTGGTGGGGCGCGTGTCGGTGCTCATGGATCCAGTCTCGCGACGGACGCGGCGCTGAAACATCACGTGCGCACCCGGAAGTTGTCGGGGGTTACCCCCACCTGCCACGCCGGACCACCCGTCGGTGATCGGCCCGCGCACCCGGTCGTGACGCCGCAGTAGCGTCGGGGCATGCAGCAGGAGATCCTCCGGTACACCGCGTTCGCCGCCGAGCCGGGCGGAGGCAACCCCGCCGGGCTCGTGCTCGACGCGGCCGGACTGTCCGACGACCAGATGCTCGCGGTCGCCCGGCAGGTCGGGTACCCCGAGACCGCCTTCGTCGTGGGTGCGACGGCGACCGGGCCGCGGGTCCGCTACTTCTCGCCGAGCGCCGAGGTGCCGTTCTGCGGGCACGCCACCGTCGCGCTGGCCGTCGCGCTGGCCGAGCGCGAGGGGCCGGGCCGCCGGGTGTTCACGACCCTGGCCGGCGAGGTCACGCTCGACGCCACCGTCGGTGCGGACGGCTCGGTGCTGGTCGCGATGACGAGCGTCGAGCCGGCGACACGGGACATCGACCCGGTTCTGCTGGTGCGGCTGTTCGACCTGCTCGGGCTCTCGGCCGCGGACATCGCTCCGGGGTTCCCGGTGCTGGAGTCCTTCGCCGGCAACTGGCACCCGGTGCTCGTGCTGCACGACTACGAGCTGTTCCACCAGTTCCGGTTCGCGCCGGGGCCCCTGGCCGAGCTCAAGCGCGAGGCCGGCTGGGCGGGGACCGTCACGGTGCTGCACCGCACCGGCGAGCGGGAGTACGAGGCGCGCAACCTGTTCCCCGCCGGACGCATCACCGAGGACCCGGCGACGGGATCGGCAGCAGCGTCGACCGGGGCGTACCTGCGGCAGATCGGTGCAGCGCATCCGGGCGACCGCGTCACGATCCGGCAGGGGCGACACGTCGGGCGTCCGAGTCTGCTGCTCGTGGACGTGCCCGAGGCCGGCGGGATCACGGTGACGGGGAGCGCGACCCCGATCTCCTGACGGACGTTCCTTCCCGGGACGCACGCGATGGGAAGCGGAATCGGGCGTACCTGGTCGAAACTTCCGACCCGGTACGCCCGATTCGACCCGGCACGCCCGAATCCGCCAGGCAACCACTTGACACGGTTAAGTCAATACGGTGGACTAATCCTGCGCGCGGGCGATGGTGCCCGCGGACATCACCCGTGCAAAGGAGCACCGATGAAACGCACCCGCATCATCGCCGGACTCGCAGCTGTGGCCGTGGCCGCAGTCGGTCTGGCTGGCTGCTCGAGCTCGGGGTCTGCCTCGAGCGACACGATCAAGATCGCGTACCAGAAGTTCGGCGCCTTCCAGCAGCTCGACGCCCAGATGAAGGTCGTCAAGAAGCAGTACGAGAAGGACAACCCCGGCAAGAAGGTCACCCTCGTGCCCATCCAGGCGCAGGGCAACGACTACTACACCAAGCTCGCGCTCATGAACAAGGCGCCGGCCACCGCCCCGGACGTCATGTACGAGGACACGTTCCTCGTCAAGGCCGATGCCGAGGCGGGCTACCTGCTGCCACTCGACAAGTACACGGACAAGTGGGACGAGTGGGACCAGTTCTTCGACAACGCCAAGCAGGCCGGGCAGGGTGACGACGGCAAGATCTACGGCGTCCCCATGGGCACCGACACCCGAGCCCTCTGGTACAACAAGGACATCTTCAAGAAGGCCGGGCTCGACGTCCCGTGGAAGCCGAAGACGTGGGACGACGTGCTCGCGGCGGCGAAGACCATCAAGGAGAAGCAGCCCGACGTCATCCCGTTCAACATCTACTCGGGCAAGGCGCAGGGCGAGGCCTCGACCATGCAGGGCTTCGAGATGCTCCTGTACGGCGCCGACGGCTCCGGCAACACCCTGTACAAGGACAAGAAGTGGGTCACCGGCTCGAAGCAGTTCGAGGACTCGCTCAAGTTCGTGAAGGACGTCTACCAGGGCGGCCTCGGCCCGACACCGCAGCAGGCGCTCGACACGAACGTCGGCACGACCATCGCCCAGACGTGGCTGCCGAAGGGCAAGCTCGCGATCGACCTGGACGGTTCGTGGCAGTCCGGCACGTGGCTGAAGTCCGGCACGGCGCCGTGGCCCGAGTGGAACGACGTGATGGGCCAGGCACCCATGCCGACCCAGAACGGGCAGGCTCCCGGCTACAACTCGATGTCCGGCGGTTGGACCCTGGCGGTCGGCGCGAAGTCGAAGAACCCGCAGGCGGCGTTCGACTTCATCACGAGCTTCCTCGACAAGGACGGTTCGCTCAAGTACGACACCGAGAACAGCCAGATCGCCGTCCGGAAGGACGTCGCGGACGACCCGGAGTACACGGCGGCGAACCCGACGTTCAAGTTCTTCTCGGGGCTGGTGGAGAACACCAACTTCCGCCCGGCGACGAGTGACTACTCGCAGGTGTCCAACGCGATCCAGGTCGCGATGGAAGCGGTCATGACCGGTCAGCAGTCGCCGAAGGACGCGGCTGCCGCCTACGACAAGGCCGTCACGCAGGTGGTCGGCAAGGAGAACACCGTCTCCGCTGGTTGACGGTCCGTCACCCACTGACGGACGGGAGGCGCGGGGCGGTCCCGCACCGCGCCTCTCCCAACCGCACGGCCGACGCGCCGCTCCGCAAGCTCCGCGGCGCGTCGGAACCGGCGGTCGGGGCCCAGTCCGTCCTTCCCCACCTTCGGAACCCCTCCGCACCCGGAAGGCACCCATCGTGTCCAGCACCCCCCTCGCGCCGACGCTGTCGGCGCCCGGTGCGCCGAAGCGCACCGATCCACCCGTGCCGCGCAAGCGGCGACCACTGCGGAACGTCGGACGAGCCGTACCGCTCCTGCCCGCCCTGGTCCTGCTCGTCATCTTCCTGCTCGGCCCGGTCATCTCGTCGTTCTACGGGTCGTTCACCAACTCGGCCCTGACCGGTGCGAGTGCGGCCGACCAGCAGTTCGTCGGCTTCCAGAACTACGTCGAGCTGTTCCAGGACCCGGACTTCCCGAAGTCCGTCATCCTGACCATCGTCTTCCTGCTGGCCTCGGCCGTGGTGGGGCAGAACGTGCTCGGGCTCGGCCTGGCGCTGCTGATGCGCTCGGCGAACAAGGCCGTGCGGGCGATCGTCGGCACCTTCGTGGTGGCGGCGTGGGTCCTGCCCGAGATCGTGGCGTCGTTCGCGGCGTACGCGTTCTTCAACGACGAGGGGACGCTCAACACGTTCCTCGCGTCCATCGGGATCACCGGCGCGAACTGGCTCTACACGTACCCGATGCTCGCCGTGATCCTGGCGAACATCTGGCGCGGCACCGCGTTCTCGATGCTCGTCTACTCGGCCGCCGTGCAGGAGGTCCCCGAGGAGATCACCGAGTCCGCCGAGGTCGACGGCGCCACCGGCTGGCAGCGGCTCGTCTACATCACGCTCCCGGTGATCCGCCGGAGCATCTCGACGAACCTCATGCTCACGACGCTGCAGACCCTGTCGGTCTTCACGCTGATCTTCGTGATGACCGGCGGCGGCCCGGGCACGAACTCGTCGACCCTGCCGATCCTGGCGTACCAGGAGGCGTTCAAGTTCTCGCAGCTCGGCTTCGGGACCGCGATCGCGACCATCCTGCTCGTGGTGGGGGCGGTCTTCTCGATCATCTACATCCGAGCCCTCAAGCCGGAGGTGGACTGATGGCCATGACAGCCCCGTCCCTCGACCAGACCACGACCCGCTCGGTGACCGCACCGGGGTCGATGCACATGACCTCGCCGCGCGGCCGCACCATGCGGTGGGTGTCGAACGTCGTGCTGCTCGTCATCGCGGTGTGCTTCGCGGTGCCGCTGCTCTGGCTCGTGCTCGCCTCGTTCGACACCCAGGCGTCGCTGTCGGTGAAGCTGCCGTCGCAGTTCACGCTCGACAACTTCGCCAAGGTGCTCACCCCCGAGCTGTCGTTCATCCCGCTCGCGAACAGTCTGCTGCTCTCCGGCGGCACCGCGGTCGTCACCGTGGTGTTCGCCCTGCTGGCCGCGTACCCGCTGTCCCGCTACAAGATGCGCGTCAACAAGCCGTTCCTGTACAGCATCCTGTTCGGCACCGGCCTGCCGATCACCGCGATGATGGTGCCCGTCTACGCGCTGTTCGTGTCGCTCAACCTGATCGACAACGTGTGGGGCTGCATCTTCTTCCTCGCCGCCACCAGCTTGCCGATGGCGATCTGGATGGCGAAGAACTTCATGGACTCGGTGCCGATCTCGCTCGAAGAGGCGGCGTGGACCGACGGCGCCTCGATGCTCACCACCCTGACCCGCATCGTGATCCCGCTCATGCGTCCGGGCATCGCGGTCGTGTTCATCTTCGTGTTCATCCAGGCGTGGGGGAACTTCTTCGTCCCGTTCGTCCTGCTGCTCTCGCCCGAGAAGGTGCCCGCCGCGGTGAGCATCTTCAACTTCTTCGGGCAGAACGGGGCGGTGGCGTACGGCCAGCTCGCCGCGTTCTCGATCGTCTACTCCGTGCCCGTCATCGCCCTCTACGTGATCGTGTCCCGAGGCCTCGGCGGCGGCAACGCCCTCGCCGGTGGCATCAAGGGCTGACGCCGGCCCCCACCCCCGCAAGACACCGGTGTTCGCGCGTCGAACACCCGCGAACCGCGGTTCGATCCGCGAACACCGGTGTTCCGCGAACCAGAAAGGAAGCACATGCACCAGGACGAACCGCTCGTCGAGGCCCGGATCGCCCGCCTCGTGCGCGACCGTGTCGACCCCGCCGTCCTCCGTCGCTCGGCGCCGGTGACGATCGAGGCGTGGGAGGTGCCGGGCGAACCGGTGCCGTTCGACGCCGCCGTGGGCGAGACGTACACACCGTTCACGGTGGGGTCGCACTGGGGCGGGCGCCCGTGGGGCACGACGTGGTTCCGGGTGACCGGTACCGTGCCGGCGGACTTCGGCACCGCGCAGGGGACCACCGCCGAGCTCCTCGTCGACCTGGGGTTCACCAAGCGGCAGCCCGGGTTCCAGGCCGAGGGACTCGCGTTCCGCGCCGACGGCTCCACGATCAAGGCGATCGAGCCGCGGAACGACACCGTGCCGCTCGAGGTCGGCCCGGGGGAGTCCTTCGAGCTCTGGATCGAGGCCGGGGCGAACCCCGACATCGGCGGCGACTCGTTCCAGGGGGCGACGCCGCTCGGCTCGCGCTCCACCGCCGGCGACGACCCCATCTACCGCCTGAAGGCCCTGGAGGTCGTCGAGCGGGACGACACCGTGTGGGAACTGCAGCAGGACCTCTGGGTGCTGCGCGGGCTGATGGCCGAGCTCCCCACCGACGGCACCCGCGGCGCCGACATCCTGCGCGCGCTCGAACGGGCCGCCGACGCCCTGGACCCGGACGACGTCGCCGGTACCGCCGCGGACGCCCGGCAGGTCCTGGCGCCCGTGCTCGCCGTCCCCGCCAGCCCCGCCGCCCACCGTGCCATCGCCGTCGGGCACGCCCACATCGACTCCGCCTGGCTGTGGCCCGTGCGCGAGACGAAGCGCAAGTGCGCCAGGACGTTCTCGAACGTGCTCGACCTGATGGACCGCGACCCCGACTTCACCTTCGCCTGCTCGTCCGCCCAGCAGTACGCGTGGATCCGCGACGAGTACCCCGAGGTCTTCGCGCGCATCAAGCAGCGCGTCGCCGAGGGCCGGTGGATCCCCGTCGGTGGCATGTGGGTCGAGTCGGACACCAACCTGCCCGGCGGTGAGGCCCTGGCCCGCCAGTTCGTCGCCGGCAAGCGCTTCTTCCTCGAGGAGTTCGGCATCGACACCCCCGAGGCCTGGCTCCCCGACTCGTTCGGCTACTCGGGCGCCCTGCCGCAGATCGTCCGCGCCGCCGGCTCGAAGTGGTTCGTCACCCAGAAGCCGTCGTGGAACGAGACGAACGTCATCCCGCACACCTCGTTCCACTGGGAGGGCATCGACGGCTCACGCGTCCTGACGCACCTGCCCCCGGCCGACACCTACAACTCCGACGTCTCACCGGCCGACCTGCGCCGCGGCGAACGGAACAACAAGGAGCGCGGCACCGCCAACACGTCGATGCTGCTGTACGGCTTCGGCGACGGTGGTGGCGGTCCCACCCGCGAGATGGTCGGTGCCGCACACCGCCAGCACGACCTCGACGGGTCGCCGCACGTGACCCTCGGCACGCCGGCCGAGGTGTTCGAGCAGCTCGAAGCCGAGCTGCCGACGCCCGGGGTCTGGTCGGGGGAGATGTACCTGGAGTTCCACCGCGGCACCTACACGTCGCAGATCCGCACGAAGCAGGGCAACCGCCGCTCCGAGCACCTGCTGCGCGAAGCCGAGCTCTGGGCAGCGACGGCGGCCGTCCGGCTCGGCAGCGAGTACCCGTACGCCGAACTCGAGGACGCCTGGCACACCGTCCTGCTGCAGCAGTTCCACGACATCCTGCCGGGGTCGTCGATCGCGTGGGTGTACGAGAACGCCGAGGAGCAGTACGCCCGGGTCGCCGAGGTGCTCGAGGGGCTGATCGGGAGCGCGACGACGGCGCTCGCCGCAGGCGGGAGCGATGCCGCTGCCGGCGCAGCCGACGACGCCGCGTCGGTCGTGCGCTTCAACGCCTCGCCGGTCGCGGCGGGAGAGGTGACCGCCCTTGCAGGTTCGGTCGTCCACGCGCCGCGACCCGTGCCTCCCGTCCGGGCAGGCGACCGCTTCGTCTTCGACACCGGCGTCGTCACCGCGACCATCGACGCTGCCGGCCACGTCGTGTCGTTCGTCGACTCCGCGACCGGACGCGACGCGATCGCGCCAGGCGCCAGGGCGGCCGAGTACACGGTGTTCCGCGACACCCCGAACCAGTGGGAGGCCTGGGACATCGACCGCGCGTACCAGCGCAACGGCACGGTGCTGTCGGCGTCGTCGGTCGCGATCGCAGGCGACGCGCTCGTGGTCGAGCGGTCCTTCGGATCGTCGACGCTCACCACGCGCTACTCGGCGGTGCAGGGCGAACCCGAGCTGACCGTCGAGACCGAGGTCGACTGGCACGAGCACCAGAAGCTGCTGAAGCTCGCGTTCCCGATCGACGTGCTCGCGTCGTCGGCCTCGAGCGAGATCCAGTTCGGGCACATCGACCGGCCGACGCACCAGAACACCTCGTGGGACCACGCCCGGTTCGAGACCTCGGCGCACCGCTGGGTGCACGTCGCGGAGCCGGGGTTCGGGGTGGCCGTGGCCAACGACTCGACCTACGGCCACGACATCACGCGTGAGACCCGGGCGGACGGCGGGACCACCACGCTCGTACGGGAGTCGCTGCTGCGCGGACCGACGTTCCCGGACCCGAACGCCGACCAGGGGCACCACGTGTTCCGGACGGTGCTGCGGATCGGGGCCTCGGTGCTCGACGCCGCAGACTCCGGGTACCGGCTGAACCTGCCGGTGCGGAGCGTCCCCGGGTCGACCCCGATCGAGCCGCTCGTCACGGTGTCGTCGCCGCAGGTGTTCGTCGAGGCCGTCAAGCTCGCCGAGGACCGCTCCGGCGACGTCGTCGTGCGGCTGTACGAGGGGCTCGGGGGCCGGGCGACGGACGTCGGGGTGGCCTTCGGGTTCGACGTCGAGTCGGTGTCGCAGGTCGACCTGCTCGAGCGGCCGCTGGAGCGCTCGTGGTCGGCCGGTCAGGCAGTCGCGTTGACCTTGCGTCCGTTCGAGATCGTGACGCTGCGCGTGCGTCGGGCCTGAGGCAGCGGGCCCGGCGCACTGCTGGGAGGGACCACGGCGCCGGACGGGACACGGGTGCGTTCCGTTCGGCGCCGTGTTGTGCGCGGGGCTGGCCGGGTGGAATCGGGCGTGGCTGGCCGAATCGGGCGTCCCTGGTCGGAACTTCCGGCCAAGTACGCCCGATCCCGCTTGGCATCGCGCCCGTTCTGGGAAGGAACGTCATCCCTCCACAACCGCCCAGGCCTGGAGGCCCGTCCACAGTTCGCGACATCGGCCCGCTGGGCGCGTGGCCGGTCCGGCATCGTCACGTGCATGAACGAGTCGCTGCCCATCCTCCGAGCCTCATCCACGCGCGAAGCCGGCTTCGACGCCACCACCCTGCGCCGCCGAACCCGTCTGCAGGGCGCCGGCCGTCTGATCCGGGTCGGCCCCAACGCCTTCGTAGACGGTGCCGCGTGGGACGCCGCGGGGCCTCGGCAGCGGTACGTCACACGCGTGTTCGCGCGGCTCGGTCGGCTCGGCACCCGCGCGACGGCGTCGCACCTGTCCGCCGCGGCCGTGCACGGGCTCCCGGCGCTCGGCGGGTGGGACGTCCCGGTGCACGCGACGGTTCCGGAGTCGATGTACCGGGGCCGGAGCGCCGACCTGGTCCTGCACACGAGACCCGTCGCTCGCGTCGAACGGGTCGCCGTCGGGGGGATCGCCGTCACCTCCGTTCCCCGGACCGTCGTCGACGTGGCGATGACCGGCGATCTGCGGGCGGGCGTCGTCATCGCGGACGCGGCGTTGCGACGTGGGTTCGACGTCGGCGACCTCCGACGAGCGGTTCCCCCGAAGGCCCGAGCGCGTGCCGTCGCCCGGCAGGCGCTCGAGCTGGCCGACGGTCGTTCCGGGTCGCCAGCCGAGTCACTCGCGCGGGTCGTGTTCCGGGAGCTCGGGCTCCCGGACCCGGTGCTGCAGCAGGAGTTCGTCGTCGACGGCCGCCGTTCCGCCGTCGACTTCTGGTTCCCCGACCACGGGGTCGTCGTCGAGATCGACGGACGGGCGAAGTACTCCCAGGAACGCTACCTGGGCGGCCGGAGCCCGACCGAGGTGTTCCTCGACGAGAAGCGGCGGCACGGTCGGTTGCTCACCGTGCCGGGAGTCCGCACGATCGTCCGGCTCGAGTGGCGTGACCTGTTCGACCTCGACGCGCTGGTGGTGCGACTCCGGGCAGCAGGACTCCCGTGCGCGGTCCGCCCGGTCCGGAGCGCTCGGCGCCGCGTGGGGTGACCTCGTCGCACCGGTGAACCGGCACAGCACGCTCTGGCTAGCGTGGCGGCATGGCAGTGCAGGAGATCTGGCTCGTCCGTCACGGCGAATCGGTCGCGAACGTCGCAGCGGCTCGGGCCGAGGCAGCGGGGGACGACGTCATCGACGTCGAGTTCCGCGACGCCGACGTCCCGCTCAGCCCGCTCGGCGCCGCCCAGTCACGTGCTCTCGGGCAGGAGCTCGCCGACCGCGGGATGGACGACGTCCCCGTCGCGCTCTGGGTGTCGCCGTACCTCCGCGCACAGCAGACCATCGCCATCGCGCTCGAGGCAGCCGGGCTCGCCGAACCCCGCAAGCGTGTGGACGAGCGCCTGCGCGACCGCGAACTCGGCGTCCTCGACCTGTTGACCCTGCAGGGCGTCCGCAACCGGTACCCGGACGAGGAACGCCGCCGGCAGTGGCTCGGCAAGTACTACCACCGGCCCGCGGGCGGGGAGTCGTGGGCGGACGTGATGCTCCGGCTCCGGACGCTCCTGGGTGACCTCGAGCGAGTCGACGGTGTCGAGCGCCTGGTGATCGCCGCACACGACGCCGTGGTGATGCTCGCCGTCGCGGTGTGCCTCGACCTCGACGAGCCGGCACTCATGGAGTTCGCCCACACCCACGCGGTCGCCAACGCCTCCCTCACCCGACTCCGACGCGACGGCGCCGGGTCGCCGTGGGTCCTCGAGGAGTTCTCCTCGGTCGGACACCTGGACGACGACGAGGTCACCGAGCACACCGGCCGGAAGGACGACGAACATGTCCACTGAACCCGTCACCCCGAACTTCCTGCGGGACTGGCCGCTGCCAGAACCCGGTGCCGGCAAGTACGGCCGCGGGCAGGTGCTCGTCATCGGGGGCGCGGCTCGCACCCCGGGAGCCGCGCTGCTCTCGGCGCTCGCCGCACTCCGCGTCGGCGCCGGTCGCCTCACCCTGGCCGTCGGCCGGAGCGTCGCGAACGAGGACGCGGTCGCCGTGCCCGAGTCCGGGGTCGAGCCCCTCGACGAGGACGAGGACGGGCACATCGCCGTCGGCGCGATCGAGGGCATCGCGGACAGCGCCTCGAGCGCCGATGCCGTGTTGGTCGGCCCGGGACTCGACGAACCGGACGGTTCCCGTGACCTCGTGGCCGGACTCGCCGACGTCGTCGGTCCGCGGACCACCGTCGTGCTCGACGCCTTCGCCCTCGGTGTCGCCGCCGACGTACGGGACCGCCTCGAACCGCTGCGTGGACGGCTCGTGATGACGCCGAACTCCGGCGAGGCAGAACGCCTGCTCGGTCGGGAGTGCAGCGACGACGGCGTGGCCGACGCCGTCGCGATCGCGAACCGGTTCGGTGCGGTCGTCGCCCTCGGTGACGCCATCGCGACACCGCACGGTCGTGCGTGGCTCAAGGGCACCGGCTCGGGTGGCCTCGGCACCAGCGGGAGCGGGGACGTGCTGTCCGGCGCGGTCACCGGGCTGCTCGCCCGCGGTGCCGATCCGGCACAGGCCGTGGCGTGGGCGTCGTACGTGCACGCTGCCGCCGGTGACCGGCTCGCGGTGCAGGTCGGACCACTCGGCTACCTGGCGAGCGAACTCGTGACCGAGATCCCGCGGGTCCTCGTCGAACTCGGAGCCTGAGCGCGCCCGGAACGACCCGCGGGACCGTCGTCGTGAACCGCATCCGCGCCTCCAGGCCTGGTGCGGGCGCGACCCTGCGCCCAGAACGAGCAATGCGTACAGCCGCACCCGCTGTTCCGCCGTCGTTCACCACCGGAGCACGGGCCGGAAACCGGCTGCGTCCACGATCGACCAGAACCCGGACACCCGGTCTGGCGCAGCACCCTCTCCCACCCGAAAGGCCCACCCGTGCAGCACAAGCGCACCCTGGCCGGCATCGCCCTGGCCGCCGCCGCAGTCGTCACCCTCGCCGGATGCTCCTCGACGAGCTCCGCCAGCACGAGCAAGGGCGACGCCGACTGGAAGACCACCACCAGCGCCCAGTCCGCCGGCGGCATGGACGCCCTGGTCAAGGCCGCCAAGGCCGAGGGCCAGCTCAACGTCATCACGCTCCCGCCGACGTGGGCCAACTACGGCAAGATCATCGACGGCTTCACCAAGAAGTACGGCATCAAGATCAACTCCGCGAACCCGAACGGCTCGAGCGCCGACGAGGTGGCAGCGGTCAAGTCGCAGAAGGGCCAGTCCACCGCCCCCGACGTGCTCGACCTCGGCAACGCCGTGCTGCAGGAGAACCTCGACCTGTTCGCCGACTACAAGGTCGCGAACTGGGACGACATCCCCACCAACCTGAAGGACAAGGACGGCGCCTGGACGCGCGACTACACCGGCCTGATGTCGATCGGGTACGACTCGTCGAAGATCTCCGACGCCCCGAAGGACATGACGGACCTGCTCGGTTCCGAGTACAAGGGCAAGGTCTCGATCGGCGGCGACCCGACGCAGGCCAACCAGGCCGCGTCCGCGGTGTACCTGGCGGCGCTGGAGAACGGCGGTTCGGCCGACGACATCACCAAGGGCGTCGACTTCTTCGGCAAGCTCAAGCAGGCCGGCAACTTCCAGAACGTGCTGCCGACGCAGGCCACCGTCGCCTCGGGTGAGACCCCGGTCGTCGTCCAGTGGTCGTACAACAACCTGGCCTGGGGTCCCGCCGCCGGCGGCTCGGGCAACAAGGACTGGAAGACCGTCGTCCCGAAGGGGCAGGCGCTCGGCTCGTACTACTCGCAGGCCATCAACAAGGACGCCCCGCACCCCGCGGCCGCCCGCCTGTGGGAGGAGTACATCGCCAGCCCCGAGGTCCAGAACCTGTACCTGCAGGCCGGCGCCTTCCCGTCCACCCTCGCCGCGCTGACGAAGTCGGGCAAGGTCGACCAGGACGCCCTCGACGCTGCCGGTGGTGCGCCGAAGGACTACGTCGAGCTGACCGACGCGCAGGTCGCCGCCGCCGCGAAGGTGCTCAAGGCCAAGTGGTCCTCGACGATGGGGTCCTGAGCAGCATGACCACCGCATCGGCAGACGCGCCCGCGACGGCGACGAGCGCCCCGAGCACTGCGCGCACGGCGTCCGCGGCGGCGCCCGCCGATGCCGTCCGACGCGGCGCCGGACCCCGTGTCCGGCGCCGCGTCGGCCTCGCCTGGCTGGGGCTGACCCCCTTCGCCGCCTACGTCCTGCTCTTCCTCGCCGTCCCCGCCGTGATCGCGATCGGCAGCGGGTTCTTCGACGGCTCCGGCGCGTTCACGCTCGCGAACCTCGCAGCCTTCGCCGACCCCTCGGTGCTGCAGGCGTTCGCCGGGTCCTTCGGCCTGTCCGCCGCCTCCGCGGTCATCGGCGCGGTGCTCGGCGCGGTCGTCTGCTGGGCGCTCTCGGCGCTGCGGCCGGACGGACTGGTCCGGTCGATGATCGACTCGGCGGCCAGCGTCCTCGCCCAGTTCGGCGGCGTCATGCTCGCGTTCGCGTTCATCGCCACGATCGGCGTGCAGGGACTCGTCACGACCTGGCTGGTCACGGTCTTCCACGTCGACCTCAACGCCGACGGGGCCTTCCTGTACACGGTGCCCGGGCTCGTGATCCCCTACGTCTACTTCCAGGTGCCGCTCATGGTCCTCACGTTCATGCCCGCACTCGAGGGCGTCAAAGCGCAGTGGGGTGAGGCCGCGGCGACGCTCGGCGCCTCGCGCCTGACGTACTGGCGCCGCATCGCGTTGCCCGTGCTGGCGCCGGCGTTCTGGGGGTCGCTCCTGCTGCTCTTCGCGAACGGCTTCTCGTCGTACGCCACCGCCGCGGCCCTCATCTCCCAGGGCGGCATCGTGCCGCTCACCATCCGCACGCAGCTCACCAGCGAGACGATCGTCGGCCTGCAGAACGTCGCCGGGGTGCTCGCCTTCGGCATGGTCGTCGTGATGGCGGTCGTGATGGGCGCCTACTCGCTGCTGCAGCGCCGGGCCGCCAGGTGGCAGCGATGAGCGCCGCGGCTCCGGTGCGGCCGGTACGTCCCGTCCGGTCTGGAGGCTCGTCCCGCGTCCGCCGGTTCGGCACCGCCCCGTCCCGTGGTGCGGCAGCCATCGTGCTCACCGTGATCGGGCTCCTGTTCGCCGTCCCGCTGGTCGCGCTGCTGCAGTTCACCTTCCGGCAGGGCACCGACGGCGGGCTCACCCTCGCGCACTGGGCGGCGATCGGTGACCCGGCCAACGCCTTCACGTACCAGCCGGTGTTCGACGGGCTCGGGGCGTCGTTGCTCATCGCCGTGATCACCGTCGGGATCGTGCTGTTCGTGCTGCTGCCCGCCCAGATCATCACCGCGCTCCGCTACCCCAGGCTCCGGAGCGTCCTGGAGTTCGTCTGCATCGTGCCGATCACCGTGCCGGTCGTGGTGCTCGTCGTCGGGTTCATCCCCGTGTACCAGGTCGTCTCGCAGGTCTTCGGGTCCGGCTCGTGGACGCTGGCGTTCGCGATCGGCATCATCACGCTGCCGTTCGCGTTCCGCCCGATCGCGGCCGCCATCACGGCGACGGACCTGATCGTCCTGTCCGAGGCGGCCCGGTCGCTCGGCGCCTCGTGGTGGACCGTCACCTGGCGCGTGCTCCTGCCGAACCTGCGCCGGGGCATCACCGCCGCGTGCTTCCTGACGATCACCGTGGTCCTCGGCGAGTACACCCTCGCCTCGTTCCTCTCCCGCTCCACGTTCCAGACCGGGCTCGTCCTCGTGCAGGGGACCGACCCGTACGTCGCCGCCATCTTCTCGGTCGCCGCGCTCCTGTTCGGCTTCGTGCTGCTCGTCCTCATCGGCCGGATCGGGACCCGCCGCACCACCCGCGTCCGCCGCACCCGCACCACCCGTCGTCCCCGACTCGAGGAGTCCGCATGACCGTCACCGCCCCGGCAGCCCCGGCGTCCCTCGCCACCACCGGCGCGGTCGTCGAACTGCACGCCGTCGAGAAGCACTACGGCCCGCACCGGGCCCTCGCCGGACTGTCGCTCCGGGTCGAGCCGGGGGAGTTCGTCTCGCTCCTCGGTCCGTCCGGCTGCGGCAAGACGACCGCGCTCCGAGCACTCGCGGGCCTCGAGGCCATCGACGTCGGCTCCATCCGCATCGACGGCCAGGACGTCGCGGACACCCCGGTCAACAAGCGCGACATCGGCATGGTGTTCCAGCAGTACTCGCTGTTCCCGCACATGACGGTCCGGCAGAACGTCGCCTTCGGTCTCGAGATGCGCCGGGTCCCCGCCGCCGAGCGCAAGACCCGCGTCGTCGAGGCCCTCGACATGGTCCGCCTCGGCGAGTTCGCCGAGCGGTACCCGCACCAGCTCTCGGGTGGGCAGCAGCAGCGTGTCGCCCTGGCCCGAGCGCTCGTCACCCGGCCCCGTGTGCTCCTGCTCGACGAGCCGCTGTCGGCGCTCGACGCGAAGGTCCGGGTCTCACTGCGCGACGAGATCCGCCGCATCCAGAGCGACCTCGGCATCACCACCGTGTTCGTCACGCACGACCAAGAGGAAGCGCTCGCCGTCTCCGACCGGATCGCCGTGATGCAGGCGGGTGACATCGAGCAGATCGGCACGCCCGAGGAGCTCTACCGGACCCCGTCGTCGGCGTTCACCGCGGACTTCGTCGGGCAGTCGAACCGGCTGCAGGGCGACCTGCGCGGCGCGGACGTGTTCGTCTACGGGTTCCGCGTGCCGGCGCTCGACTCGTCGATCGCGGACGGACCGGTGCTCGCCTACGTCCGACCGGAGGACATCGCCTTCGCCGCCGAGGGCGTCACCGGCACCGTCGTCAGCTCGAGCTTCCTCGGGTCGATCCGCCGCACCACCGTTCGCCTGGACGACGACACCGTCGTGACCGTCCAGCACGAGGTCGGTGACCGCCGGGCCACCGGCGACCCCGTCGCCGTGCGCCTGCTCGGCGCACCCGTCGCCGTCGCGCCGCTCGCGTAGTCGCGAAGGCGACAGTTCCCGCCGGGCCTGCCGGTGTCCTCTGCGGAAGCGACAGTTCGCTGCGGAACGTTCGCGGCACACTGTCGCTTCGGCGGGGTGGGCGCGACCGACGGGCGGACGGGAGGCCCGTGGCGGCCTGGCACCGCGCCTCCAGGCCGGTGAGGTCAGCGCTGGAAGCGCGCCTCGCGCTCGTCGGCAAGCCCGGCCTCGACGCGTGCGCGCATGTTCTCGGACATGTCGGGCAGTGCGTCGAGCCGGGCCCAGAACGCCTCGGTGTTCTCGCCGTCGGCGGGGTTCGGCGTGCCGGAGACGTACCGGCAGGCGAAGACCAGGTCGAGGTACTGCGAGCGGTCGCCGTTCGGGTAGGTCATCTCGGGCAGCACCTGGACCCACGCCAGGCGTTCGGCGACGGCGACGACGTCCGCTTCTTCCAGGACCTCGCGTTCGGCGGCGACGGCGGGCTCCTCGCCCGGGTCGACGATCCCGGTGACCGGGGTGTACGCACCGGTGTCGGCCCGCCGAACCACGAGCAGTTCGCGATCGGCGCCGGAGCCGCGGGTCACGATGGCGCTCACGCCCGACAGCCAGAGCGGCGCCGTGCCGATCTTCTCGCGCAGGGACAGGACGAAGTCGGGGGTCGGCATGCCTCCACGCTACCCACCCGACCCCTGTCGCAGACTGGTCATGACCAGTAGGCTGGTGGTGTGGAGATCATCATCCTGCCCACGCCGGACGAGGTCGGTCGCGTCGCCGCGGCCAAGATCGCGTCCGTCGTCGCCAAGAAGCCGTCCGCCGTCATCGGTCTCGCCACCGGATCCAGCCCGCAGGGCATCTACGCCGACCTGCGGCGCCGGGTGCAGGCTGGTGAGATCTCGTTCGCCGAGGCGCGTGGGTTCGCCCTCGACGAGTACGTCGGCATCCCGCTCGAGCACCCTGAGTCCTACGCGGCCGTGATCGCCCGCGACGTCGTGGCCCCGCTCGGCTTCGACGCGTCGCGGGTGCGTGTGCCGGACGGCCGTGCCGCCGACCTGGAGTTCGCGGCCAAGGAGTACGACGCCGCGATCCGTGCCGCCGGTGGGATCGACGTGCAGATCCTCGGCATCGGGGCCAACGGCCACATCGGGTTCAACGAGCCGACGTCGTCGTTCGCCTCGCGCACCCGCATCAAGACCCTCGCGCCGTCGACCCGTGACGCCAACGCGCGCTTCTTCGACTCGCCCGAACAGGTCCCGACGCACTGCATGACGCAGGGGCTCGGCACCATCCTCGAGGCCCGCGAGCTCGTCCTCGTCGCCCAGGGGCCGTCGAAGGCAGCGGCCGTCGCCGCCGCGGTCGAGGGGCCGCTCAGCTCCTTCGTGCCCGGATCGGCCCTGCAGCTGCACGAGCACGCGACCGTCGTCGTCGACGAGGAAGCCGCCGCTGGGCTGCAGCTCGCCGACTACTACCGCTACACGTACGCGAACAAGCCGGCCTGGCAGCGGTTCGAGTAGGCGCTGCGCCCCTCTCTCCACTCACACGCCGGCGTCTTGCCCCGGCGCCGCCGAAGCGTCGAGACGCCGTCGAATCCCGCGGCGTCTCGACGATTGCGGGGCGTCCAACGCACACGCCGGCGTCTCGCGGCAGCCACACGCCGGCGTCTCGCGGCAGCCACACGCCGGTCGACGCAGCTCGGGTTCAGGCGCGGGCGGCTGCGGCCAGGCGGCTGAGTCCCTCGTCGAGGGTCTCCGCCGAGCAGCCGAAGTTCAGTCGCGCGAAGCCCCGGCCCTGCCGTCCGAACGCCGGGCCGGAGCCGAGCGCCACCTTCGCCCGGTCGACGAGCTCCGCTGCGGGATCGTCGCCCCACGGCAGCGCCCGCAGGTCGAGCCACGCCAGGTACGACGCCTGCGGCTGCCGGTACTCGGCGCCGGGCAGCACGTCGCCGATCCGCTCGGCCAGGGTGCGCCGGTTCGCCGCGAGCTCGGTGAGCAGTGACGCCAGCCACGGTCCGCCCTCGCTGAAGGCCGCGACGCTCGCCGTGTAGCCGAGGATGCCGGTGCGCTCGACGACCTCGGTCGGCAGGCCGTCGAACCACGCGCGGGCCCGCTCCGAGGCGCCGATCATCATCGCGCACTTCGTGCCGGCGAGGTTCCAGGCCTTGCTCGCGCTCGTCAGGGCGACGCCGAGCGACGCGGCCTCGGGGCAGGACTCCAGGAACGGCGTGAACACCGCGTCGGCGTGCACGAGCGGCGCGTGGATCTCGTCGGACACCACGACGGCGTCCCACTCGGCGGCCAGCTTCGCGAGTGCGACGAGCGACTCGCGGTCGTGCACCAGGCCGAGGGGGTTGTGCGGGTTGCAGAGCAGCACCGTGCGGGCTCCGTCGGCGAACGCCTGCGCGAGGCCGTCCAGGTCCATCCGCCAGCCGGCCGTGGTGTCGAAGGGGTCGGCCGGGCCCGCGGGGGCGAGCAGCGGGACCTCGGTGACGGTGCCGCCGGCCTCGGACACGTACTCCCAGAACGGCGGGTACACGGGCGGCATGATGACCACCTGGTCACCCGGCTCGATGACCCGGCGCAGCACCTCGACCGCAGCGACCGACACGTCCGTGGTGGTGCGGACCAGGTCGGGGTCGACCCGCCACGCCCACCGGCTCTCGGCGAAGTCGGCGAACGCCTCGGGCAGGGCCCGTCCGTGCCCGACGTACCCGGTGTCGCCGTTCGTCACCGCCGTGACCAGGGCGTCGCGGATCGGTTCGGCGAGCATGCTGTCCATCTCGGCGACGAACATGGGGAGCACGTCCGGCGGGTAGGCCGTGTACTTCTCGCTCGTGCGGGACCGGTACGCATCGAAGACGGACACCATGACGCTCATGCGCCCATCCTGACAGCGACCCCCGCGGGGCGCGAGGGTCGGGCCTGGGCGGCGCCGCGTCCGAGGCCGGACCCGACGTGAACAGCGGGAGAGCGATCGGTGACTCGGGCGGCGTCCCCCGTCCGAGGGGGCTAGCGTCGCCGATGTGAACCGATCTCGCGTGCACCGTCGCCCGCTCGTCCGTCCGTTCCCGCTCGCCGCGGTGGCCGCGATCGCCGCCCTGGTGGGAACGGGGATCGTCGCCGCGCCCGCTGTGGGCTCGCCCTCGGCACAGGCCGGGCGGACCGTCAGCGATCCTGCGCGGTACGTCGACCCCTTCATCGGCACGAGCAACAACGGCAACACCTGGCCGGGTGCCACGGCGCCGTTCGGGATGATGCAGTGGAGTCCCACGGGCACCGCGGGTGACCAGACGTCGACCCCGGTCGCGAACGGGTACTCGTACGACGTGAACCGCTTGCGTGGCTTCAGTCTGACGCACCTGAACGGCGCCGGGTGCGCTCCGGGTGCAGCCGGCGACGTGCCGATCATGCCGGTCACCACCCCGGTCACGACCTCGCCGTCGGCAGACTCGAAGGACGCCGTCTACGCCGCCGGGTACTCGCACGACCAGGAGTCGGCGAGCCCCGGCCGCTACGGCGTGACGCTCGACAACGGCGTCCGCACCGACCTCGCCGTGACCACGCGTGCCGGCGTCGGTGCGTTCACGTTCCCGGCGGGCAAGGACGCGAACCTGCTGTTCCGCACCTCGAACTCGATCAACGGCAGCGAGGCCGCGGTCACCCGCGTCGACCCCCGCACCCGCACCGTCAGCGGCAGCGTCCTGACCGGCGGCTTCTGCAGCCGCCGCGCGAACGGCGGCGGCGCCACCAACCCGGACCGTCGCAGCTACTACCGCCTCTACTTCACCGCGACCTTCGACACTGCGTTCGCGAGCACCGGCACCTGGAAGGACGGCACGGTCCAGCCTGGAGGCACGTCCTCCTCCGGTGGGGAGGGCTACCTGACCGGCGCCGACCGCGCCGGACGCGGCTCCGGCGCGTGGGTCGGGTTCGATGCGCGTCGCGGAGCGACGGTGCAGGCGAAGATCGGCATCTCGTACGTGAGCGCGGCCGGGGCGGTCGCGAACCGTGACGGCGAGGTGACCGGGCGCTCGACCGTCGCCAGCGTCGCGGCAGGCACACGGGCCTCCTGGAACCGTGAACTGTCGCGCCTGCGCGTCGGTGGCGGCACGGCGGACCGCACCACCCAGCTCTACACGTCCGTCTACCACGCACTCATGCAGCCGAACACGCTGAACGACCGCGACGGGCGCTACCTCGGGCCGGACCTGCGGGTGCACCGGATGGACCGCGGACACCGGGCCGTCTACGGCACGTACTCCGGGTGGGACCAGTACCGGGCGCAGATCCAGCTGCTGGCCCTGCTGCGGCCGGACGTCGCCGGGGACATGGCGCAGTCGATGCTGCGGTTCGCCGAGCAGAACGGCGGGGTGTGGGACCGGTGGCTGCACCTCGGAGCGCCGACGCACGTGATGACCGGCGACCCCTCGGCCGCGACGCTCGCCACCTGGTACGCCATGGGCGTCCGGAACTTCGACGTCCGGGCCGCGTACGCCTCCCTCAAGCGCCAGGCGACGGTCGAGAACGCGGACGCCGAGAGCGACGTCGGGTGCCCCGGACAGTGCCTGTCGCAGCGGCCCGCGCTCGACGAGTACCTGGATCGGCAGTACGCCGCGAACGACGACTGCGCCTGCTGGGGTGGTGCGGCCGAGACCCTCGAGGACTCGATCTCCGACAGCGCGCTCGGGTACTGGGCAGGCGCACTCGGACTGCACTCCGATGCCCGGATGTTCGCCGCTCGTGGTGGGTACTGGAAGAACACCTTCAACGCGGCGGTCGGCCACCAAGCCGCTCGGCAGGCCGAGGGATCGTGGACGCCGGGCTGGTCGCCCTCGACCGGCACCGGGTTCGCGCAGGGCACCAGTGCGCAGTACACCTGGCTCGTGCCGCAGGACGTGCGGGGGCTGTCGAGCGCGCTCGGTGGTGACGACGCCGCCGTCGCACGGCTCGACGACTTCTTCCACGACGCCTCGGGCAACTGGGCCGTCACGGGCGGGGACGCCACGAAGTTCGACCCGACGAACGAACCCGACATCCACACACCCTGGATGTACAACGCACTCGGCACGCCCTGGAAGACGCAGGAGACCGTGCGCCGGGTCGTGGACGACGCCTACTCGACCGGCCCCGGTGGGCTTCCGGGCAACGACGACCTCGGCACGATGAGCGCCTGGTACGTCTTCGCCTCGATCGGGCTGTTCCCGCAGACGCCCGGGCGAGCGGAGATGCTCATCGGCAGCCCGACGTTCAGCACGGTCGACATCCGACGCTCCAGCGGCGAGCGGCTCGTCGTCCGGTCCTCGGGGACCGAGCCGTACGTGCAGGGGGCGCGGTTGAACGGGTGGACACACGAGCGGTCGTGGGTGCCGGCATCGTTCGTGACGCGTGGCGGCACCCTGTCACTGCGGGTGGGCAACTCGGCGGCCACGGGCTGGGCGAGCGGCGAGCGGGGGCGCCCGATCGATCACTGAACACCCCTTGACACACCGTACTTCAGTGGTGATATGTTGACCTCCTCGGGGAACACGAGGGGGAACCATGGGGGATCTGACGGTCGATCTGCCGACCATGCAGGCGGTCGCGCGAGCGGCGGGGCGAGCGGTCACTGACCTGCATCCCGAGCGACCGTTGTCCGGTTCGGACGGCGGTGCGTTCGGCTCAGGGGCGGTCGCATCCGCGTTCATCGCATCGTCCTCGGCCCACGATGCGATGATCCGTTCGCTCGGCGACGACGCGGACACACTCCGTGCGTACGTGACCACCGCCGCCGAAGCAGTCCTGCGGGCGGACGCCGACCTCGCCCGGCGGGTCCGGTGAGCGCGGACCCCGTCGCGGGCGATCCGGACGGCATCCAGCGGATCGCCCGAAGGCACGAAGACCGCTCGGACGCGGTCCGTGACGGCGCCCGGCACGTGCTCGTCGCTGCCGAGCACGCCGCCTCGGGCTGGGCGGGGCGGGCACAACAACAGTTCCTCGTGGCGGCAGCGGCGATGCCGGCGAGTGCGCATCGCGTCGCGGCGAGGCTGGACGCGGCGTCGGCTGCACTCGCCACCTACGCGCGCCAGGTGCGGGAGATCCAGGACGACGCCGCGAGCCTGCAGACGACGCGGCGGAACACCGCGGACGACATCGCGGCCAACGACCGAGCGATCCGCGACGCGACCGCGGTGGCATCCGGACCGGACGCGGTCGAGTCGGATCGGGCACTCCTGCAACAGCTGCAGCACAGCGGGGAGTGGCTGGCCGGGCTGGACGCTCGGCTGTCGGCGCAGTGGGACGAGCTCGTCGCCCGCCGGGCCGCAGCTGACCGAGCGGCGGCCGCTGCGCTCGAGGACCGCTCGGTGCTCGGCAAGCTGGTCTCCGCCGCGGTCGTGTCCGCGATGAGCGACGGGCAGTTCCTCACGTGGCTCGCCACCCTCGATCCGGAGAGCATCGCTGCGCTCGGTGGCGACTCGCGGGTCGCGAAGCGGCTCGCCGGCATCGACGCGGCGCAGGTCGCCGGGTGGTGGCAGGCGATGTCGGGCGTCGACGGTGCGCCGTCCGCGGCCCAGCGGGCGTTCGTCGCGGCGATGCCGGCGGCCATCGGCAACCTGAACGGTGTCGCCTCCTGGGCGCGGGCACGGGCGAACACGACGGTCTTGGCCGACCGGCTCGCACACGCACGGCGGCAGGTGCGCGACTGGCGCGAGCTGCACGACGCCGCCCGGAACCCCGCCGACGCGGCCGCGGCGCGCGAGCAGCTGCTCGTCTGGGAACGGCAGCGTGACGCCTACCGGAACATCCAGGACACCCTCGCGACGACGCCGGTCTCACTGGTGGCACTCGTCGACGACCGTCCACCGCTCGCGCAGATCGTCGCGGGTGACCTCGACCGTGCCACGCACGTCAGCGTCATCGTGCCGGGCATGAACACCGCGACCTACCAGGACGGCACGGTGCAGGACTACAGCGCGATCGCCCGCGGGATGCGTCGTGAGGAGGCCCGTGTGGCTGGGATCCGCCGCAGTGACATCGCCGTCGTGTCCTGGATCGGCTACCACCCGCCGATGGCCGACGACCCGTCGTTCCGGACCGTCCTGGCGGACGACCGAGCGCGAGCGGGCGCCGAGCGACTCGTCGCCGACCTCGACGGGTTCCACGCGGCGCGAGCGGCTGCCGGGCGGGACGCCGACCTGACCGTCATGGGGCACTCCTACGGCACGACCGTGGCGACGATCGCCCTGACGAAGACGCACGCCGACCACGTGGTGCTGCTCGGCTCGGCCGGCGTGACGGACGCCGTACCGAACGCGTCCGCGCTGCACGTGCCCGAGGGGCAGGTCTTCGCCACCCAGGGCGCGAAGGACGGCTGGGCCGTCACCGGGCAGAACCTGTCCGGTCGCCGTGACCCGACCGAGTCCACGTGGGACGCGCACGAGTTCAGCTCCGAGACCGAGGGTCGTGGGTCGGACACCCTGCACGGCGTCACCCGCCACGGGCCGTACGACGGCGATGACGACGACGGCCGGTACTCGTACTTCGACGACGGGACCACCGCCCAGCACAACGCTGCACGAGCGGCGATGGGACACGGGGACGAGATCCCCGAGCGGGGCGGCCCCTTCGACCGGATGCGGCAGCAGACCAAGGACGACTGGCTCATGTACGGCTGGCAGACCGGGGGCACCGGTGACCCCACGCTCTGAACCGCGGGGCGCCGCACTCGCCGGAGCCCTGGTGGTCACCGCACTCCTGACCGGGTGCACCGGCCCTGCCCCGGACTCCCCGATCCAGAAGGACACGTCGATGAACGTCGAACAGTCGCACCAGGACGTCCTGGACATCTTCGCCGCCGTGCGCTCGGTCGTCGGGCAGGACGGTTGGGGTGACGAGGACCCCGGGTGGAACCTCTGCGGAAGTGATGGCGAGGACGCTGCGCAGTACACCTACGCGAGCACTCGGCGGCTCCCGCTTCCTGGTACAGCCGATCAGGTCGCCGAGCGGGTCACCCGGGCCCTCGCAGCGATCGGGTACGAAGGTGCGCGTGTTCAGCACGACACGGAACTCGCGCCGGAGCGGACGGTCATCAGCTACCCGAAGGGGTACCTCGGTGGGACAGCAGCAGACGGGTTCGCCATCTTCTTCCAGGCGTTCGATTCGTACGCGGACGTGTCCATCGACGGCCATTGCGTCCCGGGCCGGGCCCCGAGGTTCGGTGAGCCCCTCAACCCCCGCCCGACCGACCTGCCGTGACGTCTCCGAGCGAGCCGTCTACGCCGTGTTCACTTCAGCGCAGCTCGCGCCCGCCGCCCCAGACGCGCTCGACCTCGAGCGACGGCGACAGCGCCACCAGGTCCGCGGCGAACCCCGGCGCCAGCCGACCCAGGCGGTTGCCGAGCCCGAGCGCGCCGGCCGGCACGCTCGTCAGCGCCGCCACGGCCTCGGGCAGGGTCCGCCCGGCGAGCGAGACCGCGTTGCGGAGCGCCACGTCCTGCGTCAGTGTCGATCCCGCGATGGTCTCGGTCCCCGCGACGTGTGCGACGCCGTCGGTCACCGTGACGTCGAGCGACCCGAGTCGGTACGAGCCGTCCGCGGCGCCGGCAGCACCCATCGCATCGGTGATCAGTGCGACACGACCCGGCGTCGCCCGGAAGAGCGTGTCCGCCACGACCGGGTGCACGTGCACGCCGTCCAGGATGAGTTCGAGCGTCACGCGGTCGTCCGCCACGGCAGCGCCGATCGGTCCCGGCGCGCGGTGGTGCAGGCCGGGCATCGCGTTGCACGCGTGGGTCAGGATCGTCGCGCCGGCGTCGAAGGCGGCCCGGGCCTGGTCGTACGTGCCGACCGTGTGGCCGACGGCGACCGTGACACCGGCTTCGACGAACCGACGGACGGCGTCGAGCGCGCCCAGCAGCTCGGGCGCGATGGTGACCTGGCGGATGACGCCCTCGCCCGCTTCGAGCAACGCGTCGACCGCAGCGGGCGTCGGGTCGATCAGGAACGACTCGTTGTGGGCGCCCTTGTTGTGCGGGGACAGGAACGGCCCCTCCAGGTGCACGCCGAGCACGAGTGGGTCGGTCGTCATGACGGCACGGACGTGGGTCAGCGACGCCACCAGCGCGGGGACCGGGTTCGCGACGAGCGACAGGACGGAACGGGTCGTGCCGTGCGCGCGGTGCATCGCGAGCGAGCCGTCGAACGAGTCGTCCTCGTACGCCTCGGTCGCCCCACCGTGCCCGTGCAGGTCCACGAACCCGGGCGTCAGGACCCGGTCGCCCAGGTCGACGACCTGGTCGGCCGCGGGGGCCTCGGGACCGGCGCCGGTCGCGTGGATCGTGTCGCCGACGACCAGGACCCAGCCGTCGGCCGTGGTGCCGGCCGCGTCGACGACGCGGGCCGCGCGGACCAGCGTGCGCTGGGCCTCCCGGCCGGTCTGGAGGCCCGTGGCGGTCATGCGGTCTCCTTGCGGAACGCGATCACGCCGCTCAGGGCGGCGATCACGATGAAGACGATCCCGACGACCGGATGGCCGATGGAGATCCAGGTCGCGCCTGCGGCGACGACCAGGGCGACCTCGACGATGGTCTTGCCGACGATGTCGGTCTCGATCGGGGAGCGCGGTGAGCGGAAGAAGTACCAGACGACCGCGGCGAACAGTGGGGCGCCGACCATGAACAGGTAGCCGGGGAGTGGGAGCTGCCACGACCAGTAGCCCCAGAAGGCCAGGGACAACAGCCCGAACACCATCACGGCGATGCGCCCGACCTTCCAGGCCTCGAACCGCGGTCGCGGCTGCCGGACGGCTGCCGGGTCGGGGACCGATTCCCAGTCGACGGGGGACTGCGGGGCGTTGGTCATGGTGCTGCCTACTTGAAGATGATGGTGCGGGCGCCGTCGAGCAGGACGCGGTCCTCGGCGATCCAGCGCACCGCCTGGGTGAGCGTGCGGGACTCCTCGTCCTGCCCGATGGACACCAGCTCGGCCGGTTCCTTGGTGTGGTCGACGCGGACGACGTTCTGCTCGATGATCGGGCCCTCGTCGAGGTCGCTCGTGACGAAGTGCGCGGTCGCGCCGATGAGCTTCACCCCGCGGGCGTGCGCCTGCCGGTACGGGTTCGCGCCCTTGAAGCCGGGCAGGAACGAGTGGTGGATGTTGACGGCACGGCCCTCGAGCGCGGCGCAGAGTTCGGGCGACA
Organism: Curtobacterium sp. MEB011; assembly: GCF_030209655.1. Taxonomy (NCBI): domain Bacteria; kingdom Bacillati; phylum Actinomycetota; class Actinomycetes; order Micrococcales; family Microbacteriaceae; genus Curtobacterium; species Curtobacterium sp. MEB011. Next base: position 66,743 of record NZ_JARVRN010000004.1, on the reverse strand, counting down.
GGATCTGCATGTAGCGGGCGAGGACGACGAGCTCGATGTCGTGCTCCTCCACCGCCTGCAGCACGCGCCGCTCCATCTGCTCCTTCGACTCGGCGTCGGTGACCGGACGGTGCTCGAACGGCACGGAGTAGAACGCGGCGAGCTCGGACAGGTCCGCGTGGTTCGACAGCACGAGGGGCACCTCGATCGGCAGCTGTCCGCCGCGCTGCCGGTAGAGCAGGTCGTTGAGGCAGTGACCGGCCTTCGACACGAGCACGAGGGTGCGCAGCGGACGCCCGACGACGTCGAGCTGGACGCGGGCGTCGTAGCGGGCGGCGACGGGGGCGAGCGCGGCCTCGAATGCGGCGCGGTCCACCGGCGCCATCACCTGCAGGCGCATGAAGAAGGTGTTCGTGTCGGCGCTGGAGAACTGCTGCGACTCGGTGATGTTGCCCTGGGCGGCGACGATCGCTCCGGAGACGGCGTGCACGATCCCGGGCTGGTCGTCGCAGACGAGCGTCAGGGTCCAGTGCGTGGGGGTCGGGTCGGTCACCGGATCAGGGTACCGGCCGCGGGGGAGGTGCTTCGTGAGCACGAATGGTCGAGTGCGCCGCGGCGACTCGACCACTCGTGCTCACGAAGCGTCAGCGCCGGTGCGCGAGCAGGCGGCGGACGAAGGAGACCTCCATGCACAGGGCCAGGACCGTCGCGGCGATGCCGATGCCGACGGACGCGGAACCCCGGTCGGCGTTGACGATCGCCGCGATCGGGATGCCGATGCAGAGGATGCCGCAGATCACCACGTTCCAGATCGCGCCTGCCGTGGTGTCACTGCTGAACCCGCCGCCCTTCGCCATGCCCCGACGCCACCGGTCCGCGGGCGGCGAGGCTTCAGGACGTCCGGCGGTCGTCGAGTGAGCAGAAGACGTCGGGTGCGGGGGTGCGAGCCGTCGTCTTCTGCCCACTCGGCGTCGGGCGAGGCTTCCGATGTCGGTCAGGGAACGGCGGACCCGTCGTCGCCCGCGTCCGGCTCGAGCAGCGGGAGCAGGGCCGCCGAGATCGGTTCCGCACCGTCGCCGAACCACGCGTTGCTCGCCCGGACGATCGGGTGGGCGCGTGCCAGCAGCGCCTCGCCCTGGTCGGTCAGTCGCATCCGGGAGGCCCGTCCCCGGCCCGGTGCGGCGCCCCGCTCCACGAGTCCCCGCGTCGAGAGCCCCCCGACGAGCGTCGTCATGCTCTGCGGTCGGACGCCGACCGCGCGCGCCAGGTCGGCCTGGCTGAGCTCGCCGGCCGCTGCGAGCTGGATGAGCGCGCCGAACTCGACGGGCGTCAACCCGAGCGGCGCCAGCTCGGCCGCGAGTCGGCGGGAGAGCGTCCGTGCGGCCCGGATGACCGTCCACGCCACGATGCCGTCGACGTCGTCGCGCGGGGCTGGGAGTTCCTGGGGCACGGGGCGATCGTACCGGCGTACGTTCTGGTATCAGGAAACTGATACCAGAACGGGTCAGTGGGACGAGGAGCAGACATGGGCGAGATCGTGGCGGTCACCGGCGTGACCGGGGACGTCGGCGGCAAGACCGCGGAGCTGCTGCGGGCGGCAGGGGTGACGGTCCGCGCAGTGGTCCGACGCCCCGAGCAGGTCGACGCGCTCCGGGCACGCGGCATCGACGGTCGCCTGGCCGACCTGGACGATGAGGACGCGCTCACCGCGGCGCTCGACGGGGCCGACCGCTTCTTCCTCGTGACGCCGGTCAGCCAGCGGCAGCGGGAGCAGGGCGCCAGCGGGGTCCGAGCGGCACAGCGGGCCGGGGTCGGACGGATCGTGCAGCTGTCGGGCGGAGACGCCGCCGAGCACTCCCCGATGTCGTGGGCGAGCGCCGCCTGGCACACCGACCGGCTGGTACGCGAGAGCGGGTTGGCGTGGACGATCCTGCACCCCTCGTCGTTCATGACGAACGTGCAGCCCTCGGCACCGGCGATCCGACGGGGGTGGTTCCCGCACACCACGGGCCGCGGGGTGATCGGCTGGATCGACACCGAGGACATCGCCCGGACGGCGGCGCGGGTGCTGACCGAGGACAGCCACGACGGCACCGAACCGGTGCTCACCGGCCCGGACCTGCTCGATGCGCGGGGTGTCGCCGCCGCGCTCGCCGAAGGGCTCGGCCGACCCGTGCGCCCCCTGCACCTGCCGAGCCGGGTCTACGCCGCTGTGCTGCGCCTGAGCGGGGTGCCCGCCTGGCAGGCCGAGGGGCTCCGGCAGCAGTTCGGCCGGGTCGTCCGCCGCGGCCTCGACGGCGTCGACGTGATGAGCGCCGACGTCCTGCGCATCACCGGCACCGCACCGCGGAGCCTGGCCGACTGGGCGCGAGCCCACCGCGACGACCTGCTGGGGTGACCCGTCGCGCCGGAGGTGATCCGGGCCTCCAGGCCGTGGGCCGTCAGCGCGACGTGAGCGTGACGACCAGGTGTTCCTGTACGAAGCCGAGCCAGTCGTAGACGTCGCGCAGGCCGACGCCCGCGTCGGCCTCGACCGAGCGCTCCTCGTCGTCGGCGTCCTCGATGCCCAGCCGGTCGGCGATCGTCAGCCGCAGGTCGGTGAGGGTGCGGAGCCACGCCTGCTCGTCCTCGGCGTCGAGCGAACCGTCGCGGGTGCCCGTCAGCCACTCGTGCACGATCGAGGCGTTCGTCGTCTTCTGCGTGAGCAGGTCGGACTGCGTGTACTTCCGGAACTCTGCGCTCGCCTCGTCGTCACCGGGGTAGGCGTCCGGGAACATCCGCTCGCTGATCGGGTCGGCGGACAGGTCGCCGCCGAGCACCTGCCGCAGCTGCTCGGTGAGCGAGGCGAGCAGGTCGCGCTCGCCGGAGGACAGGCCGAGGTGGACGCCGTCGGCGCGGCGGACGAACGGGATCACGCTTCGGGGGCCTTGTCGACGGTCGCCTGCAGGCCGTAGCCGTGCATCGACTGGACGTGGGCCTCCATCGACTCGCGCGGGCCCGTTGCCACGATCGCGCGGCCGTCGTCGTTCACCTGGTGCATGAGCCGCTCGGCCTGCGCGCGCGAGAACCCGAAGTGCTGCTGGAAGACGTAGGTGACGTAGGACATCAGGTTGACCGGGTCGTCCCAGACCACGGTGACCCACGGGGTGTCCGCCCGTGCACTGGTCCGTTCGTCCGTGGTGGTCCGTTCGTCCACGTCGGGCGAGAGCAGCGTCATGCATCCAGGGTGACACAGGGCGGGGTCGCTCGGTACGATCGTCACGTCGCGACTGGCGTTGGATGGGTCACCATCAGGGAGCGACATAGACACGGTGCGCGGCCGTACGCCTGGGCTGCACCGACCGACCGTCCGAGTGCGACCAGCTGGTCGTCCGCACACCGTAGGAGTCCCGTGTCCATTGCCGATCTGCCCCCGTTCGTCTCCGACTCTGCCGAGGTGGCCGAGCAGGCCGCCGCCCGCGCCGCGTTCAACGCCCCGCTCACCGAGGTCGACCCCGAGATCGCCGCCGTCCTGCAGCAGGAGCTCGGCCGCCAGCGCGACACCCTCGAGATGATCGCGTCCGAGAACTTCGTGCCGCGTGCCGTGCTCGAGTCGCAGGGCTCCGTGCTCACCAACAAGTACGCCGAGGGCTACCCGGGCAAGCGCTACTACGGCGGCTGCGAGTACGTCGACGTCGCCGAGCAGCTCGCCATCGACCGTGCCAAGGCGCTGTTCGGTGCCGAGTACGCCAACGTCCAGCCGCACTCCGGCGCGACGGCCAACGCCGCTGTCCTGCACGCCATCGCCTCGGCGGGCGACACCATCCTCGGCCTCGAGCTCGCCCACGGTGGTCACCTGACCCACGGCATGAAGCTGAACTTCTCGGGCCGCATCTACAACGCCGTGGCGTACGGCGTCGACCCCGAGACGTTCGAGGTCGACTACGACGACATCCGCGCGAAGGCCATCGAGCACCAGCCGAAGGTCCTGATCGCCGGCTGGTCCGCCTACCCGCGCCAGCTCGACTTCGCGAAGTTCCGCGAGATCGCGGACGAGGTCGGCGCGAAGCTCTGGGTCGACATGGCGCACTTCGCCGGCCTCGTCGCCGCCGGGCTGCACCCGTCCCCGGTCCCACACGCCCACGTCGTCTCGTCGACGGTCCACAAGACCCTGGGCGGCCCCCGCTCGGGCATCATCCTGTCGAACGACGAGACCCTGTTCAAGAAGCTGAACTCCGCGGTCTTCCCGGGCCAGCAGGGCGGCCCGCTCATGCACGTGATCGCCGCCAAGGCCACCGCGTTCCTGCTCGCCGGCACCCCCGAGTTCAAGGACCGTCAGGAGCGCACGATCCGCGGCGCCCAGGCCCTTGCCGCCCGCCTGACCGCGGACGACGCCAAGGCCGCGGGCATCGACGTGCTCACCGGTGGCACCGACGTGCACCTGGTGCTCGTCGACCTGCGCACGTCCGAGGTCGACGGCAAGCAGGCCGAAGACCTGCTGCACGAGGTCGGCATCACCGTGAACCGCAACTCGGTGCCGTTCGACCCGCGCCCGCCGATGGTCACCTCGGGTGTCCGCATCGGCACCTCGGCGCTGGCGACCCGCGGCTTCGGCGACGCCGAGTTCACCGAGGTGGCCGACATCATCGCGCTGACCCTCATGCCGAACCCGGACGTCGCAGCGCTCTCGGCACGGGTGAAGGCCCTGACCGACGCGTTCCCGCTGTACGCGTGAGCGGCACCATCCCTCGGACGCTCTGGGACGGAGAGGGCAGCGCCGTCCGCATCGACGGCACGGCCCTCGCCGCCCGGACGCTCGACGAACTGCGGGGCCGGATCGACCGCCTGCACGAGCACGGCATCCGTCCGGGCCTCGGCACGATCATGGTCGGCGCGAACCCCGGCTCGATGTCCTACGTCGCGGGCAAGCACCGCGACTCGGCGTCGATCGGCCTCGACTCGCACCGCATCGACCTGCCGTCGTCCGCGAGCGCCGCGGACATCCGGGCCGCGATCCTGCAGATGAACGACGACCCCCGCGTCACCGCCTTCATCGTGCAGCTCCCGCTGCCGCAGGGCATCGACCCGACGCCGATGCTCGAGCTGATGGACCCGGCGAAGGACGCCGACGGCCTGCACCCGACGAACCTCGGCGAGCTGGTGCTCGCCGTGCCGGGTGGTGCCGGCACGATCGACGCACCACTGCCGTGCACCCCGCGGGGCATCGTCGCGATGCTCGACGCGTACGAGATCCCGATCCGTGGTGCGCACGTGACGATCATCGGACAGGGGCTGACCGTCGGACGGCCGCTCGGCCTGCTGCTCACGCGACTCGAGGCCACCGCGACCCTGACGCACTCGCTGACCGCCGACGTCGCCGCGGAGTGCCGTCGCGCCGACATCATCGTCGCCGCTGCCGGGGTCGCCGGGCTCGTCAAGCCGGACTGGGTGCAGCCCGGTGCCGCCGTGATCGACGTGGGCATCACCCGCGTGGTCAACGAGGAGACCGGCAAGGCGAAGCTGCACGGCGACGTCGACCCCGCGGTCGCATCGGTCGCGGGCTTCCTGTCGCCGACTCCCGGCGGCGTCGGGCCGATGACCCGCGCGATGCTGATGAAGAACGTGGTCGAGGCCGCCGAGCGCCAGCTGTCGTAGCACGCGCGGCCGCGCGGGGCTCGGCGCGGTCGCGATCGTGAGCAGCAATGGTCGGGTGGCGTCATCGCACCCGACCATCGCTGCTCACGAAGTGCACCCCGCCGGTGCTACGGTCGCGGCATGGGGGACGAACGACTGCAGACGGCGCCGGTGATGCGACCCCGGCCCGAGCCGTCGCAACTGACCAAGGACGCCCGGTGGCTGATCGTCATCGTGGCGATCTGCGTGCTGTTCCAGGCTCCGGGGTCGACCTGGGCGACGACCTTCGTGCACGCCGGCCAGGAGTACACGTTCACGTCGGGTCCCTGGTTCGGGTGGACGCTCGCGACGGTGGGGTTCGCAGTCGTCGGGTTCGTCGTCGCGATCGCCCGCCGTGGGGCAGCCCGGTTCGACGAGCACACCGTGATGGGCCTGACCCTGGCCGCCGTGCTCGGGACCACCGCGCTGGTGTGGCTGCTCATGCCGGCGCAGTCCGCGTGGGTGGAGTGGGCCGTGGAGCACGGTCGGGCGCACCCGTTCGTGCTCGGGAACGTCGTGGAGCACGTCCGGTACGCGGACTACCTCGGCTGAGTCGACCGAGCCGTCGAACGCACGGCGGGCACGGCTCGTCCGGCCTCGCCGTGCTTTCGTGCTGAACGACAGCTCACGGGCTGATCGCCGCGTGACCTGTCGCTGAGCGCGAAACGTCGAGCGCCGAGCGGCCGAGCGCGCGGGTGACGGCCTGCGCCGCAGCGGTCAGTCGCGCCGAGCGCCCTGCGCGGCGCGCACCGTGAACACGTTCGGCTCGCGGTACCCGGCGTCGGCGAACGCGGCGGTGACTGCTGCGGCGATCGCGTCACGCGACGCCTGGTCGACGAGCGCGATCGCCGCACCGCCGAACCCCCCGCCGGTCATGCGGGCACCGACGGCGCCGTGCTCGACGGCCGTGGCGACGGCCAGGTCGAGCTCCGGAACGGAGATCTCGAAGTCGTCGCGCATCGACTCGTGCGACGCGACCAGCAGCGGACCGATCGCCCGGGGGCCCTGTTCGCGCAGGGTGCGGACGGTGTCCAGGACACGCTGGTCCTCGGTCACGATGTGCCGCACACGACGGAAGGTCTCGTCGTCCAGGAGCTCCTGCGCACGGGGCAGGTCCTCGATGCTGACGTCACGCAGTGCCTCGACGCCGAGCACCTCGGCGCCCTTCTCGCACGAGGCCCGACGAGCGGCGTAGCCACCGGTCGCGTGGGCGTGCTCGACACGGGTGTCGATCACCAGGACCTCGAGCCCGTTCGCTTCGAGCGCCAGGTCGACGACGGCGGTGTCGAGCGTGCGGCAGTCGAGGAACACGACGGCGTCCTGCTCGCCGAGCAGCGAGGCCGACTGGTCCATGATCCCCGTGGGGGCGCCCACAGCGTGGTTCTCCGAGTACTGCCCGACGCGCGCCAGGGACTTCCGGTCGAGGCCGAGTGCCCACAGGTCGTTGAACGCCAGCGCGACACCGCACTCGATCGCGGCACTGGACGACAGGCCGGCGCCGACCGGGACCTCGGACTCGATGAAGACGTCGAACCCGGTCTTGTCGCTCAGATCGGCACCCGCCTGCTCGCGCAGGGCCCAGCCGATCCCGAAGACGTAGGCCGACCAGCCGTCCATGGCCCCGGGCGACAGGTCGTCGAGGGACAGCGCGACAGGCTCGCTCGCGGCGTCGAAGGCCGATGCCACGCGGATCATCCGGTCGTCGCGCTGGGCGATGGACGCGGTGGTGCGACGGTCGATCGCGAAGGGCAACACGTAGCCGTCGTTGTAGTCGGTGTGCTCACCGATCAGGTTGACGCGACCCGGTGCGGAGTACCGCACCGTCGGCTCGTACCCGTAGACCTGCTGGAACGTCATGCGCGCTCGACTCCTTGTCGGATGAACTCGGCCGCCTTCTCGGGCACGAGGTCCCCGATCCAGGCGCCCATGGCGGCTTCGCTGCCGGCCAGGAACTTCAACTTGTCCGCCGCACGTCGCGGCGAGGTGATCTGCAGCATCAGCCGCACGGTGTCGCGGGCGGTGTGCACCGGCGCCTGGTGCCACGCGGCGATGTACGGCGTCGGGTCGCCGTAGAGCGCGTCGAGCCCACGGGTGAGCCGGAGGTGCATGTGCGCCAGCTCGTCCTTCTCGGCGTCGGTCAGGCCGGCGAAGTCGGGCACGTGGCGGTGCGGCAGCATGTGGATCTCGATGGGCCAGCGCGCGGCGAACGGGACGAAGGCGGTGAAGTGCTCGCCGGCGAGGACGACCCGCTCGGAACCCCGCTCGTTCGCGAGGTGCTGCTCGAACAGGTCCGGCCCGAACCGCTCGATGCTCGCGAGCAGGCGCTGGGTGCGCGGCGTGATGTACGGGTACGAGTAGATCTGCCCGTGCGGGTGGTGCAGCGTGACGCCGATCGCCTCGCCCCGGTTCTCGAAGGGGAACACCTGCTGGATGCCCGGCATCGCGGAGAGCGCGGCGGTGCGGTCGGCCCAGGCTTCGACGACGGTGCGGGCACGCGACTCGGAGATGGAGGCGAAGGAACCGGAGGTCTCGGGGGAGAAGCACACGACCTCGCACCGGCCGACCGAACGGAGCTGGCGGTTCAGGCCGACGTCGCTCAGGGACTCGAGCGACTCGGGGGCGTCGTCGGCTTCGAGCAGCGGTCCGAACGACGGCGAGCGGTTCTCGAACACCGCGACGTCGTAGCGGCTCGGGATCTCGGACGGGTTGGCCGGGCTCTGGGGCGCGAGCGGGTCCTGGTCGGCCGGTGGCAGGAACACACGGTTCTGCCGGGACGCAGCGATCGACACCCACTCACCCGTCAGGACGTCCTGCCGCATCCGCGCCGTCTCGGGCCGCGGGTCGAGCACGCGGTCGTCGATGCTGCGTTCCGCGGGCAGCGTCGAGTCGGCGTCGTCGAAGTAGAAGAGGTCGCGGCCGTCCGCGAGCTTCGTCACGCGCTTGGTGATCACCGGAACAGCCTAGCGCCCATCCGAAGCGTTGCGAAGGACATCGGAAGCAAGCGAAACTGTCCACATGACGGACGCCGACCTCTCCTTCCTCGCCGGCGCGCTGCCCGCGCCCCTGCGGCAGGACCGCATCGTCGCGATCGTCGACGGTGCCCCGGGCATGGTCCGGACGGCCGCGTTGGCCGCGTCCCTCGGCACCAGCGAGGTGACCGTCCGCCAGGACCTCGCCGTCCTCGACCAGGAGGCCCGGATCCGCCGGGTGCACGGGGGCGCGGTCCGCCTCGGGGCCGGCTCCACCGAGCGCCCCTTCGAGGAGACCGCCGTCGAGCACCAGGTGGCCAAGGCAGCCATCGGCCGTGCGGCCGCGGCGCTGGTGCGGCCGGGGGAGTGCGTCGTCCTCGACGTCGGCACCACGCCGGCCGCCGTCGCCGAGGCGCTCGTGGCCCGGACCGAGCTCACGGGCGTCACCGTCGTCACGAACTCCCTCACCACCGCGCTCGCGCTCGAGCGAGCGGTCCCGCGCTTCACCGTGATCGTCACCGGCGGCACCCTCCGGCCCCTGCAGCACTCGCTCGTCGCACCCTTCAACGGCGCCGTCCTGCCGATGATCGCGGCCGACCTCGTGTTCCTCGGCGGCACCGGCCTCGACGTCGACCACGGCCTGACGAACGTGAACCTGCCCGAGACCGAGGCCAAGCGGATGCTCGCCACGACGGCCCGGCGTACCGTCGTGGTCGCGGACGGGTCGAAGTTCGGCCGGGCCCACATCGGGGTCGTCCGCGCGCTCGAGGACATCGACGTCGTCGTCACCGCCGAGGCCGACGCCGACGCGGTCGCCACGATCCGGGCGGCCGGGGCCCAGGTGATCGTCGCCGACGGCGAGCAGCGCACCGAACCAGCCGGAAGGAAGAACACCCCATGACCGCAGCACCCACTGGTGGGCAGTACCGCCTCCACCACGCCGGACCCGACGGGGTCGTCGAAGCCGTGGTCACCGAGGTCGCCGCGGGCATCCGCGAACTCCGTGTCGCCGGCTTCGACATCACCGAGCCGTTCGCCGTCACCGAGCAGCCGCCGGGCGCGAACGGCATCGTCCTGGCGCCCTGGCCGAACCGCGTCGCCGGTGGTGTGTGGGAGCTCGAGGGCAAGCGGCAGCAGCTCGACATCTCGGAGCCGAAGTACGGCAACGCCTCGCACGGGCTGCTCCGCTTCGCCCCGTACCGGGTGGTGTCGCAGGCCGAGACGTCGATCCAGCAAGAAGCGACGATCCACCCGCAGCACGGGTGGCCCTTCACCCTCGAGACGCGCGTGCTGCACGAGCTCGTCGACGACGGCATCCGTGTCACGCACGAGGTCACGAACCGCTCGGGCGTCCGCGCACCCTTCGCCGTCGGCGCGCACCCGTACCTGCGTGCCGGTGACACCCCCGCCGACGACCTGGTCGTCACGCTCGACGCCGCGACCGCGTTCACCGTCGACGAGCAGAAGGTGCCGAACGGGTCGGTGCCGGTCGAGTGCACGCCGTACGACCTCCGTCAGGGCCGGCGGGCCGGGGACTCGGACCTCGACACTGCGTACACGGACGTCACCCCCGACGCCGAGGGGATCCGCCGCACGACGATGCACGGGCCCGAGGGCGACGGGGTGGAGCTCTGGCAGGACGCCTCGTTCCCGTACGTGCAGGTCTTCACGTCGCGCGAGTACCCGCGCGGCGACGGGAAGGGCCTGGCCGTCGCGGTCGAACCGATGACGGCACCCGCGAACGCCCTGAACTCCGGCGAAGGTCTGCGCTGGCTCGAGCCGGACGAGACCTGGACCGGTTCGTGGGGGATCCGCCGCGTCTGGTCCTGAGGACTCCGGTCGGCTCGCACCGCTGACACGACGAAGGCCCCGCCGGGTGTCCGGCGGGGCCTTGTGCGTTCGTGTCGGAAGCCGGGCGTCAGCCGCGGCGCATCCGGAGCGCCTCGACCGCGAGGGACTCGGTCGCGTACCGGCCGACCTCGTGTGCCCAGGCCGGGTCGTCGCCGCGGAGCGCGATGAAGTCCTTGCGCTGGCGGCAGACGTAGCCGAGCACGGCGGTGGCGGTCGCGACCTCGATGAAGTCCTTGCGGATGTGGCGGGTCGTGACCTGGGCGTTGCGGCGGAGCGTGTCGAGCAGGAGCTCGTTGCTCATCGTCGTGTTGGTCGCTGCTGCGAGCTCGACGATGCGGCGCGCGTCACCGGTGGTGCTGGTCTGCGTGGCTTCGATGGGCTCGATCACGGTGTACCCCGTTCGTTCGTGGTGGTGCGGTGCTGCAGGATCCGGTGATCGGATCCGGGAACGACACTATCGGCGGGAGCCCAACAGTCCGCTGGGGACCGACTGTGCTGTGCAGGGGATCTCCCATGAGCTCGCTGGGGACGGGTTGTACCCCGTTCAGGAGCGGACGGCACCCGTCAGGCGCACCGGGCACTGTCGGCGGGGGTGGCGAGGGCGTCCAGCGCCTCGCTGACGCGGTCAGCCAGGTACTGGTGGCCGGCGTCGTTCGGGTGCCCGCCGTCGGGCGCCGAGTACCCGGGACTGTTCGTGGTCGTGAACCACCGGCCGGCGAGGGCATCGATGTAGGGGACCCCGACTGTGGCTGCAGCCGACGAGACCGAGGCGGCGACACCGACCGTGGTCTTCGCGTGCGGCAGGGGTGCCGACGGACCGAACGCGACGACGACCGCGTCCGGCCAGGTCTGCTGCGCCGTGCGGAGCGTGCGCTCGACGGCGGCGCGCAGGGTGTCGGCGTCGACGAGCCAGTCGTTCTGGCTGCCCTGCACGATCACCAGTTCCGGGTCGAAGGAGGCGTCTCGTTCGATCCGGGGACCGAACGTGAAGTGCGACGAACCGGAGGCGCCGACGTCGACGTAGCCGGTGCCCGGGTAGTCGTCGATCTTTGCCTTCCACCCGCGGTCCTCGCTGATGTCCTGGGCCCAGCCGTGGATCCCGCTGGTCGACCCACGACCGGACGTGTACGAGTCGCCGACGATCAGGACACGCGATCCGGGCTCGATCGCCGCCGCGATCCGCTCGGCCGAGACCCCGGGGGCCGCGACGGCCGAGGCCGAGGTCGACGAGGAGACGGGCTGGCAGGCGCTCGACACGCTCGGCAGGATCAGCAGGAGTCCGGAGACCCCGAGTGCCATGGCGCCGAGGGCGAGTGCGGGGACGAGTCTGCGGCGGCGTCGCGGCATCGTCGCCGGGTCGTTGGGGGTGCCCGGCCGTTCGCGCTGCGATCCTCGGCCCATCGGACCGATTGTAGACAAGAGCAACAGGGAAGACTGGTGGTGGGCCCCGTGGGGCTCGAACCCACGACCCTCGGATTAAAAGTCCGGTGCTCTACCAACTGAGCTAGAGGCCCTCACCCGCAAGGCTAGCGGGTGAGGGCCTCTGGGACAGAACCGTGCGAGCGGGTCAGCCCCGGCGTCCGGTGAGCGTTCGCAGCAGCCACGCGATGACCGCGATGATCAGCAGCACGATGCCGACGTAGAGCAGGAACTTCAGGCTCGCGGCGAACCCGCCGACGAACAGCAGGATGACTGCGATCACAGCCAGGATGATGAGCAGGGCGTTCATGGAAGATCCTCTCCTTCACGTGCAGGGAGGAGCGCCTCCCTGCCGCAACACGGTACGCGCGGCGCAGTCGTTGCGTTCTCGGCGAACGGGCCGCGGGCGTGTCACCGGCCGCGCCTACACTGCTGCGGTGCCTCGCGATCACCACCGTCCTGTCCACTTCACCGACGCCGAGTTCGCCGCCATCCAGGGCGGTGAGGACCCGGCGCTGGTGAACCGTGTCGCGCACGAGACCGCGAACGCCCTGCTGCACCGTGTGCGTGAGGACCCGGACCCCGCCGTGGTCGAGCGGCTCGTCACCTACACCGACGTGCACGGCATCGACGCCATCGCGGAGCTGTGGGCGCGGGTGGGGGCGCACACCCTGCCTGGGGCGCTCTGGCGGGTCTACCTGGTGCGGATCGTCATCCGGCAGAACCCGGAGGAGATCGCGTACCTGTTCGAACGGGGCACGGCGCAGATCGGCACGATCGACCAGGCGGTCGCGGGTGCCGAGGAACCGACCGGCCCGGCCGAGATCCTGACGCTCGCCGACCGCATCCTGCACGGCCTGTACACGGGCGACCTCGCGGTGGCGCTGGACCGCGGGGCATCGTTCTGCCGCCTGACCGCCGCCGGTGCGACCGCCGTGGCGGACGAGTCCGACCTGGTCGCGTCCGAGCGGGCGGGCGAGCTGACGACGCGGGCGCTCCGCCTGACGGAGTTGGCGGCCGACCTGACCGAGGCGGCGGCGCTCTGGCGTCGCGACAGCCTGGACTGAGCGGGCGGCGGGGCGGACCCGCACCCAGCCTCCAGGCCAGGGGCGCGGAGCTTCGCGACGACGCGCACGGTCGCGACCGGACGCGCGAGCGCGGAACGCATCCGGGCATGGAGAAGCCGAGCCGCAGAAAGCGCCTCTCGGCGCGAGGCCGCTCGAAGCGGCGAATTTTGGAGCCCGGGGCTTGCTGCGGCCCGGCGATCACCAGTCTACGAGACGTCGGCTGATCACTCGACCCTGTTCACTCATGGTGGACAGAACCGGCCCCGGGCGTGCCAGCGCACCGCCCGCGGGGAGCCCGCCGCGCCCGCGCCGCCGAGAAATCCCGATCCCCGCCCAATCCACAGCGGGGACCGCGCCGAATCATCATCGTGGCGGACGGAATGCCCGTCACGAAGCGAGAGGCCCGGTGTGACCCGGACCGGCACCGCCGGTCAATTCCCTGTGGGTCACGCCGGCCCCTCGTCTCGACCGCCCATGCGGGGGCTTCGTGCTACCCGCCTGGTCAACGAAAGCAACCGAGAGGAGGGAAACCTGCAATGCTTGCCCTCGTGGATAGCGACACCGAACGCTGGAGCTCGTCAGAGCCAGCTCAGGCATCGCCGGACGACCTCCTCGCCCGGGTCGCCTCCGGTGACCAAGCCGCCTTCGCGGACCTCTACGACGCACTGTCCGGCCGGGTCCTCGGTCTGATCACGCGGCTCCTCCGGGACCGCGCGCAGTCGGAAGAGGTCACGCAGGAGGTCTTCCTGGAAGTCTGGCAGCAGGCCACCCGCTTCGACCGGAAGCGCGGAACGGCCGCCAGCTGGGTCCTCACCATGGCCCACCGCCGCGCGGTCGACCGGGTCCGCGCCTCGCAGTCCTCGCACGACCGCGACACCAAGATCGGCATCCGCGACCTCGAGGCCGGTTTCGACCAGGTCTCCGAGTCCGTCGAGATCCGCATCGAGCACGAGCGCGTCGGCCGAGCGCTGGCGAAGCTCACGGAGTTCCAGCGGCAGGCTGTGCAACTCGCGTACTACGGCGGCTACTCGCACAGCGAGATGGCCGAACACCTCGGTGTCCCCATCGGCACCGTCAAGACCCGTCTCCGTGACGGGATGATCCGACTCCGAGACGAGATGGGGGTGACCTCATGACCGAACGCCACGACGACCCCGCACTGATGACGGGGTCCCACGCACTCGACGCGCTGTCCGATGACGAGCGCGCGCTCCTCGAGGACGCCCTCCGGACGTCCCCCGAGCTGCAGGCCGAGAACGACTCGCTGCGCGAGACCGCGCTGCAGCTCGCCTACGCCGTCGCACCGATCGAGCCCCCCGCGTCGCTGAAGGCGTCGCTGCTGGCCCGGATCGCCACGACCCCGCAGGCCGCACCCCTCGCCGACACGACGGTCGACCAGACCCCGGTCGCCGAGACCACCCCCGCCCAGGAGGCCCGCCCTGCGCCCGTCACCTCGATCGCCGACGGCCCCACCGCCGGTGGCCGGGCGTCGTCCGAGGCTCGCCGCCGCTGGTTCCAGCGTCCGGCGGTGATGCTGACGGCCGCTGCTGCCGTCGCCGCGGTCTTCTTCGGGGGACTCGGCGTCGGATCGGTCTTCGACCCGAACGGCTCCGGACCGGGCACCACGCAGGCCTCGAGCGGCCTTGACCGCATCTACGCCGCGTCGGACTTCCAGCGCACCACGACCAAGGTCGCGGGCGGCGGTTCGGCGACGGTCGTGTGGTCGAACGACCTCGGCAAGTCCGCGGTGATCCTGGACGGCGTCGAGCAGGCGCCGAAGGGCAAGACGTACGAGCTCTGGTACATCGGCTCCGAGGAGCAGGGCGGTGCCATCAAGTCGGCCGGCCTGGTCGACGGCGCGGCGGACGGTGTGCACTCCGCTGTGCTGAAGGGTGCGATGTCCGAGGGTGCGACGATCGGCATGACGGTCGAGCCCGCCGGTGGTTCGAAGCAGCCGACCTCGTCGCCGATCATGGCGGTCCCCACCACCACGGCCTGAGATCCTCCGGAAGGTGCCCGTGCAGTCGATGCGCGGGCACCTTTCGTCGTTCCACGAGTCGATCGACGCGCGGACTGTCGGAACATGCGCACGCAACGTCTGCGTGCGCATCGAACGACGAACCACGAGTCGATCGACGCGTGGATCGTCGGAACATGCGCACGTCTTGCGGGCCGCCGCGGCACCCGGCGCAACCACGAAGGCCCGGTGCGCGTCCGTGGCGGACGTGCACCGGGCCTCCAGGCCGTCCGTCAGCGCGACGGACGGATGCCGATCAACCGAAGCGGCCCGAGACGTAGTCCTCGGTGGCCTGCACGGACGGGTTCGAGAACATCGTCGCGGTGTCGTCGAACTCGATGAGCTTGCCCGGAGCGCCGGTGCCGGCGATGTTGAAGAACGCCGTCTTGTCGCTGACGCGCGACGCCTGCTGCATGTTGTGGGTCACGATCACGATCGTGAACTCCTTCTTGAGCTCCTCGATCAGGTCCTCGATGGCCAGGGTCGAGATCGGGTCGAGGGCCGAGCACGGCTCGTCCATCAGCAGCACGTCCGGCTCGACCGCGATCGCGCGGGCGATGCAGAGCCGCTGCTGCTGGCCACCGGACAGGCCCATGCCGGGCTTGTCGAGGCGGTCCTTGACCTCGTTCCACAGATTCGCACCCTGCAGCGAGCGCTCGACGATGTCGTCGGCCTCGGAGCGGGAGACGCGCTTGTTGTTGAGCTTGACGCCCGCGAGCACGTTGTCGCGGATCGACATCGTCGGGAACGGGTTCGGTCGCTGGAAGACCATGCCGACCTGACGGCGGACGAGCACGGGGTCGACGCCGGGGCCGTACAGGTCGTCGCCGTCGATCTTGACCGATCCCTCGACCCAGGCGCCGGGGATGACCTCGTGCATGCGGTTCAGGGTGCGGAGGAAGGTGGACTTGCCGCAGCCCGACGGGCCGATGAAGGCCGTGACGGTGCGGGGCTCGATGGTGATGTCGACACCCTCGACCGCCTTGAACTTCGAGTAGTAGACGTTGAGGCCGTCGACCTCGATGCGCTTGGACACGTTGATCCTTCTGGGTGGGTGGTGACGCTGGATCCGCGGGGGCGGACGGTCAGCGGCTGAGCTTGGGGGCGAAGAGGCGGGTGATGATCCGGGCAAGCAGGTTGAGCAGCATCACGATCAGGATGAGCACCAGGGCCGCGGTCCACGCCCGGTCGACGAACGGCACCGGGTTGGCGCCCTGCTGCGAGTACTGCGTGTAGGCGTACACCGGCAGGGTCATCATCGGGTCGCGGAACAGGTTGTAGTTCATGCTCGCGGTGAAGCCGGCCGTGACGAGCAGCGGGGCGGTCTCACCGATGACGCGGGCGATCGAGAGCATGATGCCGGTCATGATGCCCGCGAGGCTCGTGGGCAGAACCACCTTGAGGATCGTCAGGTACTTCGGGACACCGAGGGCGTACGAGGCCTCGCGGAGTTCCATCGGGACGATCTTCAGCACCTCTTCGGTGGAGCGCACGACGATCGGGATCATCAGCACCGACAGGGCGACGGAGCCGACCAGACCGAAGCGGGCACCCGGGCCGAGGAACAGGGCGAAGAGCGCGTAGGCGAACAGCCCGGCGACGATCGACGGGATGCCCGTCATGACGTCGACGAAGAACGTGATGCCCTTCGCCAGCGCGCCACGACCGTACTCGACCAGGTAGATCGAGGTGAGCAGACCGATCGGCACCGAGATGAGCGCCGCGAACAGGGTGATCTCGAGGGTGCCGATGAGCGCGTGGACCGCGCCGCCGCCCTCGGAGATGACCCCGCGCATCGAGTACGAGAAGAAGTTCGCGTCGAGGCGGGCGACGCCCTTGGCGATGACCGTCCAGAGCAGCGACACCAGCGGCAGGACCGCGATGACGAACGCCGTGATGACGAGCGAGGTGACCAGGCGGTCGACGGCCTTGCGACCGCCCTCGACGATGCGCGAGACGACGACGATGAGCACGTCGAACAGGACCGTGCCGAGGAAGATCGCGGCGACGACGTTGAAGTCCTTGACGGCGCCACCGGCGTTGAGCAGGGCGAAGACCAGGACGAGGGCGACCCAGCTGCCGACCAGCAGCAGCCACGGGACGGACGCGTGCAGCTTGCCGTTGGCGTAGACGTTGCCGGCGGTGCCGGTCTGACGGAGCGCGAGGGACATCGGGTGCGACCTCTCAGCTGACTCGGCTGCGGACGATGTACCGCGCGAGCATGTTGATGACCAGGGTGATGACGAAGAGGATGAGACCCGACGCGATGAGCGCGTTCAGTGCCGTCCCGGAAGCCTCGGCGAACTGCAGAGCGATGTTCGCGGCGATCGTCGAGGGGTTCTGCGACGTCAGCATCTCGAACGTGACGTTCGTCGAGACCGACAACACCAGCGCGATCGCCATCGTCTCGCCGAGTGCACGACCGAGGCCGAGCATGATCGCGGACACGATGCCGGACTTCGCGAACGGCAGGACAGACAGGCGGATCATCTCCCAGCGGGTCGCGCCGAGGGCCAGGGCCGCTTCCTCGTTGAGGGTCGGGGCCTGCAGGAAGATCTCACGCATGACCGCCGTCATGATCGGGATCGCCATGACGGCGAGGACGATCGAGGCCGTCAGGATCGTGCGGCCGGTGCCGGACACCTGACCGGAGAACAGCGGGAACCAGCCGAGGTACTCGTTCAGGAACACGTAGAAGGGCTTCACCAGGGGAGCCAGCACGGCGATGCCCCAGAGGCCGTAGACGACCGACGGCACCGCGGCCAGCAGGTCGATGACGTAGCCGAGGACCGGAGCGAGTCGACGCGGCGCGAAGTGCGAGATGAAGAGGGCGATCCCGAGGGACAGCGGCACGGCGATCACGAGCGCGATGAGCGCGGACCAGACGGTGCCGAACACCAGGGGGCCGACGAAGTCCCAGAAGTTCGTGGCCTTCCCGGGCAGCTCGCCGACCTTGGCGGAGAACGCCGGGATGCTCTGCCAGACGAGGAACGCGGCGACGAGCACGAGCACGAAGAGGATGAGGCCGCCGGCGATGACCGAGGCGGCGGAGAAGATCCGGTCACCGACGCGGACGACGGCCTTCGGCTTGATCGGGGTGACGGTGGCCCCTGGCTGGGCCGGTGCGGTCGTCATGGGGTACTCCAGTCGGAGGAACGCCGGGGGAGGCGACGGGTGCGGGTGGTGGAGCGGGGTGGGACGTCCGGGTGCGGGCTCTTCCCGGTGGGAGCGGTGATGCTGTGCTCCCGGTGGCGGCAGTCGTGCTGCGCTCCCGGTGGCGGCGGTGGTGCTGCACTCCCGGTGGGGCCCGGACGGGCGAGGGCCCGGACGCCGGTCATGTGGGTGGGACCGGCGTCCGGGCGCTCAGGGGGCCTTACTTGATGGACGCGACCGCGTCCTTGGCCTTCGACGCGAGGTCGGAGGAGAGGGCGGCCGACTTGGCCTCCTTCGCAGCGGCGTCCTGAGCAGCGCTCGAGACGACGTAGTCCAGGTAGCCCTTCACGAGCTCGGCCTTGTCGGCGTCCTTGTACTCCTGGCACGCGATGGCGTAGGAGACGAGGACCAGCGGCCAGGCACCGTCAGCGGTGTCCTTGCGGTCGATGTCGATCGCGAGGTCGTTGTCCTCGCGGCCGGTTGCGATCTTCGAGTCGGCGACGACCTGCGCGGCACCGTCGGCCGAGATCTCGGTCGCCTTGTCGCCGACCATCAGCTTCGCGCGGTCGAGGTCACCGGCGCCGGAGTCGTCGATGTAGGTGATGGCGTTGGTGGCGTTGCCCATCGCGGAGGCGACACCGGAGGTGCCCTTCGCGCTGTCACCGACCGAGTACGGGAAGGTCTGGCTCGGCTCTTCGGTCCAGACGTCGCCGGCGTTCGCGGAGACGTACTCCGAGAAGTTCTGCGTGGTGCCCGAGTCGTCGGAGCGGTGCACGACCGTGATGTTCGCGTCCGGCAGCTTCGCGTCCTTGTTCAGGTCGGCGATCTCCGAGTCGTTCCACTTGGTGATCTTGCCCGAGAAGATGCCCGCGATGGTCTTCGCGTCGAGGGTCAGGTCGCTGACGCCGTCGACCTTGTACGCGATGGCGATCGGGGAGATGTAGACGGGGATGTCGATGCCCTTGGTGTCCGCCTTGCAGGACTCGAACTTGCCCGAGAGCTCCTCGTCCTTCAGCGCCGCGTCGGAGCCGGCGAAGTCCGCGGCACCCGACATGAAGTTCTCGCGGCCGGCGCCGGAGCCGTCCGGCGTGTAGTTCACCGTGACGCCCTTGGCTTCGTCCTGGAAACCGGCGGCCCAGGTGGCCTGCGCGGTCTGCTGTGCGGACGAGCCCGAGCCGGTCAGGGTGCCGGAGAGCTTCGAGTAGTCGCTGCCGCTGGTGGAGGAGGACTTGGTGCTGCCCGCGTCCTCGTTTGCCGCGCACGAGGAGAGCACGACTGCGCCGGCGATCGCGATTGCTGCGATCGAACCGATTCGCTTGATGTTCACAGGGGTCCCTTCGGGAATGGAATGCAGTGGGACCACTGCGGTCCCTGGGCCGGTGCCGACCCGGGAGCGACTGTAGGGACGCGAGGTGACGGGGATCACCCCCGCTGGTGAACGGAAGGTGAACGAGGGGTTGTCCGCGTCGGGGCGGCGTGCGCCGCGCCCGCGCAGGGAGCAGGATCGGGGGCACTGTGCGCGCGTTCGGAAGATACGCACGCATGATCGCGGAAGGGCGGTCGGGAGGCCCGGATCGCGTTCTCCGGGCGCGGCGCGGCCCCGTCATGTGGTCGGGTGCCGAGCGCGTCGGCTGCGGCGCTCTGGTCCGGCGGCGCTGCGGTCCGGCGGCGCTGCGGTGCGGCGGCGCTGCGGTCCGGCGGTGGCCGGCTACGCCGGGATCGTGTTGCGGTGCGTCTCGACCGCGACGAGCGTGTCTCCGGCGATGTGCATGACGGAGAAGTCCCCGACGGACAACATCGCCGCACGACGCAGGTCGAAGCGGCCGGAGTCGTCGGCGGTCACGGTGGCGATCCGGGCGATGATGTCGGGCAGCACCGGGCCGTGCGAGCAGAGCACGGCGGTCTTGCCCTTGTCGAGGCGGCGCCGGACGACACCCTTGACGTCGGCGGCTCCGCGGTCGTGAGCGTCCTGGCTGATGTCCGGGGTGCTCGAGACGCCGAGCTTCGTCGCGGCCGAGAGCGGTTCGACGGTCGCGAGGCACCGCGCCGCCGTGCTGCTCACGATCTTCTTCGGGCCGAACGCCGCGACCGGCGCCGCGGCGGCCTTGGCCTGCGAACGGCCGACGGGCAACAGCGGTCGGGTGGCGTCGGGACCGTCCCAGTCCGAGCCGGGCACGGTCTTCGCGTGGCGCAGCGTGATCAGGGCGAAGGTGCGGTGCTGTCCGGCGGCGGCGCGTTCGGCGAAGCGGTCGAGGATCGCGACGTCCCGCTCGTACGTCAGACGGTTGCGGGCGTCGTCGATGGTGACCCACTCGAGTGCGGCGACCTCGTGGTTCGGCTCGAAGGCCCCGGCGCGGGCGTACTCCTTGGCCGAGACCCGGGCCGCCCAGTAGTGCACGACCTTGTCGCGACCGTTCGGCAGCACGTACTCGGCGGTGCCGAGCGGAGCGCCGAGGTGGACGCGGTAGCCGGTCTCCTCGTCGATCTCGCGCACAGCGGTCGTCGGGACGGCCTCGCCCGGGTCCACCTTGCCCTTGGGCAGGGAGACGTCCTTGTGGTGGTCGCGGTGGATGAGCAGCACGAGGGGTGTGCCGTCCTGTTCGCGCCAGACGACCGCACCCGCAGCGACGACGGGGCCCGAGGGACCGCCGCTCACCGAGTCGAGCGCTTCCGAGCCGAGATCTTCCGCATGGTCACATTCTGCACGTCCTCGAGCGGACGGCCCGCATCGTCGGTGGAGTGCCGCGTCCACTCGCCGTCGGACTCCAGGTGCCACGAGCTGGCGGTGTCGGCCATCGCCAGGTCGAACATCTCCTGGACCTCGTTGATGTGGTCCGGCGCGACCAGCCGCACGAGTGCCTCGACGCGACGGTCGAGGTTGCGGTGCATCATGTCGGCGCTGCCGATGAAGACCGCCGGGTCGCCGTCGTTGTGGAACGCGAAGGCGCGGGAGTGCTCCAGGTAGCGGCCGACGATGCTCCGCACGCGGATGGTGTCGCTGACGCCTTCCATCCCCGGCTTGAGCGAGCAGATGCCCCGGACCCAGACGTCGATCGGCACACCGGCCTGGCTCGCCAGGTAGAGCGCGTCGATGATCTGCTCGTCGACCATCGAGTTGACCTTGATCCGGATGCCCGAGGGCTTGCCGGCACGGGCGTTCGCCGCCTCGGTCTGGATGCGCTTGAGCAGGCCCTTCCGCAGGTGCAGCGGTGCCACGAGCAGGCGCTTGAACTTCTTCTCGATGGCGTAGCCGGACAGCTCGTTGAACAGGCGGGTGAGGTCCTTGCCCACGGTGTCGTCCGAGGTGAACAGGCCCATGTCCTCGTAGATGCGCGAGGTCTTCGGGTTGTAGTTGCCCGTGCCGATGTGGCTGTAGTGCTTGAGCGTCCCGCCCTCTTGCCGGATGACGAGCACCAGCTTCGAGTGCGTCTTCAGCCCCACCAGGCCGTAGACGACGTGCACGCCGGCCTTCTCGAGCTTGCGGGCCCAGGTGATGTTGTTCTGCTCGTCGAAGCGCGCCTTGATCTCGACCAGGGCGAGGACCTGCTTGCCGGCGGCCGCTGCGTCGATGAGCGCTTCGACGATGGGGCTGTCGCCGGACGTGCGGTACAGCGTCTGCTTGATCGCCAGGACGTTCGGGTCGGCCGCGGCCTGCTCGAGGAACGCCTGCACGCTCGTGGCGAAGGACTCGTAGGGGTGGTGGACCAGGACGTCGTTCGCCTTGATCGCACGGAACAGGTCGGGCTTCGTGTTCGGTTCACCCGGCTGGAACTGCACCGGGGTCGTCGGCACGTGCTTCGGGTAGTGCAGGTCCGGGCGGCTGATCTTCGAGATCTCGAACAGCCCGCCGAGGTCGAGCGGCGACGGCAGCCGGAACACCTCTTCCTCGGTGATGTCGAGTTCACGCACGAGCAGGTCGAGGGTCACCGGGTCCATGTCCTCGGTGATCTCGAGGCGGATCGGCGGGCCGAACCGGCGGCGCAGGAGCTCGCGCTCGAGGGCCTGGATGAGGTTCTCGGCCTCGTCCTCCTCGATCTCGACGTCCTCGTTGCGGGTGACCCGGAACACGTGGTGCTCGAGGACCTCCATCCCCGGGAACAGGTCGTCGAGGTGGTTCGCGATGAGGTCTTCGAGCGGGATGAAGCGCATCCGCCCGGAGTTGTCGTCCGGCAGCTTGATGAAGCGGGAGAAGTTCTGCGGCACCTTGAGGCGCGCGAACTCCTGGCGCTGCGACTTCGGGTTGCGGACCCGCACCGCCAGGTTGAGTGAGAGCCCGGAGATGTAGGGGAACGGGTGCGCCGGGTCGACCGCCAGCGGCATGAGCACCGGGAAGATCTGCTCGTTGAAGTACTCCCGCATCCGCTGCCGGTCGGCTTCGTCGAGGTCGGACCAGTGCTCGATGTGGATGCCCGCGGCGTCGAGGTCCGGCTTGAGCGACCCGATGAACGCCTGCGCGTGCCGGTCCTGCAGCTCGTGGGCCTTCTTCGCGATGTCGCGCAGGACGTCACTGGGGGCACGGCCGACGTTGGTCGGGACGGCGATGCCGGTGTCGATGCGGCGCTTCAGGCCGGCGACGCGGACCATGAAGAACTCGTCGAGGTTGGACGCGAAGATCGCCAGGAAGTTCGCACGCTCCAGCAGGGGCTGCGTGCGGTCTTCACCCAGCTCGAGCACGCG
The DNA here is from genome assembly GCF_030209655.1 of Curtobacterium sp. MEB011. Lineage (NCBI taxonomy): Bacteria > Bacillati > Actinomycetota > Actinomycetes > Micrococcales > Microbacteriaceae > Curtobacterium > Curtobacterium sp. MEB011. The sequence goes on along the minus strand of NZ_JARVRN010000004.1, from coordinate 43,959 downwards.
CTGGTTGAACCTGAGCCAGCTGAGCTCGCGGTCGAAGTAGCGGTCCGTCGGCAGCGACTCGTGCTCGATCTCGACGACCTCGTCGAAGTCGTCGAGGTCGGGTGCGACGGATTCGCCGTCGAGCTGCGGTTCGGTGTCCATCCCCACATCCTGCCACCCGGCCCCTGCTGTCGGAGGGGCCCCGGTGGACGCTGTGGAAACCGGTGGTGAACCGTTCGTGTGTGGAGGAACGGTCACGATATACCGACGGTGACATCTGCCCGGGTTTGTGGGTATGGTGGGCCGTGTCAGAGCCTCCGGGGGGATTCCACTGCGCGGGGGTGCAGCTACGAATGAAAGAGGTTCATCATGTCGCGTGTCCTTTCGACCGAGCAGGCCAAGACCGCCATCCGTCAGGTCCAGTCGATCGTCAACGGTGGTTTCACCGATCAGATCTCGCAGCTCGACGCTCAGGGCCGGATCCTCTCCGACTCGAACGTCTGGGACGGCCCGCTCGCGGCGACGTTCCGTGGGTCCACCTGGCCGGAGACCAAGGCTGCTCTCGACAAGGCGAAGACCGAGCTCGAGCAGCTCCGTACGCAGCTCGACAAGATCTCGCAGGACATCTTCACCGCAGGCGGCGGCGCGTAAGCACCAGCATGTTCCCGCCCGGACCGTCGCATTCGCGGCGGTCCGGGCGTTCGCGGTCGGTGGGGCCGCTTCACCAGCACGATCAGCACGACTTCGGGGGATGAACCATGGTTGACCTGCACGGCAATGAGCCAGTCAAGTTCGACAACGGCACGGCCGATGCACTCAGCACGGCGCTGAACGGCGCGGCCGAGTCGATCGAGGGCCAGGCCGGCTCGCGGCAGTCCTACGTCAACACCGCGTCCCAGGAGTTCCGCGGGCACTTCTCGGAGCTCTTCGCGCAGAACGCCGGTACCGCGAAGAGTGACGCCGAGGACATCGCCACGAACCTGCGCACCGTCGCGGGCTGGGTCGACGAGATGAAGGCGGCCGCCGAGCGCGAGAACGCCCGTCGCAAGAAAGCCCGCGACTGGTACGCCGAGTACGGTGACCGGAACTTCTTCGAGTGGATGCACGACAAGGTCGCCGGCGCACCGGAGCCGCCCAAGGTCGAGCACGAAGACCCTCCGACCTTCGCGCCCGCGAGTGCCAAGTCGACCACGCGCCAGACCCCGAACCCGGGCGCGGGTGGGAGTGGTGGCGGCGGGACCTCGTCCGCCAAGCCGGAGGATCTGCGTTCCTTCGCCGCCGGATCGACCTCGCTCAACAGCGACCTCACCGGGAAGCCCGCGGGGCTCCGCGGCAAGCTCGACGACTTCGCGACGAAGTGCTCGTGGGGCACGATCAACGCCGACGGGCTCGTGTCGGCGTTCGACAAGTGGCTTGCTGCCAACGACCAGGACGTCAAGTGGGCGAACACGATCGCCGATGCATTCGCGGCCGCTGGCGGCGAGGGCTCCGTGTCCACCGTCTCGGATGCTGCGCTCGCCGCAGCCCTGGCTGCCGCCGGGGTCGCGCAGTCCCGCACCGACCTGCAGTTCGATCCACCATCGGCCTACGGCGCTCAGCCCACCACCGGATTCTCGATGGACCCGGTGAACACCACGACGGGCAACTTCCTCGAGCCGGAGCTCGACCTGGCGTTCACCGGTGCATCTGCGGCGCTGCAGGTGACCCGCATGTACAACTCCCTCGACCAGCACGTCGGCCTCTTCGGTCCGGGGTGGGCGTCGATCCTCGAGACCCGCCTGCTCCTCGACGACGAGGGCGCGTCGTTCGTCGGCGCCGACGGTCGTCAGGTGCGCTTCCCACGTGACGGCGAGGGGTGGGCCCGCGGCGTCGGCGAGAACCGCTGGCTCGCGGCCGAGGGCAACCGGCTCGTCGTCCGCGACAACCAGGGTGAGCGCATCGACTTCTCGCCGTCCGGGCTGTGGCTCGGACAGCGCGGTGGGGCCGGCACCGCGGTCCGCGTCGAGCGGGACGCCGACGACGTCGTCGTGCGCCTGCTGCACGAGCGCGGGCGCTCGATCGACATCGACCACGTCGACGGCCGAGTGGCGGTGCTCCGCGCCTCCGACGGTCGCCGGGTCGAGTACGGGTACGACGAGCGCGGCCGACTCGTCTCGGTGACCGACGCCGTCGGCACCCGGACCTACGGCTGGAACGACGACGACCTCATCACGACGGTCACGAGTGCGGCCGGTGTCGTCGAGGTCGACAACACCTACGACGACCAGCGCCGCGTGGTCGAACAGATCAGCCCGCACGGCCGCACCGTGCGCTTCGCGTACCTGCCCGGCCGCGTCACGGTGGTGTCCGACCACGACGGATCGCGGTCGAACTCCTACATCGCCGACGCCAAGGGGCGTCTCGTCGGGGTCATCGACTCCGACGACCGACGCCAGTCGATGAGCTACGACCGGCACGGCAATCTCGTGTCCGCGACCGAGCGCGACGGCTCGGTGACCGTGCACGCGCACGACGACCGAGGCCGGAAGACCCGGACCGTCACGCCGTCCGGCGGCGACCTGACCTACGGGTACGACGACCAGGACCGCGTGACGACGGTCGTAACCGAGGCCGGTGCCGTCGTGAGCTACGAGTACGTGGGCGACGACCGCGACCCGTCGGTCATCGTCGACCCGGTCGGCGGCCGGACGGAGCTGACCTGGCAGGACGGCTCCCTCACCCACGTCGTCGACCCGACCGGCGTGGTCCTGACGCTTTCCTACGACGCGTTCGGTGAGCTCGTCTCGACCACCAACGCCGTCGGCGACACCGCTCGGATCGAGCGCGACGCTGCCGGTCACCCGGTCGCCGCGATCAGCCCCTCCGGCGCACGGAGCGAGTACCGCTACGACGCCGCCGGGCTCCTCGTCGAACGACGTGACGCCGACGGAGCCGTCTGGCGTTTCGAGTACGCCGTTGGAGCGCGGATCGCTGCGATCACGGACCCGCTCGGAGCACGGACGACGCTCGAGTACGCCCCGAACGGCGAGCTCGCGACCACGACCGACCCGCTGGGTCGCCGCGTCTCACGGACGTTCGACGACCAGGGGAACCTGGCGGAGCTCGCATTGCCGGGCGGCGCGGTCTGGACGTTCGCGCACGACGCCTTGTCGCGCCTCCAGGCCGTCATCGACCCCGCGGGCGCGACGTGGCGTCGCGAGTACGACGTCGTCGGCGAGCTGACGGCGACCGTCGACCCGACGGGCGTCCGCCAGGAGTTCTCGGACGACGTCGCGACCGGCGTCGCGACCTTGCGCGACGCCTTCGACACCGCGACCGTCCGGTTCGACGAGTACGGCCGACCTGTCGAGTCCACGTCTGACGAGACCGGTTCCGAACTCATCACCTACGACGCCGCCGGTCGCCCCGTCGAACTCGTCGACGGCGAAGGCGGACTGACCCGACTCGAGCGCGACCTCGCCGGTCGCGTCGTCGCGTTGGTCGCCCCCTCGGGCGCGCGCTCCACGTACGAGTACGACGCCTGCGGGCGTCCCGCCGCAGCCACCGACGCCGCGGGGGCGCGGACGACGCTCACCTACGACGCGGACTCCCGTGTCGTGGCCCGGACCCTGCCCACCGGCGAGGTCGAGGAGATCACGTACGACGCCGTCGGGCGCGTGGTCACGCAGACGACTCCGGGTTCCGGTACCGCGCGGTTCCGCTATGACCAGGCCGGGAGGCTCGTCTCCAGCCATGACGCACGCTTCGGCCGTCGTCGGTTCCGCTACGACCCCGCCGGGCAGCTGATCCAGGTCGTCAACGGTCTCGACGGGGTCACCTCGTTCGAGTACGACGAGCGCGGGCGCCTGGTGACGATCACCGACCCTGTCGGCGGGGCCACCCGACGCGAGTACGACGCCGCTGACCACGTGGTCGCTGTCACCGATCCGCTCGGACGGACCACCACGGCGGCCTACGACCCGGCCGGGCGCCAGATCCGCCAGACGGATCCCGACGGCCGGACCACGGAATGGACCTACGACGCGGCCGGTCGACAGCGGGCCGTGCTCGTCGACGGTGCGGTGCAGTCGGAGATCACCCGCGACGCCGTCCACCGAACTGTCGTCGTGTCGGACCACACCTGTGGTGCAGGGCGGACGATCGAGCACGAGCTTCAGCACGACCGCCGTGGCCTGCTCGTCCGCCGAGCCCGGGGCGACCAGTCCGTCGCGTGGGAGTACGACGCTGACGGCAACCGCGCCGCTCGGGTCGACCCGAACGGCACCCGAACCACCTACCGTCGCGATGCCGTCGGCCGTGTCGTCGAGGTGGACCGTGACGGCACCGCTGCCGGCGCGTTCACCTACGACGCCTCGGGTCGTATCGTCCAGGCGGCCACGGGCGACCTGGTGCAGTCGTGGTCGTACGAGGGAGGCGCCCTCGTCGCGCACACCTCGACCACGCTCGACGGTGCCACCAGTACGCGGATCGAGCGCGATGCCGACGCGCGGATCACCGCGGTCGACGGACCGTCCGGGGCGGTGTCGTACGAGTACGACGCCGCCGGGCAGCTCGTGCGCGCCGGGGACTCGACGTGGGCCTACGACGACGGTGGGCGACTCGTCGTCGAATCCGTCGGCGATGTCGAGACGCGCCACGAGTACGACGCTGCCGGACAGCTGGTCGCGACGACCACCGAGGCCGGCCGCACCGAGTACGTCCACGACGGTCTCGGCCGCCGCATCCGGCGGACAGCAGCCGATGGTTCGACCACCGAGTACGCATGGTCCGACCTGGGGCACCTCGCTGCCGTCGTCGACCGCGACGCCTCGTACGCCGAGACCGGTCGGCTCGACGTCTGGGTCGACGCGCTCGGTGAGCTCGCCGAGGTGGGTGGGGTCGCCACGTGGTGGGACTCCGCCGCGGTCGTGCCGTCGCTCATCAGCATCGCCGACACGTCGCTGCTCGACCTGCCAGGGGGTGTCACCGCGATCGGCGATGCCGTGACGCAGCCCGCCTGGCGCAGTGCTCGCGCGACCGATGCTGCGGACCCGTGGGCTGCGCTCGCTGCCGTTACCGACGTCGGGCTGCCCGCGGGGGTGTCCCTGACCGGCTCGGGTGGGGTGTCCGTCGCAGGGCTGGAGTGGCTCGGGGCCCGTGTGTACGACCCTGCGGCGCGGGGCTTCCTGACGGTTGATCCGCTCGTGCCGATCCTGGGTGCCGCGTGGTCGGGGAACCCGTACTCGTACGCGGGCAACGATCCGTTGCAGGCCGTCGACCCGCTCGGGTTGCGGCCGGCGACTGACAAGGACTTGCAGGCGTACCGGGATGCGAATCAGGGTGCAATCGCCAATGTGCGTGACTGGGCCGACGAGCACTCGGAGCTGATCTCGAACATCGCCATCGGCCTCGGCGTCGCAGCGACAGTCCTCGCGATGTGCACACCGATCGGCCCGGTAGTCGCGATTGCCGTGATGGCAGGCGGCGGAGCTGCTTTGGCCGGGGGGCTATCGATCAAGGAAAACAGGGGGGAGAACGGCAAGGTCGATTGGGGAAAGGTCGGCCTGGACACTCTCGTTGGTGGTGTGTCGGGAGCTGCCGGAGGGGGAAGCGCGCTGGGTCTCTCGAAACTCGGGACAGCGGCTGCTCGCGCAGGTGCTCCAGTGCTCCAGCGGATCGGCACGCAGGCCTTGACATCGACTACTCGCTCGGCGATCTCGTCAGGAGTGTCAGGTGCCACGCAGAACGTCGGCGGGTACATGTTCGACGAAGACGTCTCGCACACTGCCGGCGGTTACGCGGCGTCTGCGGCGTCCGGCTTCGGTCTGGGGGCGGGCTTCAGCCTGGGATCCGGGGCGCTCGGAGCTAAGATCGTCAAGAACTTGGACCTCAGTTCTCCATCAGCGACCGCTTTGATCGGTGGTGCGGTGAACCACAGTGCAGGCGGCTTTGGTGCCGTGGCAAATGAGCTGGTCCGCCCGGGCGGGGATCAGAGTCGCGCAAACCTTGTCCAGACCTTTGGAACAGGGTTCCTTGCAGGGGCGCGGGGTCCTACCGTCACTTCACATCGTGCGCCATGAGTGGCGGGCGACGAGAGAAAGAGAGCGTAACCGTGCCGAATACGGAGACCCGGCTTGGGACGGACGTCGCCCGGCGGCGTGTATTTCGGAACCGCACCATCGCCGTGCTCTTGCTCTTCCTCGTCGTTGTCTTCCCGATCTTGGCATTCTTTGTAGCGCCGATCGCTTTGGGCGTGTACGACGATTCTCACCCAATGTCCGTAACTTGCACTGTTGAATCCGCAAAAGCGGGGAGTACTTCGAGTCGTTCCTTGAAGGGCGTCGGGAGTTCGGGCAGTCAGGTTGTCATCGAGACAAAAGGCTGTGGGCGGTTGCTGATCGACTCAGGTATCAACAAGGACAATGTCGATCGGGTGGCCGACGAACTCAAGGCGGGGCAGCGCTACCGATTCATAGTTGGAGAGGGGACCTACCGGTTGCGCTCGGTTCTTCAGCTGGTCAAGGTCGCACCTGATGTGCGCGACTTCAAGGCAACCCAGGAGTAGCGTGCGACGCGGTCTCGACGTTCACGCATGGTCTCTAGGGGTTGGGTCCCCGCACGCGGGTGGCGTCGAGCAGCATCGCGGCGTCCTCATGGCTGCGGCGACGATCGGTGCACTCGGAATCGCCTTGCCCCTCGTGCTCGCTGGTGATCATGCTTTCGCAGCGACGCCGTACTCGGTCCTCGGCGGTCCGTGCCCTCGATGGCGGTGGCCGGACGTGCAAGGCGATGATTTCGGCAGGACCTTACTGAGCGGGGCCATACGCGGCGCTGAAGAGCCGATGTGCGGGTCCCAGCCGCGCACAGAGGCCAGGGTCGGCTGGTGAAGTCCACCGAAGACGATCGGGTTGCGTCGAAGCTGCTCCGAAAGAGGAAAAGCAGGGCACCCGTCTGGGGGAATCGAGTGATTGCAGTAGCAATCGTGCTAGGCGTCATCGTGATTCCTCTCCTGGCATTAACGGTCGGACCGACCTGGCTCGGGCGATACGATGATTCTCATCGAATCAAAGTAACCTGCAAAGTTGATTCCGCCGAAGCAAACATTGCTTCTTCACGGTCTGCGAAAGGCGCGGGAGGCTCGCGACCGCAGGTGACCTTCCATACAGACTGCGGGAATCTCATCTACGCAGACGGGGTCGAACGATCGAGTATGAAACGAATAGCCGGCTCGGTTGAATCGAACGCGCCGTATCGGTTCGAAGTTAGTGCTGGCTCGTTCAATCTGCGGAAGGGTCTCAAGTTTGTCAAAGTAGCTCCGACGGTTTACGGCTATAGCCAAGTCCGCAAGTAGGGGCGAAAGAGTTCAGTGAAGCACCTAGCTGCTTTCCTCTACGGGATTTCGAACAGGTTTGTGTGGAAGATGAGCTATCGACCGAAGCCAGTGACCTCGCTTTTTCTACTATCCACCTCGACCCCGGACTTCCCAGCGGAGCGGACGCGATGCGGGGATCCATGGCACGTGGAGACACCGAACGTCCGGTTGGCGAAGAAGGCGGCTGGAGGCGATCATTTACTGGTGAGTGCTGCTTCTGATGGCACGTTTCGTCCTGCTCATAAGAGCCCTGCACGTGTCTTTCTTGAGCGGTTGCAGGCCGTCGGACTGTTGTTCTTGATCATCGGGCTCCCGGTGGCCACGTTCGGTTTCGGCCCGTCGATTCTCGGGCGGTACGACGATGGGCACCGCATGAAGGTCGTGTGTCGGGTCGATTCGGCAGAGGCGAACATGTCGTCTTCCCGGTCCGCGAAGGGAGCCGACGGTGCACAACCCCAGGTCACCTTCCACACGAATTGCGGGAATCTCCTCTACCTGGAAGGCGTCGATCGGTCCAGCATGCAGCGGATAGCGTCCGCGGTGGAACCAGGCGAGCGCTACCGATTTACTGTCGGTGCTGGCTCTTTCAGGCTGCGTGCCGGCCTCAAGGTCCTGAAGGTAGCGCCGGAGATCTACAGCTACACCGCAGTGCTCGCCTCGGAGACGCCCCGGCGTTGATTGCGTGACAGCCCAAACGACGAGTGAGCCGGAGCGGTGATGTTGAGACGAAGGAGCACACGGGACGAGGTCGTCGTGCTGTGCAACGAGGTGGCCGGATTCCTCTGCCGGATGGGGGCTCGTGAGGCGGAGGGCTTCTACCTCCGCCAGGCCGAGGCACTCCGCGTCGAGGAGGCGTGGCTTGCTCGGCGGCGGATCTACCGAAGGATCTACTCCGCGTCGAACACGGGGGCAGGGGGCATGGGCGACATGTTCGTGGTCACGCCTGACGGCGCGGGCGATGTCCCTGCGACCGAAGCGTTCCAGCGGTCACTCTCCGCGCTGCTGCGGGTGACGCGCACATTCCCGTGATGGACTCGCTGTTCCAGCGCTGAAGGGGCACGGCAGAACATGACCTTGTCGGAATTGCTCAAGCAACTCGACGACCACGCCGTCGAGGACGCCGCGTCGGCTGTGCAAATAGCCGCCGTACGATCTGTCCTCATTGCCGCATTCGAGCAGGCGCCCGACCATCCGGCATACCGCAGCGGGATACAGGGCGCCGCCCGCCTTGTTGCCGACACTTGGCCCTACGAGAGCGAGCTGGGGGCGCTGGTGCTGGCCTTTTCCGAAGCGGTGCGACGGAAAGTTGGCCCGCACCGTACGACGGACATCGGGGCTGCAGTCGAGTGACCCAGGACTAAACGGCTGCAGCGTCAGCTCCGCGCACAGCAGTGCGGACTCGTCTCACTCCCTGAAGGGCGTCGGCTCGTCGACGTCGCAGGTCGTGCTCGAGACGTCCGACTGCGGAACGCTCGTGCAGAGCTGGGGTGTGAGCCGCGACAACGAGGACGAACTGGCGCGGGACGTCATCGAGGGGGAGCGCTACCGGTTGAACGCCGGCGAGGGTTCCTTCACGATGCGGGCATTCCTGAACACGATCCGCCAGGCAGTGTACGTGAAGAGCTTCGAGCCCGTGCGAACACGGTAGGTCCGTCGGCCCAGTGCAGCAGCAGCGCGCCGCTCAGCGCCCGAAGGCCCCGACGAACTCACCCCACTGCGCGGGCGCCCGCTGCTCGAGCCATGCACAGAGCTCGGGATAGGCGGCGTCGATCGACAGGACGCTGATCACGCCGCGTTGGCCGTTCACCTTGATGTCCAGGCCACCGAACCGGTTGGTGGTGGGCCGGATGCGCTTGATCGCCGCCGGGTCGACGGTCCGCGCGGCACGGAACATCGGCGTCACGACCAGCTGCGAGTCGTACGCCTCGACGCGACGGCGCTTCTGACCGACGCCGAGGTAGACGAACAGGATCCCGAACAGCACCATGCCGACGCCGGCGATGAGCATGCCGATCGCATCGGGGTCGTCGAGCAGGCTGAGCGTGGCCAGGAAGAAGAACCCGCCGACGACGACGAAGACGATGCCGATGATGCGGAGCAGCAGGTAGCTGAACCGGCGCGCGCGGACGGTGAAGAGCACGCCGTACGCCTCGTCGCCGACGACGGAGGACGGTGGCCGCTTCCTGTCGCTCTGACGGACGAGCGCGCTGACGACGGCCGGGATGGCGACCATCGCGGCCAGGGCTATCACCACCGGCGACAGGTTGATGTTCACCGGCCCGCCCCTGTTCGTGCGTTCGTGCGCGGTCGTTCGAAGGGCATGACGCCCTGGTCCCCCTGGATCATGCGTGCAGAGTATCAGCGGGCTGTGGACAGGGACGGGCAAGCCCGTAGATGCTCTATGTTGGATTTCAGCGGCGAGCTGTGGCCCGAACGGGGGTGGCTGACGGGGCCGACCCGCCCGGACCCGACGCTGTTCAGCAACTAGCATCGATGTGCTCGACGATTCTCTTGGGGGGAAGACCGTGATCAACCAGCGTGCCGGGAACACCGGAACACGAAGCACCAGTCGCCGACTCGTGGGGGCGGTCGCCGTGACGGGGATCGCTGCGCTGGTACTCGCTGGCTGCACTTCCGACGACAAGCCCGTTGCTGACCCCTCGCGGGTGCTGCAGACCGTCGACACGCGCCTCGCCGCGGACGGTTCGATCACGTCGATCTCGGACACAGCGATCTCGGTCGCCGGCAAGGACTCGTCGTCTGCGATGACCGAGCACGACCCCGCGAAGGCGGCGAGTGACCTGCCACTGCGCATCACGACGCAGTACTCGACGAAGAAGAAGACCGGGACGGACCTCGCCGACCTCGACGGCTACTCGGGTCGGGTGTCGATCGACCTGACGATCGAGAACCTGACGGTCAAGTCGAAGAACCTGACCTACGACGTCGCGGGCACGTCGCGTTCGACCCCGGCACTCGTGGGCGCGCCCTTCAGCATCGCTGCGTCGACCGTGCTGACGGGGACCGCCGCGGACCGCGTCGTGACGGACTCCGCCGACTCCGGCTCCTCGACCGACGGTGTCGTGAGCACCAACGAGGACGGCGACGCGGTCGTCCAGTGGGGACGGCTGCTCGCCCCGCCGACCTCCGGCGCGAGCAGCACGCTGCACCTCGTCGCCGACGTCGAGGACTTCACCGCGCCGACCATCGACGTCGCGGCGCAGCCCGGGCTGTCGACGGACCTGTCCTCGACCGGCGTCGTGAACGCGGCGTTCGGGTCCGACAACGATTCCGAACTGGCGCTGCAGCGCCGCACGATCGACCTCATCGCGCAGGTCAACGAGGTGCTTGCCCGTGCCGGCGGCACCATCACCGAGGTCCGGTCCAACCTCGAGACGACGTCCGAGACCCTCGGCGTCAGGACGGCGGAACGCCTGAAGGAGAGCAGCTCCTCGCTGGCGAGCACGATGCAGTCGCTCTCCGGGCAGCTCGGCTCCCTGAACGGCGATCTCGGCACCACCGTGAAGGCCACGCAGTCGACGGTGTTGCAGCAGCTCCAGCAGACCACCACGAGCCTCGACAGCCTGCTCGGCGACACGTCCGCGACCGCGCCGGCAACGGTGCTCGACGGCAACGGCTGCGCGGCCACACCGAAGACCCCGTCCGCCGGGGGCAGCGTCTACGGCAACCTGCTCCGCGTCTCGGCGCAGCTCACCGGCTACGCCGACGCCAGCGAGGCGTGCAAGCAGCAGGTCAGCACGCAGCTGGCGGGATCCGTCGGCCCGGCGTCGCCGGACGTGGCGACGTGCGCCCCTCAGGAGGCCCGTGGTTCGTTGACCTGCGCGCTCTGGGAATCGTCGCGTGCGGTGAGCACCTCGTTGATCGGTCTGGTCAACACCGGGCAGCAGCTCGCCGACCAGCTCGACCCCAAGCTCGCGGACGCGGCGATCGAGCAGTCGGACGCCCTGCGGGCCAAGCTCGGGGAGATCGACACCGCCGTGCAGGCGCTCGGCAGCGACGGCACCGGTGAGGTCGCGCGCACCCTGCAGGCGTTGCAGGACCTGCGTGACCAGACCGCTGACGACCTCGGCCCTGTGCGCGACGCCGTCACGACGGTGAACCGGCAGGCCATCGCAGCGCGCGCCCTCGTGGGCGGCGCCGGCGACGGTCTGTTCAGCACCTCGATGCAGGCGCAGAACCGCGAGGTCGCCGACCAGCTCTGCGCTCTCGCGGCGACCGACCAGCTCGACGCGGAGCAGGCGGATGCGCTGCGCGGGTACCTGACCACGACGCCGTGCCCCGGTGCCGAAGAAGGCACGACGCTGAAGCCCGGTGGGCGGTTCAGCACCCCGATGGACGAACGCCTCACGGACCAGGCGGAGCAGTGGGATGCGGTGGTCGCGGCGACCGATCTCCGTTCAGCGACCGGTATCGGTGCCGCGGTGACGACGCTGTCCGACGACGTCGAAGCGCTCGACGACGGCATCGCCGAGGTGCGTCGAGCGGTGCGCGACGACGGTGGCTCGGTCGACGGCGCAGCCCGCCAGCTCGAGGAACTCGTCGAGCAGGCAACGAAGTCGAGCGCAGTGGTCGGCACCCAGCTGACCGCGATCAGCACGCAGCAGACCGAGCTGCAGGACGCCGTCCGCAAGGCCTTCGCCGACGCGTCCACCCAGTCCGAGAAGGACGTCCAGAAGATCATCGACCAGCAGGTGCGGCAGGTCAGCGAGACGGCGAAGGGCAGTCGTGACGCCGTCATCTCGGCCTTCGACAAGTCGATCGCCGGCCTCCGTTCCACCTCTGGCGAGGTCACGAAGGACTCGAAGGGCACGATCGACGAGCAGCGGGGGACACTGGAGCGGGAAGGCTCCGAGCTGGCGTCCGCCGTCGACCGCCAGACGGCGTCGAGCCTGGAGCAGATCGCCGCGAGCACGAGTGCTTCGACGCGCGACGTCCAGGGCGCGTCGACACTGCTGACGGGCGACCTCAACCGGGTGATGCTCGACCTGGGTGACCGCAAGGTCAACGGATCCGGCATCCTCGGCGCGATGGCCACGAGCGCGGCGAAGTCCGACTCTGCGGACTACCAGCTCGCCCTGGCATCGCAGAACGCCGCCGGCTACGCGAACGTCCGCGCCGAGGACGTCGCCGGGATACTCCTCCAGCAGGAGCAGTTCCGCGCCTCGATCGACGCGGCGACGACGCTGCCGGCGTTCCAGCTCAAGGTGCCGGCCAGTGCGACGTCGACCACGCTGTACACCTTCCGGATCGGGGCTGAGCGATGAGCGACCAGACGACCGACCAGACGATCGACCAGACCGAGGGCACCGACGCCGGGCGTCCGCGCAACCGACGCCGACTGCTCATCGTCGGCATCGCCGTGCTCCTGGTGGCCGCGGTGGTCGCCGCCGTCCTGACGTTCCGGGCGATCGCCAGCAGCGCGCCTGCCGAAGCCGTCCCGGCCACGGTGCCCGTGGGCGTCACCGTCAGGGGCGTTCCGGAGGACACGAAGATCGGCGTCGTCGTCACCCTGGGCGACGGCGAGGGCTCCGAGTGGAACGAAGCGGCGCAGGGCGCCCTCGTCGCCGAGCGACGACTCGCGCTCGGCGGAACCGACATCACCCTCGTCACGAAGAACGACGGAGGGACGATCGCTGGGGCGAAGGCCGCTGTCGCCGACCTCGCCGAGAGCGGCGTCGCGGGCATCGTCGTCGCTTCGTCCGGAGCGCACGTGACCGGAGCGCTCACCGCTGCGGCGGCGAAGGGCGTCCCGGTCGTGCTGCCCTACGCACCCGCCGAGAAGGACTCCTGGACGACCGCCCCGGCAGCCGGCTCGGTCAGCAGTGCCATGACTGCTGCGCTCGGTGACGCCGGATCACCGCTCCTCGTCGACCTCGGCGGCGGTGCTCCTGCAGGGCTCCGGGTGGCGCACGTCATCGACGGCGACGACACCTCGGACACGGGCTCGCTCGCCGAGACGATCGCCGCACGGACCGGTGTGAGCGGTGCGGGCGAGGGTGCCGACGAAGCGCAGGACACCGACCGCAAGGTGGACCCGGACTCCGATGCGGTCGTCATCAGCGGTTCGGCGCAACGACAGGGCGCCCTGGTGGCAGCACTCCAGGCCGCCGACGTCACGGTGCCGGTCATCCTCACCCCGGACGCGACGAGCCCGGCCTTCGGCGCAGCGCTCGTCGACGGCGGTGGCAGCCTGAGCGGCACCTTCCGGACAGTCGGAGTGGCCACCGACGACGCACGGGCGCTCTCCTCCGACGCCGAGGGGCGGGCGATGTCCGCGTTCCTCGGTGGTGTCCGGGTGCTCGCGGACGATGCAGACGCCCAGAACCTGACGGGCGACCGGCCCTTCTCGGCGGTGGCGGGAGCAGCGGACTCCCGGAGCCACGACGCCGTCGTCGCGCTCGTCCGCGCGGTCGGGAAGGCCCAGAGCGTGGAGCCGACCGACGTCACCGACGCCCTCGCCACGCTCGACCTCGACTCCGCGGCGGGGATCGCCGGCCCGCCGCTCGACTTCACCCGGCAGCAGGCGCTCGGCGCGCGCGCGACCGTGCTGTCGGCCTCGGCGCAGCAGCTCGGTCTCCGACCCGCCAACGTCGCCGCTGGCGGCTCCGATGACGCATCCGGCGACGACGCGGCCCAGGCAACCTCGCTGGTGTGGTTCGAGGACTCCACCGCACGCTGACCCACCCACGCACGGACCCCCGAGAAGGACAACGCGAGCATGCGCCTGCTGATCGAGCTCGACGACCGTCGCGAGGCGGTCGAGGTGGACGGATGGTCCGGCGCGTCCTCCCTCGGAGAACTCGTCGCCGCCGCGATCGGCGTCGAGCTCGACGCCGAGACCTCTCTCGCGGTCGACGGACACCGAACCAGCGCGGCGACTCCGCTGCGTGACCTCGTCCTGCTCGAGGGGTCCCGTGTCGGACGCACGCCGCAGGAGCGCCCGCAGTTGGTCGACGACTGGAGTGTCACACTCGCCGGGGGGCTCGACGCGGGTCTGGTCGTGCCGATCCCGCGCAGCCGGAAGCTCGTCGTGGGCCGGGCACCGCAAGCCGATGTCGTGCTGCCCACCGAGAGCGCGTCGTGGGAGCACTGCACGATCGAGCGCGAGGACGACGGGGTCCGGGTGCGCGACGCCGGTTCGACCAACGGCACCGTGATCGCGGGCGAGCGCATCGATGCCGACGGTGTGCTGCTCACCGGGACCACGAGCGTCATCGTGGGCGGCGCCGTGCTGTTGGTCCGGCCAGCGCTGGACGAGGTCCCCGTGCCAGCCGCGGGCTCGCTGGCCAACCTGACGCCCGCGGCGACCGCGCCGTTCAACCGCCCGCCCCGAGCCGGGCGGAACACCGAGACCGAGACCGTCGACCCACCCGCCAAACGCGAGGTCCCCCAGGCCTCCAAGTTCAGCTGGATCACGGTCGCAGCGCCTCTGGTCCTCGCCGGGGCGATGGTGCTCCTGCTCGGCGACGCACGGTTCGCCCTGTTCGCGCTGCTGTCTCCGGTCACCGCGATCGGCATGTGGTTCGAGCAGAAGCACCGTCGGGCGAAGAACCTGAAGGAGGAGGACACCCGCTTCGCCGAGGCAGTGGAGTCCTTCCGGGGTGAGATCGCCGAGGCCGCAGCGGTCGAGGCCGCCCGTCGGCAGGAACTCGTCCCCGACCCGGCCACCGTCGTCCGCCGGGCCGAGCTCCCCACCACCCTGCTGTGGCAGCGACGCTCCCAGGACACCGACTTCCTGAGCCTGCACGCCGGCACCGGAGACGCACCGTGGCGCCCCGAACTCGATCAGCGGGCCGCGTCGTCCAAGCTCGAGGACGAAGCGAAGGCGGCCATCGCGGACAGTCGCCTGACCGCAGCACCGGTGGTGGCCGACCTGTCCGACGCCGGCGTCGTCGGGATCGTCGGTGACCGCGAGGGAGCACTCGCGCTGGCGCGCAGCCTGCTCGCGCAGGCCACCGTGCACTGCGGTCCCGCCGACCTGACGGTGGGCATCTTCTGTGACGCTGGCCGTGCCGATGACTGGGGGTGGGCCTCGTGGCTGCCGCACGCGCGCGTGGCGGGGAGCAGCACCGGTGCACGTTGGATGTCGGCACAGCGCGACCAGAGCGCGGCGATGCTCCGAGGGCTGCGGGAGTCGCTCGACGAGCTACCGACCCCGAACCTGCTCGTCGTGGTCGACTCCGAGGTGCTCACCGAGGGGCGCGATGCGCCCGCCCGCAACCTGCTCGGCGAAGGGCGCACCGTCCCCGGACAGTCGCTCCGTCCCGGTGAGCAGCCACGCCGGGTGAGCGGGATCGTCATCGCGACCAACGAGCAGCAGCTTCCCGCAGCCTGCACGACGATCGTCACGGTCGGTGCCGACGCCGCCGCGACGGTCTACCGGCCGGAGGACCGGACCCGCGTCGAGGACGTCGTGCTCGCCGGACTCAGCGTCGAGACAGCCGAACGGAGCGCCCGCAGCGTGGCGCACTTCGACGATCCCGAACTGCTGGTTGCGGGGGCGTCCTTGCCGTCGCTCGTCCGCCTGCCGGAGCTGCTCGCGGGGGACGACACGGTTCCGCGAACCCAGACGGCCACGAGCCCCGTCGACACGATCCGAGCGGCGTGGGGCGCCCGCACCGGCTTCTCGACCCCGATCGGGTCCTCGGAGAGCGGCGTCCTCGAGCTCGATCTGGTCCGCGACGGGCCGCACGGTCTGGTCGGTGGCACGACGGGTTCGGGCAAGAGCGAGTTCCTGCGCTCGCTCGTCGCCGGGCTCGCTGCACGCAACGATCCCACCCGCCTCAACTTCCTGCTCGTCGACTTCAAGGGCGGCGCCGCGTTCGCTGCCTGCGAGCGACTGCCGCACACCATCGGCACCATCAGCAACCTGGACGAGCAACTCGCCGACCGTGCGATCCGTGCACTCGAGGCCGAACTCGAGCGTCGTCAGCGGGTGTTCGCCGCAGCCGGCGCGGACATCGACAACCTCGACGCCTACCTGGCGACGAAGCCCGACGAACCGATGCCGCGCCTGCTCCTCGTGGTTGACGAGTTCGCGATGCTGGCGAAGGACTTCCCCGACGTCCTCACCTCGCTCGTCGCCGTCGCCGCGGTCGGTCGGACACTCGGCGTCCACATGATCCTCGCCACCCAGCGGCCTGCTGGCGTCGTGAGCGAGGACATCCTGGCGAACACCAACATGCGGGTGGCGCTGCGGGTGCAGAGCCGCGAGGACTCGACCAACGTGATCGGCGTGCCCACCGCCGCGGGTATCGGTCGCCAACAGACCGGTCGCGCGTACGTGAAGCTCGGGCAGGACGACATCACCCCGGTGCAGACCGCGCTCGTCACCGGCCGTGCTCGCGACGAGCGTGCGGAGCAACCGGTGTCCGTCCGACCGACCGACGTCTTCGGCGTGCCCGCTCCGATGCCCGCTCCGGCGCCGACGGCGGCCGACGTCACCGACCTCGACCAGCTCATCGAGGCGATCGCGCAGGCGAACGCCGCCGCCGGGCACGCCCCGCCGCGACCGATCTGGCCCGAGGCCCTCGGCGATCGCGTCGAGCTGGCCGAGCTGGCGCCCGTCGTCGGACCGCTGCGGACCGTGCCCGTCGCCCTGGCCGACGACCCGGACCACCAGCGCCAGGTCACGACCGGGTGGGACCTCGACGAGGGCAACCTCATGCTCATGGGCATCCCCGGCAGCGGGACGAGCACGGCCCTCGCCACCCTCGCCTTGCAGCTCGCCGAGGCGACGAGCCCGGACGACCTCGACCTGCTGGTGCTCGACATGGGTCCAGGCGACCTGGCGCCCCTCGCGCAGCTTCCGCACACGACCGCCTACGTCGGCTCCGGTGCCGGCGCGGGGGAGGTGCAGGCGCGGTTCCTCCGGCACCTGCGCGTCGAGCTCGAGCGACGTCGCGCCACTCCGGGTGGCCGCCGGGCAGTCGTGTTGATCGACGGCCTCGCGGCCCTGCGCGACGAGTACCAGGACTTCGAGGGGCAGCTGCTGCTCGACGCCCTGTACCGCGTCTACGCCGAGGGGCCCGCGCTCGGCATATCGTTCGCCGTCTCGACGACCCGCGCCAAGGCCGTGCCGTCCGCGATGGACGAAGTGACGACCCAGAAGTGGATGTTCCGCCTGGCCGACCCGTACGACTACGCCTCGATCGGCGTCCGCCCGAAGGACGTCCCACCGCCCGTACCCGGTCGCTTCATCGACTCGATCCTGCGGCTGCAGTCCCACGTGGCGACGCCGGACGTCCCGCTGGCGCAGGCCGTCGATCGCCTCGTCGAGCGCTGGCCCGGCACGGCTCCGAAGGCGAGTGCGGTCGGTCGGCTGCCCGACGCCGTCCTGGTCGACGAACTCGGTACGGGTGCGGTGTTCGCGGGGGAACCGTGGCGGATCCCGATCGGGGTCGCCGAGGACGATCTCCGTCCCGCAGCGCTCGAGGTCTACGACGGCGAACACGTGCTCGTTGCGGGTCCAGCCCGGTCGGGCAAGTCGACCGTGCTCCTGGCGCTCGCGGCCCTCGCTCGCGCCGCGGATGGCGTGCGACCGGCGGTCTGGGCGATCTGTGATCGCCGTTCGCCGCTCGCCTCCGGGGCCTTCGACCGCATCGCCGTCGGCCCCGACGAGGTCCCGGCTCTGCTGGCCGGGCTGCGGCTCGAGCGTGGACCGGTGCTGCTGTTGATCGACGACGCGGAACGCTTCGATGACGGCGACCAGGCCATCGCGACGCTGCTCGCGACCGAGCGCCCCGGGCTCTGCGTCGTCGCGGCGGGCCGCTCGGCGGACCTCCGATCGCTCTACAGCCACTGGACACGAGCGGTCCGCAAGTCGCGTTGCGGCGTCCTCCTGCAGCCGGACGTCGACTACGACGGCGAGTTGCTCGGCGTCACGCTCCCGCGCCGAGCACCGGTGGCGCTGACCGTGGGTCGCGGCTACGCGTCCTCCGGCGGCGCCGTCCGCCTCGTGCAGACCGCGTCCGCAGGCAGCTGACCGACTGACTGACGGACTGGAGGCCCGTGGCGACGCCGCCACGGGCCTCCACGCTGTCAGCTGGTCGCGCGACCGACGCGCTCAGCCCAGACAGGCCCGCTCAGTCGCGCGTCGTGATTCCGAAGGGCGAGCTCTCGAGGTTCGTGAAGTTCCCCACCGTCGCCCGGACGGTGCACGACGGGGCGACGGACAGTGCGGTGACCACGAGCCCGTCGGACGACACGGCCAACGCGCCCGAGCAGCCGTCGGCGAACCGGACGCCGGACTCACCGCCGGCCACGTCGACGAGCATCTGCGACGGCCGCCCGCTGCTCGGACTGCGGTAGAGCGGGTTGAGCTCGTCGGCACCGTTCGGCCACACCGGCACCAGGGTCACCGGCAGCGCCGTCTGGCTGACCGTCCGGTCGGGCGTGCGGACCTCGACGCCCTGCAGCCGCTGGACGGGGTAGGCAGTCCCGCGGACGGCGTCGTCGGTCACGGCTGTGGTGGTCGCCTCGCCGACACCCTCGAGCCAGGTCTGCAGCGCGGCACCGTCCTTGACAGAGAGTGGCACAGAGGCCTCGACCGTGACGTCTCCACCGGCGGGGACCTCGACGCCGGACAGGCTCCACGCACACGCCGTGTCCACACCGGTCAGCGACGGCTGGTTGCGCTTCGCCGTGATGCCCTCGCCGGACCAAGTGGCCGCGGGGCAGGAGGCTCCCGACCGAGCACCTGGCAGCACCTCGAGGAACGGTCCGCTGAGGGTGGCCGCCTGCGCCGCGTACGTGATGCGCAGGTCCACGGTGCCCTTCGCCGGGTCGATGGTGGCACGCCGTGTGGTCGCGAGGCCGGTGGGAAGCGGCTGGTCCTGCTGGTAGGCGTTGGCGGCCTGTGCGGTCGCGGAACCGGGCCCCGGCGTCTTCTGGAGAGCTCCGGGCAGCCACACGACGCCACCGACGATCAGTGCGGCGACGAGCACGACGCCGATGCCGCCGAACAGGAGCGCACGGTTGGTCAGCCATTCGGGGCGGGCGAACCGACGCGTCGGTTCGGGCTCGGCGGCCGGTGCGGCGGGCAGCGGCTGCCGCGCCATCGGCCGGATGACGGTCTGCGACCCGGCGGGGCCGAGCTCCGGGGCCGGCCCGACGACCGCGGTGTCGTCCCCGGTGGCGGTGGTCTGGGATCCCGTCGCGTCGTCGGGGCGGACCCCACGGACGACGGTCGCCGGACGCTCGACCTCGTCGAACGAGTCCGGGTCGCTGGAAGCGACCAGCGCGGATGCCGAGGCGAGGGACCGTGCGAGCCGACGGAGAGTCCCCGCCGCGTCGGCCGCCGACGGCCGGGCGTTCGGGTCCTTCGCCAGCAGGGCAGACACCGCCGTCCACAACGGGTCCGGCACGTCGAGTGGGGGCGGGTTCGACGTGACGTGCCGGTACGCCACTGCGAAGTCCGTGCCAGGCCCGGCGAACGGCGTGCGACCGGACAGCAGCTCGTAGAGCATGACCCCGGCGCCGTAGACGTCGGCGGCCGGACCCGAGCGGCCGTGGCTGATCGACTCGGGTGCCATGTACTGCGGTGTGCCGAGGAGCCCGGTGGTGGTGCGCTCGCGCTCGGCGACGACGGAAGCGATGCCGAAGTCGCTGACCCGGACGTCGCCGGTCGCGCCGGACTCCCACGGGGCCTGGAGCAACACGTTGTCGGGCTTGACGTCACGGTGGGTGACGTCCTGCTCGTGCGCCGCAGCGAGGGCGTCGAGGGTCTCGGCGGTGATGGTCAGGGCGTCACGCGGAGTGAGCGGCCCGTTCGCCGCGAGCAGGTCGCGGGCGGATCCGCCCGGCACCAGGTCCATGACGATCGCGAGCCGGTCACCCTCGACGACCAGGTCACGGACGCGCACGACGGACGGGTGCTGCAGGGCGAGGAGCACGGAGCGCTCCCGGACGAAGCGCTCGACGATCTGCGGGTCGGCGGCGAGTTCGGCACGCAGGAGCTTCGCTGCGAAGGCCTCACCGGTCGCAGTGTGTTCGACGCGCCAGACCTCACCGGTGGCACCGGTCCCGAGCAGTTCGACCAGTCGGTAGGACGCACCGAGCGGTTCGCCCTGGCCGTACTGCCCTTGACGGTCCTGCGCCACGCGTTCCCCGATTCCCCCGATGGCCGACCCCTCGCCGACCACGCAATGTTACCGGCCGGGCTGCTCCGGCGCCGCGTACTGCACGTCGATCGCGTGCTGCGTGAACCCCGAGCGCCGGTACAGCGCGAGCGCCGGCTCGTTGTCCCCCTCGACGTACAGTGCGGCGGCGGTCAGCCCGCGGCCGTGCAGCCGGGCGGTGCCCGCACGCATGAGCACACCACCGAGCCGCTGTCCCTGCAGGTCGGGCCGCACGGCGACGGCGTAGAACTCGCCGATGCCGTCCTCGACCTTGAGCCAGCACGACCCGGCGAGCTGCCCGGAGGCATCGCGGAGCAAGAGCAGGTCGTCGCCGGAGAACCAGGCGTCGGCTTCTCGGGCGTGCAGGTCGTCCAACGTCATCCGCCCCTGCTCGGGGTGGTGCGCGAAGGCTGCGGCGTTCAGCGCGAGCCAGTCGGTCTCGTCGTCGGTGCCCGGGCGGAACGCCGACAGGTTGAACCCGTCGGGCAGCTCGACGTCGGCGGCGACGTCCACCTCGGAGTCGGCGACGGGCGCCCGGAGCTGCAGCAGCGTGCGGACCGCGCGCCAGCCGAACCGGTCGGCCAGCGCCCGCGCTGCCGGGTGGTCCCCGTGCGCCCAGGCGAGCCGGGGAGCGGCCCCGCCGCCCAGCGCGAGCGCCTGCGTCACCAGGGCGGTGCCGATGCCGCGGCCGCGGGCCTCCTGGAGGACGACCATCTCGAGCTCACCGTCACGGACCACGGCGACCCCGTCGCCGACGGACAGGACGCTCGCGCGCCCGGCGCGGACGTCCACCAGGGTCTGGTCGGAGAACGGTGGGGCCTCGCCGGGGGCGACGAAGGCGCCGAGGTCGGGCAGCACTACTGCCCCATCAGGCGCTCGGCCTCGTCGTCGTAGACGTTGAAGCGGTACCCGACGTTGCGGACGGTGCCGATGAGTGACTCGAGGTCGCCGAGCTTGGCGCGGAGCCGTCGGACGTGCACGTCGACGGTGCGGGTGCCACCGAAGTAGTCGTAGCCCCAGACCTCGCTGAGCAGCTGCTCGCGGGTGAAGACGCGTGACGGGTGGGTGGCGAAGAACCGCAGGAGCTCGAACTCCTTGAACGTCAGGTCGAGCGGCCGACCGCGAACCTTGGCGGAGTAGCTGGCCTCGTCGATGACGACACCGGACGCCTGGATCTTCGAGCTCGTCTGGCCCTTCGCGGCACGACCGGCCGACAGGCGGATGCGGGCATCGATCTCGGCGGGGCCGGCGCTCTCGAGCACGACGTCGTCGACGTTCCAGTCGCTGTTCACCGCGGTCAGACCGCCCTCGGTGACGACGAGCACGATCGGCGTGGTCGACCCCGACGATGCGAGGATCTTGCACAGGGCCTTCGCGCTGACCAGGTCGGTGCGGGCGTCCACGAACATCAGGTCGCTCTGCGGGGCGTTGACCAGCTGCGCGGCCTCGGCCGGCACGTGGCGGATCCGGTGGCTCAGGAGGCCCAGGCTCGGCAGGACGTCTCCGGGCGCGGTCGAGGTGAGTACCAGGAGCTGTGCCACAGGACCTCCGGAGGTGGATGACGTCGTGGAGACATCCTAGTGATGCTCGGGAAGGACTCATCCGGCCGGACGGATTGCGCGCCGTCCCGCACAGCACCGCACCGACGGTGCGAGCGTCCCGCACGAGCACCGCACCCGACGGTGCGAGCATTCCGCACGTCCCCTGTCATGATGGATCGCGTGACCGAGCCCGTGCACCCCACCGACCAGCGTCGCCTGCGGCTGACGTCCGTCCTGCCGGTCTGGGTGCTGGCGGTCGTGGGGGCGGTGCTCGTCCTGACCCTGGCCGAGCGTGACTCGTTCGCCTGGCTGCTGCTCGTCTTCGTCGCCTGCGTCATGGTCAGCTTCGTGCTGCAGCTCATCACCGCCACCAAGGACGGGCTGGTCGAACGGATCAGCATCGCGTCGTCCGGGGCGTTCGTCGTGGTGCTCGTCACCGCGGTGGTGCTCCTGGCGCGTTGAGCCGAGCCGCGTAGACTCCGGACCATGGATTCGCTGCTTGCGCTCGAGCTCTTCTACGTCGGCCTCCTCGGCCTGGCGTCGCTCGCGATCGCGTTCATCTCGGTGGTCGTCGTCGTGAAGCTGTTCAAGGGTCAGCGTTGATCGAGCTGCCCGAAGGCCTCGCCCCCGAACTGGTCCCGCTGTCGTGGCTGGTCGGCGTGTGGGAGGGCACCGGTGTGGTCGAGTACCCGGTCGGTGACGACGACGAGGTCCGGAACTACGAGTTCGGCCAGCGCGTCAGCTTCAGCCACGACGGCCTGCCCTACCTGAACTACTCGTCCACCACGTGGCTGCTCGACGACGACCACACCCCGCTCGCCGCCGAGATGGGCTACTGGCGGATCGACCGTCCGACCGAGCCCGGCGACCGCGGCCCCGCGATGCTCCTGGGCGAGGGGCCCACGCCCTTCAGCACGGTCGAGAGCGTCGAGGCGCTCCGCAACACGACCGACGGCTTCGACGTCGAGGCCGCGATCATCCACCCGACGGGCGTCAACGAGCTCTACGTCGGCCGTGTGCTGAAGGGCCGGATCGACCTGTCGACCGACGCCGTGCTGCGCTCGCCGAACGCGAAGGACTACTCCGCCGCGACCCGCCTGTACGGCCTGGTCGAGGGCAAGCTCTTCTGGGCGTGGGACATCGCCGCACTCGGCCGTGAACTCACCTCGCACGCCTCGGGGCAGCTCGCGAAGGTCGAGTGATGTCGGTGTTCGCCGCGCGGGACGGCTTCGTCGCGGCCGATTCGGTCGCCGCGCACTTCGGCAACCCGATCGGGGAGCAGCGCCTGCTGTCCCGCGGCCGCGCCGTCGTCGAGCTCGGTCTGGGTGTCGTCACGGTCTCCGGGCCGGACCGCCTGTCGTGGCTCAACTCGATCACCTCGCAGCAGCTCACCGGGTTGCCCACGGGCGTCAGCACCGAGACGCTCGTGCTCGACCAGGCCGGACGCGTCGAGCACGCGGCCCGGATCGTGGACGACGGTGCGACCGCCTGGCTGCTCTCCGAGCGCCCTGACGCTGCGCCGCTCGCCGGCTGGCTCGACTCGATGCGCTTCATGCTCCGGGTCGAGGTCGCCGACCGTTCGGCCGACTTCGTCACCCTCGGCTGGCTCGGCGAGGCCGCACCGTTCGCCTCCGTCGAACTGCCGAAACCACCCGTCGTCGAGTGGGTCGACCCGTGGGGCGTCGTCACGCCCGGCGGGTGGGGCTACGCCGCCCAGGAGGCCCACCCCGGCTCCGACTGGACCCTCCGCATCGCCGTGGTCACCCCCGGCACTGCGGCCGCGATCGCCGCGTCGGACGTCCCCGTCGCGGGGCTCCTGGCGTACGAGGCGTTGCGGATCGCCGCCTGGCGACCGGTCCTGTCCGACGTCGACGAGCGGACGATCCCGCACGAGCTCGACTGGCTGCGTTCCGCCGTGCACCTGTCGAAGGGCTGCTACCGCGGGCAGGAGACCGTCGCCAAGGTCCACAACCTCGGGCACCCGCCGCGTCGGGCCGTGCTGCTGCACCTGGACGGGTCCGACGGCGTGCTGCCGGCACCCGGCACCCCCGTGCTGCTCGACGACAAGCAGGTCGGTCGGCTGTCGGCGTCGGCGATCCACCACGAGCTCGGTCCGATCGGGCTCGCCGTGGTCAAGCGTTCCCTCGACCCCACCGCGACCCTGCGGCTCGAGGCCGACGACGTCGTGGTGACCGCGGCGCAGGAGACCATCGTCCCGCCCGAGGCCGGTGCGACGGCGAACGTCCCGCGCCTGCCCCGTCTCGGAGCCGTGAAGCGCTCCTAGCCTGCGCGTTGACGGTCGCAAGACACCGGTGTTCGCCGGTCGCACCGCGGTTCGCGGGTGTTCGGAGCGCGAACACCGGTGTTCTGCGCCGCTGCGTCAGGCGGGCTCGACGGCCGACCAGGGGACGCTGAGCTCGCCGAGCCGCCACCTGGTCACGCCGTGCAGCACCGGCCACCCGCGGCCGCGCATGCCGCGCACCGTGGCGATCCACCGCTGCCGGGGTCCGTACGTGCCGAGCGGAGCCGCGACCGCCCACGACAGGTCGAGGTCGCCGAGGAACGCGTGCACCCGTTCGCCGGGCACGTTGCGGTGGATCAGGGCCTTCGGCAGGCGCTCGGCGACGATGGAGGGGACGTCGAGCCCGGCGAGGCGGAGCGACACCGTGAAGGTCCGTGGCGCGACGTCGTCGAGCGTCACCCACGATGCGACCCGGCCGACTTCGTTGCACGTCCCCTCGACGAGCGCACCGCCGGGCTGCAGCCGGTCCTGCATGATCCGCCACGACCCGACCACCGCGGACTCGTCGTACTGCCGCAGCACGTTGAAGGCCCGGATGACGGCGGGTCGGCGCTGCCCGGGCGTCGGCGTCTCGAAGCCACCCAGGCGGAAGGTCACGCCGTCGCGGGTCCCGGCGTTCGCGAGCGCGACCCGCGAGGGCTCGATCTCGATGCCGGTCACCTCGACGTCCGGTCGGACGGCCGCCAGCCGGTCGCGGAGCTCGAGGGTGGTGGTCGGCGATGCCCCGTAGCCGACGTCGGCGACGAGCGGGTCGTCCGTCCGGCGCAGCACCGGCAGGGTCGCGATCCACCGGTCGACGCGGCGGAGCCGGTTGTACCCGGTCGTCCCGCGCGTCACGTTCCCGATGGGCATGCGTCAAGGGTACGGGGCCGGTACCGCTCGGTAGACTCGGAGGCATGACCTCCACGCTCGTCCTGCTCCGTCACGGCAACAGTGACTGGAACCAGAAGAACCTGTTCACCGGTTGGGTCGACGTCCGGCTCAGCGAGCTGGGCGAGAAGGAGGCGAAGCGCGCCGGCGACCTCATCGCCGAGTCCGGCATCGTCCCCGACGTCCTGTACACCTCGCTCCTGACCCGCGCGATCCAGACCGCGGACATCGCGCTGCTGCAGGCCGACCTGGCCTGGCTGCCGGTGAAGCGCGACTGGCGCCTCAACGAGCGCCACTACGGCGCCCTGCAGGGCAAGGACAAGGCCCAGACCCTGGCCGAGTACGGCGAGCAGCAGTTCATGGAGTGGCGCCGCTCGTTCGACGTCCCGCCGCCGCCCATCGCAGACGACGCCGAGTGGTCGCAGTCCGGTGACCGCCGCTACGCCGAGCTCGGCGACCAGCTGCCCCGCACCGAGTCGCTCAAGCTCGTGATCGACCGCCTGCTGCCGTACTGGGAGTCCGACATCACGAAGGACCTCGCCGCTGGCAAGACCGTGCTCGTCACTGCCCACGGCAACTCGCTGCGTGCGCTCGTGAAGCACCTCGACGGCATCTCCGACGATGACATCGCCGGTCTGAACATCCCGACCGGCATCCCGCTGGTGTACGAGCTCGACGACGACTTCACGCCGACGAAGCCCGCGTACTACCTGGACCCCGAGGCCGCCGCTGCCGGCGCCGCCGCCGTGGCCGCCCAGGGCGCCAAGAAGTAGCGCCCACGTAGAACGCCCCGTCCGGCATCCGGGCGGGGCGTTGGTGCGTGTGCCGTACTTCCCGGAAGCGACAGTGGGCCGCCAACGTTCCGCCGACTCCTGTCGCTCTGCCAGGAGGAACGGATCGCCCCGTCGACGACGTGTCGCTTCGGCAGCATGGTCGGCTCGACGAGCCGTGGCTGGTCAGACGAAGTGCGACGCGATCTCCTGCACCAGGGCCCCGACGTCGTAGGGCTTCGTGGTGTCGACCCGGATCACCGGGACACCGGCGAGCCCGACCGGGTGCGCGTCGTCGCCGTGCTCGTCCCAGAAGGCCAGCACGTCGGCCATGTCCCCGTGCACCTCGTGCCGCACCGGCACGGTGCCCGGGTCGTACCGGTCCCGCAGCCGCTGCTCGGCGGTGACGCGGTCCGTGTCGCACCACACCTCGACGGCGCGCGGCGACCCGGCGGAGGCGAGCCCGGCCTCCAGACGGTCCCGGTCGCGGGACGGCAGCCAGACGGCGTCGAGGACGACCCCGTTCTCGACGGCCCGGGCCATGGACCACATCGTGTCCATGGCGATGCCGCCGAGCGGACGGGAGGCGATCATCGGGCCGACGACGTCGGCCAGGGGCTCCTTGATGCGGTCCTTCGACAGGAACGGGCAGCCGAGCACCTCGGCGAGTGCCGTGCCGATCGTGCTCTTGCCGGAACCGGGCATGCCGTTGACGATGATCGCGACCTGGGCCATGCCACGATCCTCGCAGACCGATCGGGTCGGGTCAGACCGCCGCGGTCGAGGTGGACGCGCCGGTCCAGTCGCCGGTCGCCAGGTACTCGACCTTCTTCGCGATCGAGACCGCGTGGTCGGCGAAGCGCTCGTGGTAGCGGGAGGCCAGGGTGGCGTCGACCGTGTCGATCGGGCCGCCCTTCCAGGCCTCGCCGAGCACGAAGTCGAAGACGCTGGCGTGCAGCTCGTCGACGGCGTCGTCCTCGTCGCGGATCTCGGCCGACAGTGCGATGTCCTCGGTGGCGAGCAGGCGCGTGAGCTTCTGCGCCATCGCGACGTCGTGCTTGCCCATCTCCTTGAAGGTGCTGCGGAGGCCCTTCGGCACGACCTTCTCGGGGAAGCGCTGGCGGGCGAGCTGCGCGATGTGCTCGGCCATGTCTCCCATGCGCTCGAGCGAGGAGCTGACGCGCAGGGCGGTGACGACGACGCGCAGGTCGCGGGCCACCGGCGCCTGGCGGGCCAGGATGTCGATCGCGATCTCGTCGAGGCTGTTCGCAGCGAGGTCGATCTTCTCGTCGTCGGCGATCACCTCTTCGGCGAGGGCGACGTCGGAGTCGCCGAAGGCCTGCGTGGCTCGGGTGATGGCGGACTCGACGAGCCCGGCGATCTCGGTCAGTCGCTCCTGGACGTCCTGGAGTTCCTGCTGGAAGACTTCGCGCATGGGGGAGTACCTCTCTCTGCGTACCGGACGAGTGTCGTCAGCGCAGGTGAACGAACGGTGACGCGGGGCTGAACGCTTCGCGTTCTGGCCTTCCGCGGACGGTGAACGGTACCGGAACCCCGCATGACCATCCCTACACTGGCGGCATGGACAACGCGTGGCTCGTGCCACTGTCGATGCTCCTCGGCGGGGTCTTCGGCGCGGGCGTCGTGGTGCTGATCATCACCGCCGAGCGCACGGCACGTGCTGCCGACGTGGCGGAGCGGACCCTGCCGGACGGTGTCGCAGCGGTCATCTCGACGATGCACAACCCGGCGGTCGTCATCGACCCGTCGAACACCGTCGTCGCGGCATCGCCCCAGGCACTCACCGCGGGGCTCGTCGTGCGCCGACGTCTGGTGCACCAGGAACTGCTCGGCCTGATCGACCGGGTGCGCAAGAGCGGGGAGATGGGGGCGGAGGACCTCGAGCTGCCACGCGGCCGCCACGGGGAGCTCATCGGCTACCTCAGCTTCCGCGCCGCCCAGCTGGGCAACCGGTACGTCCTGCTCACCGCGGACGACCTGACCGAGAGCCGCCGCATCGACGAGGTCCGCCGCGACTTCGTCGCCAACATCTCGCACGAGCTGAAGACCCCGATCGGTGCCATCGGGCTGCTGTCGGAGACGCTCGTCCTCGCCGCCGACGACCCCGCGCACGTCAAGAAGTTCGCCGCGCAGCTCATCACCGAGTCCGAGCGGCTCGGGGCGCTGACGAAGGACATCATCGAGCTGTCCCGCCTGCAGTCGGTCGACGCGCTCGAGAACAGCGAGGAGACCGGCATCGACAAGATCGTGCAGGCCGCCATCGACGGCAACGAGGTCGTCGCCCGCGCCCGGTCGATCGAGATCATCCGCGCCAAGAAGTCGAAGCTGCGGGTGATGGGCGACCCGGGCCTGCTGCAGGTCGCGGTGTCGAACCTCATCGCCAACGCGGTGAAGTACTCGCCGGACGGCACCCGCGTCGGTGTGGGCGTCCGGTCGTCGAAGGGCTTCGTCGAGATCGCCGTCACCGACCAGGGTGTCGGCATCCCCGAGGCCGACCTCGACCGCGTCTTCGAACGGTTCTACCGTGTCGATCCCGCACGGTCGCGCGCCACCGGGGGCACCGGCCTCGGGCTCGCGATCGTCAAGCACGTCGTCAGCAACCACGGTGGTGACGTGCGCGTCTGGTCGCAGTCCGGCAAGGGCTCGACCTTCACCATCCGTCTGCCCGAGGCAGATCCCGAACTGACCACAGCCCTCGAAGAGCAACTGGAAGAGCAGCCATCGTGACCAAGATCCTCATCGTCGACGACGAGCCGGCCCTGAGCGAGCCCCTGGAGTTCCTGCTGCAGCGTGAGGGGTACGAGACCTCCGTCGCTGCCGACGGCGTGACAGCGCTGTCGAAGTTCGACACGGAGAACCCCGACCTGGTGCTCCTCGACCTCATGCTGCCGGGCCTGAGCGGCACCGAGGTGTGCCGGCAGATCCGGACCCGCTCGAACGCGCCGATCATCATGCTGACCGCGAAGGACTCGGAGGTGGACATCGTCGTCGGGCTCGAACTCGGCGCCGACGACTACGTCACGAAGCCGTACTCGACGCGGGAGCTCCTGGCCCGGATCCGTGCGGTGCTCCGACGGCGTACCGAGGACGACCCGGCCGACAGCGGCATCCTGCAGGTCGGCGGCATCCGGATGGACGTCGAGCGCCACACGGTGTCCGTCGACGGGTCCGAGACGCCGATGCCGCTCAAGGAGTTCGAGCTCCTCGAGCTGCTGCTCCGGAACGCCGGCCGCGTGCTGACCCGTGGGCAGCTCATCGACCGGGTGTGGGGGTCCGACTACTTCGGCGACACCAAGACCCTCGACGTGCACATCAAGCGCATCCGCTCGAAGATCGAGCGGGTGCCGTCGACCCCCGAGATCCTGGTGACGGTCCGCGGTCTCGGCTACCGCATCGAGGCGTAGGCCCCGCGACCGGTCACGACTCACCGCGCGTCGTCCTGGGAGTGGTCGCAAGTCGTCGCCTCCGGCGCCTTGCAATGACGGTTCGTGACCACTCGACGAGTGGTCTGCGACGAGTCATGACCGGGCCGCGCGCGAGGGCGCGCGCGACGGCTGGCGACGGCTGGTGTGTGCACCGCACGGACAGGAGGCCCGGTGCCGGTCCCTGGGACCGGCACCGGGCCTCCCGGTCTGCAGTGGTCGAGCGTCGCGTCAGCGCGTCAGCGCGGACGGACTACTGGCCGTCCGTCGGCGTGGCCGTCGGGGTCGAGGTCGGCAGCGTGACCGTGTCGGTCGGCTCCGGGGTCGGGCTCGGGCTCGGCGCGAGGGTCTGGTACTCCTCCTGCGAGCTGGTCAGCACCGGCACGTTCGCCGAGGTGCCCTCGGCGTCGGGGTAGCTGAAGTAGACCTTGACGAGCGACCCGGGCTTCGCGTCCGCGTTGTCGAACACGATCGGCTCGGCGTCGGCGGCGGTGGTGCCCTGGGTGGTGTCGCCCTCTTGCACGCTCGACTCGGCGTCGCTGCCCGCACCCGCTGCCATGGCGAGGTCGACGTGGCTGTTCGCCGGCACGTCGACGGTCCGGGTGTCGCCGCCGATCTCGATCGAGACGGTGTAGTCGTCCTGGTCGTCGTTGTTCACGAGCGTGCCGATGAAGCGGGCGCTCTCGCCGTCGTCCGAGATCAGCAGGGCGTTCCGCACGTCGACCTTGCCGGTCGAGACGTCCACGCCGTCGGTGATCTGCTTGATGTCGACGGTGTGGGCCGGCGACATGAACTCGCACCCGGTGGCGCCGAGCGCGATGGTTGCCGCAACGGCGACGGACACGAGTACCCGAGGTCGCAAGAGATTCCTCCGTAAGTCACGATGAGGACCGGGCGGTCCCCGCGCCCATCCTAGCGATCACCGGGAGGGGTGAGCGTTGAGGGTCCCCTTACCGGAACGGCCCTTGTGGTAAACTGGAGGTCTGGGAACGGAGCCTGATACATGCAATTCGAGGTCGGCGAGACCGTCGTCTACCCCCATCACGGGGCGGCAACCATCTCTGAAGTCAAGACTCGCGTCATCAAGGGCGAGGAAAAGGTCTACCTGAAGCTGCGGGTGACGCAGGGCGACCTGACGATCGAGGTCCCGGCGGACAACGTCGACCTGGTCGGCGTCCGCGACGTGATCGGCAAGGAAGGGCTCGACAAGGTGTTCGAGGTCCTCCGGGCGCCGTTCACGGAAGAGCCCACGAACTGGTCACGCCGGTACAAGGCGAACCTCGAGAAGCTCGCTTCCGGTGACGTCATCAAGGTGTCCGAGGTCGTCCGCGACCTCTGGCGGCGCGATCAGGACCGCGGGCTCTCCGCGGGTGAGAAGCGGATGCTGGCCAAGGCCCGGCAGATCCTGATCTCCGAGCTCGCGCTGGCCGAGAAGACCGACGAGGACAAGGCATCGACCGTCCTCGACGAGGTCCTGGCCTCCTGAACGCCTGAACGCTGAACCACTGAGCGCGACAGCACGAACGACGACCGCACGGTTCCCCGACGGGGTGGACCGGGCGGTCGTCGTCGTTGCAGCGGGGTCCGGCACCCGGCTCGGCATCGGGACGGCGAAGGCGTTCGTGCCCGTGGCCGGTTCGCTGATGCTCGCGCGGGCACTCGAGCCCCTGTTCGCGTTGCCGTCGCCGACGCTCGTCGTCGTGGTCGCACCGGCGTCGCACCTGGACGAGTGCCGGCAGGTGGTCGGTTCCGTCGCGGGTGCTGCGGTCGCGTACACGGCCGTCGTGGCCGGAGGCGCGGATCGCCACGGTTCGGTCGAGGCCGGCCTGGCCGTGCTGCCGGACTCCGTCACCACGGTGCTCGTGCACGACGCGGCACGGTGCCTGACACCCGCGGCGCAGTTCGCGCGGGTGTTCGACGCCGTCGCCGCCGGGGACGGTGCGGGCGTCGTGCCGGCACTCCCCGTCACGGACACCGTGAAGCGCGTCGACGGTGACGTCGTCGTCGAGACCGTCGACCGTGCCGCACTCGTCGGGGTGCAGACGCCGCAGGGCTTCCCCCTCGCCGCACTCCGGCGGGCGTACGCGGTGTCGTCGCAGTCCGAGACGGACGATGCCGGCGTGTTCCAGGCCGTCGGGGGCACCGTCCGGTTCGTGCCGGGTGACGCCGACGCCTTCAAGATCACGACGCCGTGGGACCTCGGCCGGGCCGAGTCGATCGTGCGGGCGCGGTCCGAAGCCGGTCCTGGTGCTGGTGCTGGTGCTGGTGCCGGTGCGGCGGGTGCCGGCCAGGCGGACGCCGTCGCGGTCCGACTCGGGCTCGGGGTGGACGTGCACGCCTTCGACGACGCCTCGCCCTGCCGCGTCGGGCTGCTCGACTTCCCCGGCGAACCCGGGCTCTCCGGCCACAGCGACGGCGACGCGGTGGCGCACGCGGTGTGCGACGCCCTGCTCTCCGCCGGGGGGCTCGGCGACATCGGCGGCCGCTTCGGCACCGCCGACCCGCAGTACGCCGGCGCCACGGGCGACGTCTTCGTCCGCGGCGCGGTCACGCTGCTCGCCGACGCGGGGCTCGTGCCGGTGTCGGTCACCGTGCAGGTCATCGGGAACCGGCCGCGCATCGGTCGTCGCCGTGACGAGATGCAGGATGCCCTGTCCGCCGTGGTCGGCGCACCCGTGGCGGTGTCCGGCACCACGACGGACGGACTCGGGTTCACCGGCCGCGGTGAGGGGCTCGCCGCGATCGCCACCGCGCTCGTGCGTCCCTCCTGAAACCGCGGCCCCGCGCCGATTAGGGTTGAGGCGTGACCGTTCGCCTCTACGACTCCCGCGCCGCAGCCGTCGTCGACCTCGTGCCCCTGGTCGACGGACACGTGAGCGTCTACGTCTGTGGGCCGACGGTGCAGTCGTCGCCGCACATCGGGCACCTGCGGTCCGCGCTGGTCTACGACATCTGGCGCCGGTGGCTCACCCACCGCGGGTACCGGGTGACCCTGGTGCGCAACGTCACCGACATCGACGACAAGGTCCTCGACCTGGCTGCCGGCACGGACGAAGCGTGGTTCGCACGCGCCTACCGGGTCGAGCTCGAGTTCACCGCCGCGTACAACGCCCTCGGCATCCTGCCCCCGACCTACGAGCCGCGGGCCACGGCGAGCGTGCCGCAGATGCACGAGATCATCCAGCGTCTCATCGATCGCGGGCACGCCTACGCCGCAGACGACGGCTCGGGCGACGTCTACTTCGACACCGGCAGCTGGGCCGACTACGGGGTGCTCACCCGGCAGCGGCGCGAGGACATGGTCGAGGCTGCCGACGCCGATCCGCGTGGCAAGCGCGACGCCCGTGACTTCGCGCTCTGGAAGGGTGCGAAGCCCGGCGAACCGTCGACCGCCAACTGGGACTCCCCGTGGGGCGCCGGCCGTCCGGGCTGGCACATCGAGTGCTCGGCGATGTCACGTCGGTACCTCGGCCCCGCGTTCGACATCCACGGCGGCGGGCTCGACCTGCGCTTCCCGCACCACGAGAACGAGCTCGCGCAGTCCACGGCCGCCGGGGACCCGTTCGCGTCGTACTGGCTGCACAACGGCCTGGTGACGGTCGAGGGGCAGAAGATGTCGAAGTCGCTCGGCAACTCGATCTTCGCCGCGGACTTCATCGGATCTGCTCGTCCCGCGGTCGTCCGGTACTTCCTCGGCGCCGCCCACTACCGCTCGTCGATCGACCACCACGAGGGCTCCCTGGCCGAGGCCGAGGCGGCGTACGACCGCATCGCCGGGTTCCTGGAGCGCGCCGAGCCCCGGCTCGAGGGCGTCCACCTCACCGATGCCCCATCCGTGCCCGAGGCCTTCGCCGCGGCCATGGACGACGACCTCTCCGTGCCCCAGGCCCTGGCCGTGCTGCACGAGACCGTGCGCACCGGCAACGCCGCCCTGGACGCCGACGATGCGGAAACGCTCGGGACCGCGTACCATCAGGTGGCTGCGATGGTGGAGGTGCTCGGCATCGACCCGCGAGCCGCCCACTGGTCGGGCGGCGGCCACGACACCTCGGCAGGCCCGCTCGCCGCCCTCGTCGAACGCCTCGTGCAGGAGCGCGCGGACGCCAGGGCAGCACGGGACTTCACCGCGGCCGACCGCGTGCGCGACGACCTCGCCGCCGCGGGCATCACGATCGAGGACACGCCGTCCGGAACACGCTGGAGCATCGCCTGAACACGGCAGTGCCGAACAGGAGCTACGCATGAAGAACGTCTCGGGAAGCAAGAAGGGTCGGCCCGGCGCCGTCCGCGCCGGTCGCAAGGGCAACAAGCAGGTCGGTTCCGGCGGACAGGGCGCGCAGGCGCTCGAGGGCCGCAAGCCGACCCCGAAGGCCGAGGACCGCCCGTACCACCCCGCGGGCAAGCGCAAGGCCGCGAAGGACCGCTTCGAGGCAGCCAAGGGTCGGCACGGTTCCTCGAGCACCCCGCAGGGTCGCACCGGCCGTCCGCCGGCACGCAAGACCGACGACTCCGAGCTGGTGACCGGGCGCAACTCGGTGCTCGAGGCGCTGCGCACGAAGACCCCGTCGTCGACGCTCTACATCGCGTCGCGCATCGAGGTCGACGACCGTGTGAAGGAGATCCTCGCGCTCGCGAACCACCGTGGCGTGCCGATCATCGAGCTCATGCGTCCCGAGCTCGACCGCATCACCGGGCACGACAGCGTGCACCAGGGCGTCGCCCTCAAGGTGCCGGCGTACCAGTACGCCGTGTCCGAGGACATCGTCGAGCAGGCGTTCTCGCGCGACCAGGTCCCGCTGCTCGTCGCCCTCGACGGCATCACGGACCCCCGCAACCTCGGTGCGATCATCCGCTCGACCGCGGCCTTCGGTGGACACGGCGTCATCGTGCCGCAGCGTCGCTCGGTCGGTGTGACGGCGTCGGCGTGGAAGACCTCGGCCGGTGCCGCGGCCCGCACCCCCGTCGCGATGGCCCCGAACCTGACGCAGACCCTGAAGTCGCTCAAGTCGATGGGCCTGTTCGTCCTCGGCCTCGACGGCGACGGTGACGTGGAGCTCGACGGCCTCGAGCTCGCCGACCGCCCGATCGTGATCGTCGTCGGTTCCGAGGGCAAGGGCCTGTCGCGCCTGGTCACCGAGACCTGCGACGCCATCGTGTCGATCCCGATCTCGAGCGCCACCGAGTCCCTGAACGCCGGCATCGCCGCGAGCGTCACCCTGTGGGAGGTCGCGCGGCGCCGCCGCACCGCGTAGCCCCGGCGCTTCGTCCGCAGCAACGGTCGCCTCCCCTCGTGGGAGGCGGCCGTTCCTGCGTGCGGCGCCGACCGGGGCAGGCCCGACGGGTCAGGACACGTCGGATGATGCCCGCCGTGTGGTCACGAGTCGTCGCTGCGCGACGCCGCAGGCGACGGTTCGTGACCGGCCGACGTGCACCTGTGGGGTGTCGTGACCGCTCGACGTCCAACGGCACCACCGGCGGTGCAGGTGACGGTCTGGAGGGCCGGCACCGGTTTCCGGGACGCACGCCGGGCCTCCAGGCGGTCGCGTTCTCGAACCCCGAGCGGCCACGACCCGTCGGCGGGTGTCGGCCGTGTGGTCACGCGTCGTCGCTGCGCGACGCCGCCAGCGACGGTCTGTGACCAGTCGGCACCCACCCGGCGGGGCGTCGTGACCGACCGGGGACCGCGTCAGACGGTGGCGCGCCAGTCGTCCACGTCGTCGGACTCATCGGCGGCGTCGTCGTCGAGCACCGGGATCGGCACGGTGATCGACGAGGTCGGCGGGTTGATGAGCAGGCGCTCGTCGCGACGGTGGCGGAGCACGTCGTTGATGTACGCGGTCGTGGCCTCTGGCAGGGAGACGGAACGCTCCTCCTGCTGGGACATGAACCAGCGGTGCTCGAGCAGCTCGTGAAACACCTCGGCGGGTTCGAGCCGACCGCGCAGGTCACGGGGGATCGACCGGACGACGGGCTCGAAGACCCGTGAGACCCACTCGTGCGCCACCATCTCCTCGTCGAGTTCGTCACGGCCGTTGCGGGCACGGTACGAGTCGAGGTCGTTGAGCAGGCGCCGGGCCTGGTTCTCGCCGGCGTCGAGCCCGGTGAGCCGCAGCAGTCGGCGCTGGTGGTGCCCGGCGTCGACGACCTTCGGCTGGATCCGGACCTGCGAGCCGCCCTCGGTCGTGTGGATCGACAGTTCTTCGATGTCGAAGCCGAGCTCGTTCAGGCGCTCCACGCGGTCGTTGATGCGCCAGCGTTCCTTGATGTCGAACTGCTCGGTGCCGGTGAGCTCGGTCCAGAGCGTGCGGTACTGGGCGACGATGCGGTTCGAGACGTCCACGGGGTCGGCGTTCTCGTCGAGCCGTCCGCCGGCCTCCAGGTCGAGGAGCTCGCCGGCGATGTTCACGCGGGCGACCTCGAGGTCGTTCTCGCGCTGGCCGTTCGACAGCCCGCCGGGGTAGAGCTTGCCGGTCTCCGCGTCGACCAGGTACGCGGCGAAGGCTCCGGCGTCGCGACGGAACAGCGTGTTCGACAGGGACACGTCGCCCCAGTAGAAGCCGATGACGTGCAGGCGGACGAGCAGCAGCGCGAGGGCGTCGACCAGACGGGTGGCGGTCTCCGGGCGCAGCGTCTGCGAGTAGAGCGCACGGTAGGGCAGCGAGAACCGCAGGTGACGGGTCACGAGCACGGGGTGCAGTGGTTCACCGTCGGCATCGGCGCGGTTCGTGATGACCGCGACCGGGTCCACGCACGGCACGTCCATGCGCTGCAGGGTCCGGAGCATCTCGTACTCGGACCGGGCGACCTCTTCGCCGGTCTCCTTCACCGCGGCGACGTACCCGCTCAGGTGCACGAACCGCACGAGGTGCCGAGAGATGCCCTTCGGCAGCGCGACGATCGCGTCGTCGGGCCAGTCGGCGAGCGGCAGGTCCCACGGCAGGTCGAGCAGGCCGGGGTCGACGGTGGCGGCGGTGATGGACATCGAGTCGGGCACGGTGGTTCCTCTGGTGTCGGGGACAGCCGAGAGCCCGCGTCCGGCCTGGTGAGGCGGGCGCGGGCTCTCGGGGGAGTGCGCTGGTTACGCGCTGACGACGGCCTTGTCGTCGAGGCGGTCGCCCGACTCGGTGTCGAAGGCGTGCACGTGGCCCTGCTTCGGCGTGATGACGATCGTGTCACCGATCGACGGGTGCGCACGACCGTCGACGCGGGCGACGATGTCGGCGCGCTGGCCGTTCACGTCGGCGTGACCGTAGAGGTAGCCGTCGGCGCCGAGCTCCTCGACGACGTCGACCGTGACGGGCAGGCCCTCGCCGGACTGCGACACGACGACGTCCTCGGGGCGGATGCCGACCGTGATCTGTGCGGCACGGGCGTTCGACAGGGTGTCGCGGTCGATCGCGTGGTTGAGCGTGCCGAACTTGATGCCGCCCTCGATGACGTCGGCGGGCAGCAGGTTCATGGCCGGCGAACCGATGAAGCCGGCGACGAACACGTTGTTCGGCTTCTCGTACAGGTCGCGCGGGGTGCCGACCTGCTGCAGGATGCCGTCCTTGAGCACCGCGATGCGGTCACCCATCGTCAGTGCCTCGGTCTGGTCGTGCGTGACGTAGACCGTGGTGACGCCGAGACGACGCTGCAGCGACGCGATCTGCGTGCGGGTCTGGACGCGGAGCTTGGCGTCGAGGTTCGACAGCGGCTCGTCCATGAGGAACACCTGCGGCTGACGGACGATCGCACGGCCCATCGCGACACGCTGACGCTGACCACCGGAGAGCGCCTTCGGCTTGCGGCCGAGGTAGTCCTCGAGGTCGAGGAGCTTGGCGGCTTCCTGCACGCGGGTGGCGCGCTCTTCCTTGCCGACGCCGGCGATCTTGAGCGCGAAGCCCATGTTCTCGGCGACGGTCATGTGCGGGTACAGCGCGTAGTTCTGGAACACCATCGCGATGTCGCGGTCCTTCGGCGGGACGTCCGTGACGTCGCGGTCGCCGATGCGGATCTGACCGGAGTTGACCTCTTCGAGGCCGGCCAGCATGCGGAGCGAGGTGGACTTGCCGCAGCCCGAGGGGCCGACGAGGACGAGGAACTCGCCGTCGGCGACGTCCAGGTCGAGGGAGTCGACCGCGGGACGGTTGCCTCCGGGGTAGAGACGGGTTGCCTTGTCATAGGTGACGGACGCCATGAGCGTTCGGTCCTTCCTTCACCGGCAGGTACGTGCCGGACGATCCGAGTGAAGCGGTGTGCCCGTACGGGCCCCGGACAGTCGTCGTCGACTGTCGAGCTTCATACAACACGAGTTCACCCGGGTGCGCCAGTGTTTTCCCCCTTGGTCGGCTGCTTCCCAGAGCGCCCCACTACAATCGCCGGGTCCGTCCGCCGAGCAGGGGAACGCCGAGCGGACACCGATCAGGAGGACGACGCACCGATGAACAACCGCCCCGAGGGTGCTGCCCGCGCCGCGCGGAACGAGCGCCGTGAAGCCGCCCGCCAGCGAGCCCAGCGTGCCCGGACCCAGCAGAAGCGACGCCAGCGCGGTGTCCGGCTCGGACTGCAGATCGGGCTCGGGGTCGTGCTCCTCGCCGCCGCGACGATCGTCACGCTCGTGCTGGTCGACTCCGTGAAGCCCGCCGGGCCCGGACCGTCGACGATGTCGCAGGGCGGCATCACGATCGGACAGGACCTGAAGCCGGTCACCGCGTCCGCGTCCGGATCGGCCTCTGCTGCCCCGAGCAACGCCGAGACCGACGGTGCCGGGACCGTCCGGATCACCCTGTACGTCGACTACCTCTGCCCCGGCTGCGGCCAGTTCGAGCGGGCCAACGGTGACTACATCAAGGACCTGGTCGACTCCGGGGCGGCCACGGTCGACATCCACCCGGTCGCGATCCTGTCGAACCGCTCGCAGGGCACGAAGTACTCGCTCCGCGCCGCGAACGCCGCTGCCTGCGTCGCCGAGCACTCGCCGAACCAGTTCTACGCGGTCAACCAGGCGCTCTTCGCGAAGCAGCCGGACGAGGGCACGGCGGGCCTGACGGACGCGGAGCTCACCGACGTCGTCACGGGTGTGCAGGGACTCCAGGAGCGCAGCGCCGTCCGGAGCTGCATCACCGACCAGGACTACGCCAAGTGGGTGGACGAGCAGACGTCGAAGGTGTCCGACGGCACCATCCCCGGGTCGACGCTCAAGGAGTTCCCCGGCACGCCGCTCGTGCTCGTGAACGGCCAGCGGTACGAACTGACCTCGCCGGTCACGAACGACGACTTCCGCACCTTCGTGGTGACGGCCGCCGGGACGACCGACGCGACCCCGACGCCCACCCCGAGCGCGACCCCGACGCCCACGCCGACCAAGCGCTGACGTCCGGACGAGCGCTGACGTCCGGACGAGCGCTGACGCGCTGACCACGGACGGGAGGCCCGGTGCCAGCTGGCACCGGGCCTGACGTCCGCAACGGCGCGGCTACAGGGCCGAACCCGGGATGCTCAGGGTGTCGCAGTGCGTCGCACCCTGCTGGTAGCCCCGCAGGAACCAGCGCTGCCGCTGCTCGCTCGACCCGTGCGTGAACGAGTCCGGGTCGACGCGGCCGGTCGAACGCTCCTGGATGCTGTCGTCGCCCACCGCACTCGCCGCCGACAGGGCGTCCGTGATCTGTGTCCGGGTGATCGGCTCGAAGAAGGTCTCGCCGTCCGCGTCCTCGGTGGTCGCGGCGTCGCCGACCCAGGCCCCGGCGTAGCAGTCCGCCTGCAGCTCGACGCGGACACTGTCCGACGACGCCCCCGTGCCGGAGCGGTCGGTGCTCGCGAAGGATCCCTGCAGCTGCTGGATGTGGTGCCCCCACTCGTGCGCGACGACGTACATCTGCGCGAGCGGACCGCCTGACGAGCCGTACTGCGACTGCAGGTCGTCGTAGAACGCGGTGTCCAGGAAGACCGCCCGGTCCGGCGGGCAGTAGAACGGGCCGGTCGCGGCGGACGCCTGCCCGCACGCGGTGTCGGTGGAGTCCTGGAACAGGAAGAACTCCGGCGAGGTGTACGAGATGCCGAGGGATCGTGCCTCGGACGTCCAGTAGGCGTCGAGGGACTCGGCTGCGCCCTCCATCCGGCACTCGACGCGCAGGTTGGCATCCCGCCCGGTCCGGCACTCGGGGGCGGCGTCGGCGGACTCGCCCCCCTGCTGGATCGTCGTCAGGCCGTTGTCGCCGCCGACGATCCCGCTCAGGTCGACCCCCGTGAACTGCAGGATCAGGAACACCACGACGGCGCCGACACCCACGGCACCACCGCCGATCGCCGTGGTGCGACCCCGCCGCTTGACCTTGCCGCCCCGAAGCCGAGCATCGTCGTTGAACGTCATGGCCCCGAACCTACCGATCAGCGGCCCCGCGTACCGTCGGCGGCGTCGGCCACCCCGACACCTGACGTACACCTGTCGTACAACCGGAAGGAACCGCACGATGGCCACTCCCATCAGCACCGTGATGAGCCCCGCCCGCTACGTCCAGGGCAAGGACGCGATCACCCGCGTCGGCGAGTTCATCGCCCCGATCGGCAAGCGGCCCCTGATCGTCGCCGACGACGTGGTCTGGGGCATCGTCGAGACCGCCGTCACCGAGAGCTTCCGGTCCGCCGACCTGGCCGTCGAGCGTGTCGGGTTCGGCCGCTTCGCCACCCCCGAAGCCGTCGACGAGCTCGTCGAGCAGATCGCCGCGAAGGACGCCGACGTCATCGTGGGACTCGGCGGCGGCTCCGCCATCGACGCCGCGAAGGCCGCCGGACACCTGGCCGGCATCCGGTGGGCGAGCGTCCCGACGGCCGCGTCCACCGACGCCCCCACCTCGGCGCTCGCCGTCATCTACACCGCCGAGGGCGAGTTCATCGAGTACCGCTTCTTCCCGCACAACCCGGACCTCGTGCTCATCGACACCAGGCTCGTCGCCAACGCCCCGGTGCAGTTCCTGGTCGCGGGCATCGGCGACGCGCTGGCGACCTGGGTCGAGGCCCGTGCCGCGAAGCGTGCCAACGCCGACACCATGGCCGGCGGCCTGCAGACCCAGACCGGCGTCGCGCTGGCCGAACTGTCGTGGAAGCTTCTGCACGAGAACGCCCTGCAGGCCATCGAGGCCGTCAAGTCCAAGGTCGTCACCCCCGCGCTCGAGAAGGTCGTCGAGGCGAACACGCTGCTGTCCGGCCTGGGGTTCGAGTCGGGCGGGCTCGCCGCCGCCCACGCGATCCACAACGGGCTGACCGCCGCTCCGCAGGCCCACGGCCTGGCGCACGGGCAGAAGGTCAACATCGGCACGATCGCGCAGCTCGTGCTCGAGGGCGCCCCGGCGGAGGAACTCGAGGACTTCGTCGTCTTCACCACGAAGGTCGGCCTGCCGAACACCCTGACCGAGATCGGCCTGACGGTGGACGACCGCGACGTGCTGCAGGCCGTGGCCGAGGCGGCGACGGTGGAGGGCGAGACCATCCACAACATGCCGTTCCCGGTGACGCCGGAGCTCGTGGTCGACGCCCTGGTCGCGATCGAGGGCATCGCGCGCAGCATCCGCGCCGAGCACGGTCTGCCGGAGCCCGTGCTGTACGAGCACCACTGACCCCGGCGCGGGATCAGGTGCGGATCAGCGGTTCCATCGCCGCCAGGTCCGCACCGATCCCGACGTCGACGAGTTCGATCCGACCCGCGAGGGTGGCGGCGGGTCCGGTCAGCAGTCCGGCCTTCACGCCGCCGAACGTGACGGTGACGTCGGCGTGCAGGACGTGGTCGTCCGCGACACCGCCGGTGTCCACGTCGACGCCGCTCGGCACGTCGACTGCGACGACGAACGGCGCGCGCTGGTCGCGGGCGAGCTCGCGGATCGCGTCCACGACCTCGCGGGCGGGGGACCGCAGTGCGGTCGCGCCGTGCACCCCGATGCCGAGGATGCCGTCGAGCACCAGGTCGGCCTCGAGTGCCGCCTCGGTCGCGACGTCGGCCAGGCGCTCGCCGTCGCTCCGGCCGGCTGCCCGCAGGATGTCGGCCGCTCCGCCCGCGTTCGGTCCCGAGGTGCCGGACGCGCCGTCCAGCAGACGGGCGCCGGCGTCCAGCGCCGCTGCCAGGCCGGCCTCGTGGACACGGGAGCCGACGCGCAGGACCGCCACGTGCCTCCCGGCTGCTGCCAGGCGAGCACCCGCGAACAGGGCGTCCCCGCCGTTGTCGCCGCTGCCCGCCAGCACGAGGACCGATCCCGGCCCGTCGATCGGCCGCACGGCCGGGTCGTCCAGCAGGTCGCCGACGATCCGCGCGAGCCCTGCGGCGGCTCGCTGCATGAGCGGTTCCCCCGCGTCGAGGTGGGGGCGTTCCGCCGCCCGGATCTGATCGCCGCCGTAGCCGTCCATGGCGACCACACTGCCCCGATACGCTGGAGAGGACATGTCACTCGTCCCCGAAGCGCCCCGCCCCCGGTTCGTGATGTCGCCCGACGGGCTGCGACTCGCGACCTACGACTTCGGCGACCCCGACGCCCCGGCCGTCATCGCGGTGCACGGGTTCGCCTCCGGCGCAGTGCTCAACTGGCACGCATCGGGCTGGACGCGACACCTGGTCCGTGCCGGCTACCGCGTGCTGGCGCTCGACCAGCGGGGGCACGGCGCGAGCGCGAAGCCGCACGATCCGGGTGCCTACTCGATGGACCTGCTCGTCGCCGACGTCACCACGGTCATCGACACGTACTTGCTCGACGACGTCGCGTACCTCGGCTACTCGCTCGGCGCCCGCGTCGGCTGGCACACCGCCGAACGCCTGCCGGGCCGGATCTCGCGAGCAGTCTTCGGCGGGATCCCGGACGCCGACCCGATGCGCCGCGTCCGCGTCGACCAGGCGAAGGCCTACATCGCCGACGGCACCCCGATCGAGGACCGCGTGACGAACGGCTACCTGACGATGGCGGGCAACGTCGAGGGCAACGACCTCGGCGCGCTCGTGGCCATGGTCGAGGGGATGCGGAACAGCATCGAGCCGACCCCGCAGAACGCCCCGGCGCAGCCGCTCCTGATCGCGGCCGGCAGTGAGGACGGCATCCGCGACAGTGCGGTCCGGCTCGCCGAGGCCGCACCGGACGCCACCTTCTTCGAGATCCCGGGGCGCAACCACTTCAACGCACCGACCTCGCGGCCGTTCCGCGAAGCGGCGCTGCGGTTCCTGTCCGCCCCGCGCTGAGGGGTACTCGTGGGTCCCCTCGGTCGGACCCCACCGGGCGTACCGTCCCCGCCATGGACTACAGACTCCTCGGCAACAGCGGGACATCGGTGTCGACGCTGACCCTCGGCA
This sequence comes from Curtobacterium sp. MEB011, assembly GCF_030209655.1. Lineage (NCBI taxonomy): Bacteria > Bacillati > Actinomycetota > Actinomycetes > Micrococcales > Microbacteriaceae > Curtobacterium > Curtobacterium sp. MEB011. The sequence continues at coordinate 1,258 of NZ_JARVRN010000004.1, read as the reverse complement.
CCATGACGTTCGGCAGCGAAGCCGACGAACCCACCTCACACGCCATCCTCGACGCCTTCGTGGCCGCCGGTGGCACGCTCGTCGACACGGCGGACGTCTACTCCGGCAACGAGTCCGAGCGGATCATCGGCCGCTGGCTCGCAGCACACCCCACCGAGGCGGCGCAGGTCGTCCTCGCCACCAAGGGCCGGTTCCCGCAGGGCGACGGTCCGAACGACCTCGGGCTGTCCCGACGACACCTGCGCGTGGCCCTCGACGCCTCGCTCGAACGGCTCGGCGTCGACCACATCGACCTGTACCAGATGCACGCCTGGGACGCCCTGACCCCCATCGACGAGACCCTGCGGTTCCTCGACGACGCCGTGTCCGCCGGCAAGATCGGCTCGTACGGGTTCTCGAACTACCTCGGCTACCAGGTCACCAAGGCCGTCTACGAGGCGAAGGCGCACGGCTGGGCACCGCCGGTCACCCTGCAGCCGCAGTACAACCTGCTCGTCCGCGACATCGAGCACGAGGTCGTGCCCGCCTGCCTCGACGCCGGCATCGGCCTGCTGCCCTGGTCGCCCCTGGCCGGCGGCTGGCTGTCGGGCAAGTACCAGCGCGACGAGGCCCCGTCCGGCGCCACCCGCCTGGGCGAGAACCCGGAGCGCGGCATGGAGGCGTGGGAGGCCCGCAACGGCGACGAGCGCACGTGGGAGGTGCTCGACGCCGTCTCCGAGGTGGCCGACGCCCACGACGCGTCGAAGTCGCAGGTCGCACTCGCCTGGCTGCTGGCCCGGCCCGCGGTCACGAGCGTGATCCTCGGTGTCCGCACCCTGTCGCAGCTCGAGGACAACCTCGGTGCCGCGGACCTGGTGCTCACCGACGACGAGCTCGCCCGGCTGACCGACGCCAGCGCTCCCCGCATCGACGACTACCCCTACGGCACGGCCGGCGTCGCGCAGCGGGAACGGAAGATCACCGGCGGGCGCTGAGCCGGCGGGCGCTGAGTCGGCGGGCGTCGGCCGGACCGCGCCGTTTCGCGTTCGTGCACATCGTGCGGATTTCCGCGGATGTGGGGTCAGGGTGTGGACGCGCGGGTCGGTGAGGTGTCATCCTCGTCGCACGACCGGCTGGTTACCGCGTCCAGCGCCCGGAACGCCCCCTGATCCGCGTTCCGTGTGCCGATGCCCCGGGCGAGACTTCGCCCGGGGCATCGCTTCGTCTGGGGCCGGCAGCGGGACTTGAACCCGCAACCCCCGTATTACAAGTACGGTGA